>NC_020156.1:2047500-2358688 GCF_000332115.1 Nonlabens dokdonensis DSW-6
ATATCTTCTTCAGATACTTCACTCATTTCACCTTCTACCATCATTACAGAGTCTGCACTGGCACCTATCATCATTTCAAGATCAGCTTCAGCAAGCTGAGCATAACTTGGGTTGATAACAAATTCACCATCTACACGCGCAACACGTACTTCAGAAATAGCGCATTCAAATGGAATGTCAGAAAGTTGAAGACATGTACTTGCTGCAAGACCAGCCATAGCGTCTGGCATCACTTCTGGGTCGTGAGACATTAACTGAATCATTACCTGTACTTCCGCATGGTAATCTTTAGGAAATAATGGACGCAATACACGGTCTACAAGACGCATAGTAAGTACTTCTCCATCATTAGGTCGGGCTTCACGTTTGAAGAATCCGCCTGGGTATTTACCAGCGGCGGCAAATTTCTCACGGTAATCTACTGTAAGTGGAAGAAAATCTAGACCGGTTGATTTGTAGCCGGATACTACTGTTCCTAGAAGCATTGCTTTTCCACATGTGATCACAACAGATCCATGTGCTTGTTTTGCAAGCGCTCCAGTTTCGATAGTGATATCTGGCCCATTGGCCATTTTAATCACCTGTTTAAAAACTTGTGGTTTCATAAATATAGTTAAACGTTAATCTCAAGTTGTGGGTAGAGAAGGCGTTTATGAAATTGAATTTGAATTCGAACTCGAAATTTGAAAACACTTCGACAAGCTCAGTGTGACAAATTTCTAAAACTACATTAATTTAATTTCTTTACTTTGTGAGAAACCAGCTTTATAATGTCGCGATATTTGTTTTAATTCTGCTTTCGCGAAAGCGGAATAGAGATAAGCTCTCCTACTTTACAAGGCGTAATAATTTACACCTAAAAACAAAAAAGGGGACATAAAGTCCCCAATTTCTTACTTTCTTATTCCAAGTTCTTTAATCAACTCACGATAAGCAACGATATCTTTCTTCATTTTGTAATCAAGAAGTGAACGTCTTTTACCTACCAGTTTTACAAGACTACGCTCTGTGTTGTAGTCGTGACGATTTCCTTTAAGGTGCTCTGTTAAGTGGTTGATACGGTAAGTAAATAACGCAATTTGTGCGTCTGTGTTACCGGTATCGTTTGCATCTTTTCCGTACTTTGCGAAAAGTTCTGCTTTTTTTTCTGGTGCTAAATACATGCCAAAATTATTATATAATGAATATTATGTATGTCAGTCGATCTGACGGTGCCTCGAGATTCTTTCTCTAAGCGTCTGCAAAAATACGATTATTTACCGATATGCAAATTTATTACTGCTTTTAATGATATAATTTAAAATATAATAGAAGGATAACAGTAAATTAATGTACTGGAATAGGACTTTAGAAACCTTAGACCTTATATTGATACCTTAAATATATAATTGATGCGAAATTATCTTTTTCTGTTCTTACTAGCTTCTTCTTATGCATGTATTGGTCAGGAAGAATCAACAGGTTCATTTTATATGTCTTCGGATTTGAGCTTTGGGAATTATAAAGTTGCAGCTGGACTCATAGGAACTTATGTACTTAAAAATGAATATAGTTTATCAATCGGAGTGAAGGGTTTTCTTCGCGATTCTGGGAACACTCCAGACGATTATAGTCGCGGTTCTGGATTCTCTTCTCTTTTTGATTTTGCAGGAAGATTTGACGAAATTGTTTCTTTTAATGCGATGGCTGGAAGAATATATAATTTAAACAATTCAGGGACGATACGTTTTCATGGAACGGCAGGCCTGGGTTATACCGTCTACAATCGTCCTACAAATTTTGTGTTTGTACCAGGTGAGAGTGGACCTAATTACGCTTTTTCAAACCATCAATATGGGACTATTAGTTTAATAATAAGTCCCAAAATAGAATTTCCATTTTCAAAGTATTTTGGAATGACGCTCACACCTAGCATTCACCTTAATAAAGATGATGTTTTCTACAGTATCGGATTCGGTTACATGCTGGGTAAATTGAAATGAGTATCTTGAATAACAACCTTAAAATCATGCAAACAATGAACTTTTCGTAACTTCTTTATCTTATAATTGTGCAAATAATACTTCTCATTTGAAATCAGATAATAAGAAATGTCTTATCATTTTTACTCGTAATCCAGAGTTAGGAAAAGGTAAAAGACGCCTCGCTGCAACGGTAGGTGATCAAGCGGCATTAGATATTTATACTTTTTTACTAGATCACACGCAGCAAATCACTCATAATCTTGAGGTAACTAAACAAGTATGGTATTCAGAAAAAGTGCATTTAAATGACTCTTGGAATGACACGATTTATGATAAATACGTTCAAGAAGGTGACGACTTAGGCGTGCGCATGAAGATTGCCTTTATTGAGGCTTTTACAAATCATGATCATGTACTAATTATAGGGTCAGATATGTATGATATGTCACAGCAAGATCTTGAAAATGCATTTTTACAATTAGAATCTCATGATGCCGTGATAGGTCCTGCGCAAGATGGCGGTTACTACTTGCTAGGCTTTACTAAAAACTTAGTGAATGGAGTTTTTGAAAATAAAGAATGGGGAACAGAAACAGTTCTAGAGGATACACTTAACAACTTTAAAAACTTAAATTATGCAACGCTGGAAACTCGTAATGATGTAGATTATTATGAGGATATAAAAGATATTCCAGTATTTCAACAATTTCTAAAACATATATGATGCTCAGTAAAAAACAACTTCAAGACTCTATAGAATATTTAAAATCACAAGGATTTGAAGCCCCAGAGGTGGGAATCGTTTTAGGTACAGGTCTCGGCCAGCTTGTGGATAGTATCGAGAACCAAAAAATAGCGCATTACAATCAGATTCCATCATTTCCCTTAGCGACGGTAGAGTTTCATTCGGGCAAACTCATCTATGGTGATCTAGGCGGCAAAAAGGTGGTCGTGATGCAAGGCCGTTTCCATTTGTATGAAGGTTATGATTTTATAGATATCACTTATCCAGTAAGAGTCATGCATGGCTTAGGAATTAAGAAATTACTGGTGTCTAACGCTGCCGGCGCTATTAATCTGGATATGAAAAAAGGAGACATGATGCTCATCGATGATCATATCAATTTACAAGGTGGCAGTCCATTAGCATTTAAAGGCGTAGGTGAATTTGGCGAGCGATTTACAGACATGAGCGCTCCTTATGATAAAGCAATGAATAATCAACTTAAATCTATCGCTTCAGAAAAGGGAATTACCTTGAGAGAAGGCGTTTATGCTAGTGTTGTAGGGCCACAATTAGAAACTAGAGCAGAGTATAGAATGCTCAGAATAATGGGAGCAGATGCTGTAGGAATGAGTACCGTTCCAGAAATTATAGTTGCAAATCATTTGAACCTGCCGGTAAGTGCTATCTCAGTGTTAACAGATGAATGTGATCCAGAAAACCTAGCCCCAGTTGTTATTGCCGAAATTATTGAAATCGCCGGCAAAGCAGAACCTAAAATGGTCACTTTATTTAAAGCTCTTATTGAGCAATTGTAGTTTCAGTACATTATTTAGTGGCATTGTGTGAAGGTAATCTCGCTTTCGCGAAAGCAAAAACAACATTATGAAATACATATCAATTCTATTATTAGTCCTCATCACGACCTCTTGCATAGGTGGTAGTGATTTATATTACCAAACCTTAAAGAATAATGAGACTATTCCATCTCAAAAAGGTCAGTTAGATCATGGTAAGTGGAATGCATTATTAAAGAAATATGTAAATGAGGCAGGTTTTGTAGACTATGATAGTTTCAAAAATGAACAAGACCAGTTAAAAGAATATTTGAGTTATTTAAATGTAAATAGTCCGCAAGAATCGTGGAGTATTAATGAACAATTTGCCTATTATATCAATCTTTACAATGCCGCGACGGTGGATTTAATATTACAGAATAATATGCCAGAAAGTATCAAAGATATTAATGGCCCTTTAGGTCAAGTGTGGCTCAAGAAATATATAAAAGTAAATGATAAAGACTATTCTCTAGCAGCAATAGAAAAGAACGTTCTTCAAAAAATGGGTGATCCTAGAATTCATTTTGCCATTAATTGCGCGAGTTATTCTTGTCCTAAGTTGCAAAACAAAGCTTTTACCGCAGCAAACGTAAATGAACTTATGAACCTAAGCGCACGAGAATTTATCAATTCAAATAAGAACGATTTCAGTAATCCTAGCGATCCTAAACTAAGTTCTATCTTTAGTTTTTATCCAGAAGATTTTACCCAAAACGGAATGACGCTTGCCGAATATATCAATCAGTATGCTGACACTAGAATAGCCGAGAAGGATAAGTATGATTATAAAGAGTACGACTGGTCTTTGAACAAGCAATAAGAAAAACTACATAAATACTTCTTACGTATATGTATTTCCATGATTAGTATTATAATTCCAGTTCTCAATGAAGAAAGCTCCATTATCGAGCTTTTACAACACCTTCAAAATAATGCAGTAAACGCATCATCGATGGAGATAATTGTAGTTGATGGAGGAAGTAAAGATGCTACTTTACAAAAAGTTAAGAACTTTAAATCACATTATAAAACAACCATTAAAGTTGTTCATTCTGAAAAGGGTCGTGGTACTCAATTGCATAACGGCTCTAAAGAAGCAACTCAACATATCTTATATTTTCTTCATGCAGACTCTTATCCGCCTAAAAATTATGATCAACTCATTATTAATGCAGTTGATAATGGTCATCCAGCAGGTTGTTTTAGAATGAAATTTAAAAGTTGGCATCCATGGCTCATAATAATAGGATGGTTTACAAGATTCTCATGGAAAGCGAGTAGAGGTGGTGATCAATCCCAGTACATTACAAGAAAATTGTACGATGATATAGGCGGTTATAATACTCAAATTCCTATCTACGAAGATTATGATATAATCGCTAGGTTGTATGGTCGTGATCAATATTATGTCATTCCTAAATGGTTAAAAACGAGTGCACGCAGGTATCATGAAAAAGGTGTTCTAAGATTGCAATGGTTTTACATTACCATTTATTGGAGAAAATATCGTGGTGCTACCATCGATGAATTGTATCAGTATTATTTGAGTAAATGTGATTGAAATTACTCCTTTGTCAACTCAGTAAACATCGTTTCCAGATTTTTATTTCTTTTATTAAGGGATAAAATCTTTAATTCATTATCATGAGCAAAATCAAATACCGCACTACGCATGTCTTCTTTGGTCTCAAATCTTAGACTGTAAATGAATCCAGGAGAGTTTACAAGATCGGTTACTTCTCTTACTCGGTCGATGCGTTTCAATAATTCTGGTTCTACTTTGTAATCAAATTCTACCTCGATGATCTGGGCAGCATCACTTTTTAGATTCTTTAAATAATCGTCTGCAACGATTTTACCTTTATTGATAATGATAACGCGATCACACATCGCTTCTACTTCTTGCATGATATGAGTAGAAAGTAAAATAGTAGTTTTTTGACCTACTTTTCTAATAAGCTGTCTTATTTCAACCAGCTGATTAGGATCAAGCCCAGTAGTCGGTTCGTCTAGAATCAATACTTTTGGTTCATGTAATAGAGCATTTGCCAGCCCTACGCGCTGTTTGTATCCTTTAGAAAGCTCCTGTATTTTCTTACCTACATGAGAAGTCAGCCCGGTTTCCTCGATCACTTCGTCAATGCGTTTTTTAGAATCGGTCAGTTTAAATACATCGGCACTAAAAGATAGGTATTCTTTTACATACATATCTGGATACAACGGATTATTCTCTGGCAAATACCCTATGGATTTTTGTACCTCACGTTGTTCTTCAACTACATCATGACCGTTTACTGTTGCCTTTCCTTCATTAGCATTTAAATAGGTGGTGAGAATGCGCATCATAGTAGATTTCCCAGCGCCGTTAGGGCCTAAAAAACCGACGATTTCACCTGCTTTGATAGAAAAACTAACTTCGTCCAGCGCCTTTTGCTGCCCGTAATATTTGGATACTTTGCTTACTTCTATAGACATAAGGTAAAGATAAGAAATGATTAGTATAGGAGTAGGTTTTTTAACTTCGCTTTCGCGAAAGCGAGATCACATCTTTACCCTACTACAACGATAGAGTTTTAAATATGATATAAAAGTTTGCGAAATTCACGAGATTTATAAAAATCTATTTTACATTAGCAATCTATTATGACAACAAACAATTATTTCTGGTACGGATTTTACTTCTATTTTATGGAAGCAAGGACGCTATTGTAATAATTGAAAATTATATAACACAATAAAGTCCTGATTCAATCAGGACTTTTTTTTTACTTAAAAATGAAAGTAGCCATACAAGGAATAAAAGGTTCTTACCATCATCAGGTGGCAACAGTATTATTTAAAAACCCAGAATTAATCGAGTGCTCTACATTTGACCAGCTTACTACTGCCGTGTCAAATAACAGTGCAGGAACAGGAATCATGGCCATAGGAAATTCTATTGCCGGTAGTATTCTACCTAATTATGGGTTGTTAAATAAAAACCGCTTACATATAGTTGGAGAATATTATCTGAACATAGAACATCAATTAATGGCTTTAAAAGGACAAACAATTGAAGATATAATAGAAGTACATTCTCATCCTATGGCTTTGCTGCAATGCCAGACTTTCTTTAGAAAATATCCAAAAATTAAACTGGTAGAAACAGATGATACAGCTGCAGCTGCGAGCAGAATTGCAGCTAACAAAAAGAAAGGAATTGCGGCAATTGGCTCTTCAACTGCGGCGTCACTTTATGGGCTTCAAGTATTGTCTAAAAATATACAGGAAACTAAGAACAATGCAACGCGATTTGTAGTAGTCAGTAAAACAAATAAAAAAATAAATCAACCTAATAAAGCTACGATCAATTTTACTGCTAGTCATGAACCGGGAAGTCTTGCCAAAATACTGACTAAACTAGGAGAGCTACACATCAACGTTTCAAAAATTCAGTCGGTTCCTATAATTGAGAAGCCGTTTCTATTCTCTTTTGTGGCAGATCTGGAGTTTGAAAATCTACAACAGTTCAAAGAAGCACAATTAGAAATAGGCATTCTTGTGGAATCCATGAAAATTTTAGGAGTTTATAAATCACACACGCTATGATAAAAACAGCTACAAGACTTGATAGCGTTCAAGAATATTACTTTGCGACAAAACTGCGTGAAGTAAGAGCTTTATTAGAATCAGATAAACCTATTATCAACGCAGGAATAGGAAATCCAGATTTACTGCCGCCAGATCAGGTTATACCTGCAATAACTGCTGCATTACAAGACCCTAAAGCACATGGTTATCAAAGTTATTTAGGATTGCCAGAACTGCGAGAAGCAATGTCGCAGTTCTATCAAACGCAATATAAGGTTACTTTAGATTCAGAAACGGAGATTATACCGTTGATGGGAAGTAAAGAAGGGATTTTACATATTTCCATGGCTTTTTTAAACTCTGGAGATTATGTATTAATTCCAGATCCTGGTTATCCTACTTACGCTAGTGCGGCACGGTTATGTGAAGCTATTCCAGTTGCTTATGATCTTAAAGAAGAGAATCATTGGTTACCAGACTTTGAGGCTTTGGAGCAATTAGATCTAAGCAAAGTAAAAATTATGTGGATCAATTATCCGCATATGCCTACTAGTGCTGCAGGTTCAAAAGAGTTGTTTGAAAAACTAGTCCACTTTGCAAAAAAGCATGAGATTTTACTCGTTAATGATAATCCTTATAGTTGCGTAGGTTATGAGGATAAAATAAGCCTTCATCAAGTTGCAGGCTCAAAAGGTGGAGTGCTAGAGTTAAACTCCATTAGCAAAACATTTAATATGCCTGGCTGGAGAGTAGGAATGCTTACTGGAAATGCTAGTTTGCTTAAAGAAGTACTTAAAGTAAAAACAAATATGGATAGCGGCATGTTTTACGGTATTCAAAAAGGTGCGATTACTGCGTTAAGAACAGATTACAACTGGTTAGAAAACCAAAACAAAATCTACAAAACTAGAAGAGCTTTAACCATACAACTTGCCGAAACCTTAAACCTAATACCTCAAGAACAAAACGGTGGTTTATTCCTTTGGTGCAAATTGCCAGATGGAATGACAGATGACAAAGCTTTTGTAAATGAATTACTTTACGAGCACCATATTTTTATCGCACCAGGAAGCATTTTTGGTAAGAATGGAGAAGGTTTTGTGCGATTTTCACTTTGTGTAAATGAAGAGCTGATTCAAGAAATGATTCACCGAGTTTCTAAAACAGTAGAGGCATGAAGAACATTTTTTTAATAGGAACTGGATTGATAGGTGGCTCGATGCTAAAGGATTTACGAGTTCATTATCCGCAGGCTGTTTTTTATGGTATTGATCAAAATGATGCTCATGCTCAAAAAGCAAAGCAAAACGGCATTGTAGACGAGGTAGCAAACCTTAGTGATGTTTCTAATGCAGATTTGGTTATCATCTCTATTCCCGTAGATGCTACTTTAAATGTTTTGCCTCAGGTGCTCGACTTAATTAATGAAAATGCGCTTGTTATAGATGTTGGTTCTACAAAAGAGGCGATTTGTAAGAGTGTAGAGAATCATAAAAATAGAAGACAATACCTTGCAGCGCATCCTATTGCAGGAACAGAATTTTCTGGACCAGACGCGGCAATTTCAAATTTATTTGTCAAGAAAACGCTAATTGTATGCGAGGTAGAGAAAACCACCTTTAAATTGCAAGAATTAGCAAACGAGCTGTTTGAAAAACTTAGAATGCGTGTGAGATATATGACACCAGCGGCACATGATAAACATATTGCTTACGTGTCTCATTTGTCGCATATTTCCAGTTTTATGTTAGGTAAAACGGTCATTCAAGAAGAGGAAAATGAACGTGATATCTTTGACCTTGCAGGCAGTGGTTTTGAAAGTACGGTACGATTAGCAAAGAGTTCGCCAGCCATGTGGACGCCTATTTTTGCACAGAATAAAGAACATGTGTTAGCTAGTCTTGATGGATATATTGAGAATTTATCTCGCTTTCGCGAAAGCGTAAAAAACAACGATCACAACGCCATATTTAAGGATATGGAGGAAACAAATAGAATAAAAACGATATTGAAAGGAATTGAAAATGGAAAATAATAAAGAATTTAGAACCTGGTTAGACGATCATAAATTAGAACATCCTATTGTCATCGCTGGTCCTTGTAGTGCAGAAACGGAAGAACAGGTGTTGAGAATAGCACATGAATTAAAAGATAGTGATGTTACTTATTTGCGCGCAGGAATATGGAAACCTAGAACGCGTCCAGGAAACTTTGAAGGAGTAGGAGCGATAGGTTTAAAATGGTTGCAAAAGGCAAAAGCCGAAACTGGATTGTTAACTGCAACAGAAGTAGCAAATCGCGCTCATGTAGAACTAGCTTTAGAGCATGACATCGATTTGTTATGGATAGGAGCAAGATCTACAGTAAGTCCATTTATTGTTCAAGAAATAGCAGATGCTTTAAAAGGAACAGATAAAGTGGTTTTAGTGAAAAACCCAGTAAATCCTGATCTTGCTCTTTGGATAGGAGCTGTGGAGCGTTTTCATACTGCAGACATTAAAAATCTAGGTGTCATCCATAGAGGTTTTTCTACTTATGGAAAATCAAAATACCGTAATATTCCAGAATGGCAAATTGCTGTAGATTTTCAAACACGTTTTCCAGATATTCCGTTGATATGCGATCCATCTCATATTACTGGAAAAAGAGATATGATTTTTGAAGTTTCACAGACGGCATTAGATCTTAATTATGATGGTTTAATGATTGAGACCCATTATGATCCTGATAATGCGTGGAGTGATGCTGCACAACAAGTAACGCCAGAAACATTATTGCAAATTTTTCAAGATTTACGCATTAGAAAAGAGCAGGATGATGAGGCAGGTTACCAATCTAAACTAGGTGTTTTAAGAGCTCAAATAGATGTGATTGACACCTCTATAATTGAAACGCTAGGTAAAAGAATGAAAACTGCAGACTCTATAGGTGCTTTGAAAAAGGAACGTAATGTCGCTGTTCTTCAATCTAAAAGGTGGAATGAGATTTTAGGAAAAATGATTCTTGCTGGAGAAGAGCAAGGTTTGAGCGAGGAATTTATTTTAAGAGTTTTTAAAGCCATACATCAAGAATCTATTGTGCATCAAGAGAAAGTAATTAATAGTTAATAACAAACGCATTTTCTAAAGAGCAGAATTAATTCTGCATCTTTGAAATAAGTGTTGGTAATTATTATTTTAAGATTTGACATGCCAACTATCTGTGTTGGCATTGTCTAAATCATATCGGGAAGCTGATTTTGAGGTGTTGTGGACTAAATCGGATCCATAATCTATTTTTTAGAAAAATTAAGCACCGTAAAATCTTTCCGGCCAAAGTGCTCTCTCGCTCACTTTGCCCACCTTTCCTATTTTTAGGAAAGGAGTTTTTAACTTTTAAAAGCGGTTGAGATTTGACATACCTCCTATTAATGGTAGCATTGTTTAAATCAGTTCTCCATTATATTCATTATTCCAGCAAAGTACTACTCATAAAAACCTTAATTTTGTTTCAATGAAAAACTTACAACTCAATTAATGACAGGAATTGTCTACAGATCAACAGGTAGCTGGTATGAAGTAAAGGGTAGCGACGGTGCTTTCTACTCTTGTCGTATCAAAGGGAAATTCCGATTGCAAGGAATAAAAAGTACAAATCCAGTTGCTGTAGGTGATAAAGTTGACTTTGATATTGAGAAGAAAGGAGATGAAGAAATAGGAATTATCAAGGTTATTCATGGGCGTGACAATTACATCGTTCGCAAATCTGTAAATCTTTCTAAACAGACTCATATCATTGCTGCCAATGTAGATCAGTTGTTTTTATTAGTTACCCTAAACAATCCACCTACATTCACCTCATTTATAGATCGAGTTCTGGTAACTGCAGAGGCTTACCATATCCCAGTCGTGCTTACCTTCAATAAAGTAGATACTTATAATGATGATCAAGGTGAAGTGATTATAGATCCAGAAACTGGAGAAGAATTACTCACAATGACAGAGCTAGATGAAGTACGCTACCTAATGAGCATGTATAAGTCCATCGGATATGAGTGCATCGCTATAAGTGCACAAACTGGTAAGAATATCGACATCGTAAAAGAAAAAATGAAAGCAAAGACCAGCATGTTTGCCGGTCATAGTGGCGCTGGAAAAAGTACACTTGCAAACGCGATAGAGCCTGGATTACAGTTAAAGACCAAACAAATTTCAGAACAACACAAGCAAGGACAGCACACAACGACTTTTGCAGAGATGTTTGATCTGGATTTTGGAGCACGTTTGATCGATACACCTGGAGTCAAGGGTTTTGGTGTGGTAGATATGGAAAAAGAAGAAATAGGAGATTATTTTCCAGAAATTCATGAATTAAAAAAAGACTGCAAATTTCACAACTGCATGCACATAGAAGAACCTAAATGCGCGATAAAAGAAGCGGTAGAAAATGGCGAAATGGTTTTAAGTCGTTATGAAAGCTATGTGCAAATCGTTAATGGTGATGAAGATAATTACCGGCAGGATAAACACCAGTTGCCACAATCATGAGAGCAGTAATTCAAAGAGTAAGTGAGGCGAGTGTTATAATAGATAATAAGCAACATGCTGCTATTGAGCAAGGTTTACTTATTTTATTGGGAATAACACATGAGGATACTCAAGAAGATATCGATTGGTTAGCAGGGAAAATAATTGGGATGAGAATCTTTTCAGATCAAGAGGATAAGATGAATCTCAGTATTCAAGATATTGATGGTGAACTTTTACTTATTTCACAATTCACCTTATTTGCAAATACAAAGAAAGGAAATCGACCTAGTTATATCAATGCGGCACGGCCAGAAGTAGCTGTTCCTTTATATGAGGCTTTTTTGAGTACGCTTTCGCGAAAGCGAGATAAAGAAATTAAATCAGGAATATTTGGAGCTGATATGAAAGTAGCTCTTGTAAACGATGGTCCAGTAACGATAATTATAGATAGTCAGGATAGAAATTTATGAAGAGTAGATAATTTGACAGACTTTTCTGATGAATTTGAATATTTTTTTATTTTCTTTGACATCTATGACAAAATTTAGTTATCTAGTAATCATATTGATTGCTTCTCAATTTGCCACATCGCAAGAAACATATTCTTCTAATTCTATTCCTAGTGAACTTCTTGAAAATGCGAATGCCGTTATTAGAAAGAATGACGTCCAGATTACCATTGAAGATTATGACAAAGTAGAAATCGTTACTAATCGTATTGTAACAGTCTTAAATAAAAAAGGTCTAGGAGATATTAAAGCTGGAGAATCTTATGATGATGATACGAACATAAAAAGCATCGAGGCCTCGATTTATGACGATAAGGGTAAAAAAATTAGTAGAATAAAGAGTAAAGATTTTAATGATGTTAGTGCAGTTTCTAATGGGACATTATATTCTGATAATAGGGTCAAATATTTAGATTTTACTCCGAGGTCTTATCCGTTTACAGTGCATTTTGAATCTAAAGTGGTTTACAATTCTACGGCATTTATGCCTGCTTGGGTTCCGATAGAATATTTTTATGCGAGCACGCAGTCTTCTACTTTCAAAGTGATAAATGAGACTAATGTTGAGGTAAAGTTCAAAGAAAGTAATTTAGAAGGTTATTCTGGAATTAACAAGAAAGGTTTACTCAGCTATGAGGCTCAAAACCTTGAGGCAATAGTCCCTCAAGCATATAGTCCAGATTTTTCTACTTATGGTCCCATGGTGCGTATTGCTCTCAAGGATTTTAGCATGAAAGGTGTTCAAGGAAGTAATGAAAATTGGTTGGACTTTGGTAAATGGATGAATGAAAGTTTGCTTATCGATGTAGGAGAATTACCTGAAGAAGTTATTATTGAGATCAAATCCCTGACTAAGGATGCAAAAACCCAAAAGGAAAAAGCTAAAATAGTTTATGAGTTCATGCAAGAACGTTCTAGATATATAAGTGTTCAAGTAGGTATAGGTGGCTGGAAGCCTACAGAAGCTGAGAAAGTGCACGAAGTGGCTTATGGGGACTGTAAAGGTTTATCAAATTACACAAAAGCATTATTAAATGAAGTAGGTATTACTTCTTACCACGCTATTATTTATGGTGACCGCAGCATTCGCAATATTGATAAGGATTTCTCTGCTACTCAAGGAAATCATATGATCTTATATGTTCCTGAATTAGACGACGAGAAAGATATATGGCTGGAATGTACAAGTAAAACAAATCCTTTTGGATATTTAGCTGGGTGGACAGATGATCGTGATGCTCTAGTTATTACAGAAGATGGAGGTAAAATTTTACATACAACGGTTTATCCTACTTCTCAAAATAAACAAAATGTAACAGCTCAAGTCAATCTCAGTGCAGATGGTATGGCCACAGCCCAAGTAACCATGGAAACATCCGGTTTTCAATATCAATTAAGGGACTTTTTGCAGTCAAAAACAGATAAGGAAAGAAACATTCAATATAAACAATTTTGGGATCACATAAATGGATTAAAAATAACCAACTCTACGTTTAAAAATGATAAAGAACAAAGTGTATTTTCTGAAGTTTTAGAAATAATAGCTCCAAAATATGCAAGTAAATCAGGTTCTCTTTTGTTATTTGAGCCAGTAATGTTTAGTAGAAATTCTTATGTTCCAGCTAAATATGAAGAAAGAAATTATGATTTGAAAATAGATAGAGGTTATGTTGATTTTGATCAATACACTATAGTTTTAGATCCTCAATTAACAGTAGATGCTCTACCTAACAAAGTCTCTCTAGAAACTAAATTTGGTTCTTATCTTTTAGAGGTAAATGAGCTAGAAGGCAATCAATTAGAAGTAAAAAGAAAACTTCAAATTAACAATGGATTATTTTCAAAAGAAGACTATAAAGATTATAGAAATTTTCTAGACGAAGTAGCAAAGCACGATAAATCAAAATCAGTATTAAAAGTAGGTAAATGAAAAAATTAATATTTATAGGTATTTTATTATTCTCAATAAATTCCTTTGGTCAGGACATAAAATTTGGTAAAGTTTCTAAAGAGGATTTTAATCTTACCGCAAATGACTCTTTAGATCATGATGCCCTATTTATATATAGAAATGTAGATATAAATTTCACTTATGTTACTGGAAGTGGTTTTAATCAAAACCGAAACGTACATGAACGAATTCTTATTAAAAATGAAGAAGGTTTAAGATATGCGACAAAACGCATCAGGTTATGGGACAAAAATAGTAAGACTCGTGAATTACTACGCAATTTAAAAGGCGCTACATATAATCTAGTTGATGGTAAGGTGAAAAAATCTAAACTTCGAAGGTCAGGAGAATTTGAAGAAGACTTAAATGAAAGATGGAAGTTAGAATCCTTTACTATGCCAGATGTGCGCATAGGGTCTATTATAGAATATAAGTATTACATCGACTCACCATTTCCTAGTATAGATGATATTGATCTTCAACAAAGCGTCCCAACATTACAACAAGATATTAAGGTGCAGTTAGTAGAGTATTATTTATACAATGTACTATTTAATCCTCGGGCAAATTATGTTCCTCAATTCAGTGAAGAGATTAAACGTAAAAACATTGCAATGGGAAACAATGCTCAAAGAGTAACTACCAGTGATAGGTTACTGACATTAAGTAAAAAGAATATTCCTGCCTTAGAAGCAGAACCCATGTCTGGAAATCTTGAGAATTTTAGAGCCAGAATGATTATCGAATTAGCTGGAACTCGCTTTCCTAATTCGACAATTGAAAATTTTTCAACCAGTTGGGAAGCAGTATCAAAAAACATACTTGACAATAAAAATTTTGGTGATCAAATTAAACAGCGAAAACACTTCAAAGAGGATTTGATACGTGCAATCAAACCTGGGATGTCTGATGAAGAAAAAATTTCAGTAGTATTTAATTTAGTCAAATCTAAAATTAAATGGGATGGGAATTATGGGAAATTTGCTTATCAAGGAATTAAAAAAGCGTATAAAGAAGGAAATGGTAATGTTGCAGATGTTAATTTAACCATTGTAGCAATGTTACAAGAATTAGGGTTCAATGCAAATCCTGTGCTTGTAAGCTCAAGAAGTAATGGTATTCCTATAGTACCTACTCAAGATGGTTTTAACTATGTAATTGCCGCTGTAAATGTAGACGGTAATGAGGTATTATTAGACGCAACAGAGCCTTATTCGGCGCCTAATTTATTACCCTTTAGAGCAACTAACTGGCAAGGAAGGCTTATTGTAGAAGGCGGTGCCTCTTCTTGGGTAGAACTATCTACACCTATTCTTTCTAGCGAGATTAAAATAATGGAAGTCGATATAGAAGAAGATTTTACTTTAAGAGGGAAAGTTCAACAAAAAGAAACAGGACACATTGCTTATAAGACTCGAAATGAATATGCAGGATCAAATGAAAAAAACATTAGTCAACATTTTATAGGCAATAATCAAAACCTAGAGGTTACTAATGTTGAAGTAAAAGAGTTAAATACACCTTCTGAAGCGATCATTAGTAGTTATGAATTTAAATATAAAGATGGTGTAGATAACATTGGCGATAAGATTTATATCACTCCTATGCTATATGAGGCAACAGATGAAAATCCTTTTAAAAGAGAAGAAAGAAATTTACCTGTAGATTTAGTCTATCCTTTCAAGACTAATGCATTAATAAATATAAATATTCCAGACGGTTACAAGGTAGAATCTCTTCCAGAAAGTAAAAAGCTAGTTTATGAAGAAAACACAGGATATTACAGCTTTATTGTTGAACAAAAAGGCAATGTTATTTCTGTAAGAGGTACTTTTAAAATGAATGAAACACTTGTAATGCCTTACAATTATGGCATATGGAGGCAGTTTTTTATAACCATTGTCGATACCAACGCTGAAAAAATAGTACTTACAAAAATTTAAAATGAGCCTAAAAAAATCACAGGAGCAAGTAGACGAGTGGATTAAAAACCATGGAGTTCGTTACTTTAATGAACTTACTAATATGGCACAACTTACAGAAGAAGTAGGCGAGGTAGCCCGAATTATTGCGCGACGTTATGGCGAGCAAAGTGAGAAGGAAAGCGATAAAAATAAAGACCTTGGAGAAGAACTGGCAGATGTTATGTTTGTGGTTCTGTGTCTCGCAAATCAAACAGGAACCGACCTCGAAGCGGCGTTTAATAAAAAATTAAAGATTAAAACAGAACGCGATCACGATAGGCATCACAATAACTCCAAATTAAAATCTTGATCTATGGACTTTAAACTTCATAAGGTAGAAGCACCGCATGATAAAAGTTCTTTACAAATATCTGGTTCAAAGAGCGAGAGCAATAGGTGGCTTATTCTTCAAGCGCTTTATGAGAATTTAATTATCCAGAATATTTCAGATAGTGATGACAGCAAACATCTCAATGAGGTCTTGCAAAGCGATGAATCTGTACTAGACATAGGTCATGCTGGTACTGCAATGCGTTTTGGTACCGCATTTTTTGCAACCCAAGAGAATAAGGACATAACCTTAACAGGAAGCGCTCGTATGAAGCAACGTCCTATAGGTATTTTAGTAGATGCTCTTAATAAGTTAGGCGCTCAGGTTTCTTACTTAGAAAAGGAAGGTTATCCACCGTTGCGTATTAAAGGGTCTAAAATTTGTGGAGGAAAGCTATCCATCGACGGTAGTGTTTCTAGCCAGTTTTTAAGTGCGATACTTCTTGTAGCGCCTCGTTTTGAAAAAGGCCTTGAATTACATGTAACAGGAGAATTGACCTCTAAGCCTTATTTAGAAATGACATTAGGCATTTTAAAGCAGGTAGGCGTTAAAGTCAGTACCAGTAATAAAGATGGTAATTATGTAGTTCATATTTCACCTTTGAATAAAAGCGCTATTCATACCGCAGTGGTAGAAAGCGACTGGAGCAGTGCAGGATACTGGTACAGTTGGGTAGCTTTGCAAGAAGAAGGTAATGAAATGCAACTTTCTTCCTTTAATGAGAACTCTTTGCAAGGTGATAGTGAGTTGGTACATATGTACTTGCCGCTAGGAGTGAAGACCACGTATGGTCGTAATAGCATAAAATTGGCTAAGATAAAATCGAGCCTTCCTAGGCTTGTAGAATTAGATTTAACTAAAGAACCAGATCAAGCCCAAACTATTTTTGCTACCTGTTTAGCTTTAGGAGTCGACGCACGGTTAACAGGTTTGCACACGCTCAAGATTAAAGAAACAGATCGTATAGAAGCTATGAAGGTGGTGGGATCTCGCTTTCGCGAAAGCGAAATAACAACAACAAACAATTCTATTCACTTACATTTTGAAAAGAACACAGTGTTTAACAAAGATGTGCTGGTAGATACTTTTCAAGATCATAGAATGGCAATGGCTTTTGCGCCGCTTGCTATGAAAACAAGTCTTATTATTAAGGACGCAATGGTCGTGACAAAGAGTTATAAAAACTACTATAAGGATCTTAAAACGGTAAATGTAAGCATTACAGAAATTTAACCGCTATTTTACTTGACAAGGCCTATGCGCAAATTGTATATTTGCAACTTATCTTAAAAATCAATTAATGAAGTTATCGCAATTTGGTTACGATCTGCCAGAAGATCGCATCGCTCAACATCCAGCAGAAAATAGAGATGAATCGAAGCTGATGGTTTTGCATAGAAAAACTGGTAAAATTGAGCATAAAATGTTCAAAGATGTGATTGATTATTTTAATGAAGATGATGTCTTTGTATTTAACGACACAAAGGTTTTTCCTGCCAGATTATATGGTAATAAAGAAAAAACAGGTGCGAGAATAGAGGTATTTCTTCTTAGAGAATTAAACCCAGACACAAAATTGTGGGATGTACTTGTAGATCCAGCAAGAAAAATAAGAATAGGAAATAAATTATACTTTGGTGAAGATGAGAGTCTTGTAGCTGAAGTGATTGATAATACTACTTCTAGAGGTCGTACGTTGAGGTTCCTTTACGATGGTAGTTATGAGGAGTTTAGACAGGCGCTTAAAGAACTGGGTGAGACTCCTTTACCTAAGGAATTGAATAGAGATGTAGAGCCAGAAGATGAGGAGCGTTATCAAACAATTTTTGCCGAAAAAGAAGGTGCAGTAGCTGCTCCAGTTGCAGGACTTCACTTTTCTAAGCACTTACTTAAGAGGCTAGAAATTAAAGGTGTTAAAATGACGGCAGTAACTATGCACATAGGTTTAGGAACTTTTGCACCAGTTGAGGTAGAAGATCTTTCTAAACATAAAATGGATAGTGAGCAGGCTTTTATTACTCAAGACACGTGCGATATGGTAAATAAAGCTATTGATACTAAAAGGAACGTTTGTGCAGTAGGAACTACTACCATGCGTACTCTTGAAAGTGCAGTGAGTAGTAATGGACATTTAAACACGTTTGCAGAGTGGACTAATAAATTTATTTTCCCTCCTTATGATTTTACCATTGCAAACAGTATGATCACTAACTTTCACCATCCTAAATCTACCTTAATGATGCAGGCAGCTGCATTTGCAGGTTATGATTTTTTGAATGAGGCTTATGAAGAAGCACTTAAGAATGATTACAGATTCAGCACTTATGGTGATGCGATGTTGATTATTGACTAATTATACAAATTGTAATTCCGCTTTCGCGAAAGCATAAAATTTAAAGATCCCTACGACAGTAAAGTTGTAGGGATTTTTACTTAATTAAAATCTAAGTTTTAATTGACAATATAATTAACTAATACTCTTTCATATACAAAAGTGGAGCTTTGGCTAAAAGATATCTTTTCTTCTATCAAACCTATTTCTGGTGCATACGTGTATTCTGACGCACCAGTTCCTAGTCGCTGCATGCTTTGATTATCAAACATAAAGAAATCAATAAGGAATGAGTTAGTAAAAGTTCCTGCAGGAACGGTTGTAGTTAGATTGTTTGAATTAAGCTCAGTTCTATACTCTACATTTGCTCCTATACTCGTAATAGGTAAAACACCAGTAAAATTCATGTCAGTAGGATGGGCACGCACAAAACCTTCAGAATCTACTAGAAATCCTTGAGAATCCTCACGTAAGTATTCAATGCGCAAATCATCAGGTTGCCCATTATCAAATGTTGTGACAGACTCTTGTATAAAGTAATCTTCTCCATTTATAACTTGAGTACCAGTAATTTCAACCATTTGCATGTTCTCATTCCATGTTCCTTGTAAGTCATTGAATTGATATGTCCATGAATTACCTACTTTCAATCCGTAAAAATTAGTAGATTGAATAGTGTTGTTATCGTCATCACTGGAGCAGCTCAAAGTAAGCGCGCCTACAAATAGGCATAAAAGAATCTTTTTCATAATAAAGTTTTGGTTATTTAAAGAACGATGTTCTCGTTGAAATATTATTCTTACGCAATATCTTCTTACAACTTAATTCTTCTTAAAGCGGCTTCTAATTTAAGGATTAAAACGCCCATTGATTATATTTTATAAGCTTATATCTATTACAACCAAATTGATCTATAAACCTTAAATTTGCAAAACTTTTAAACTATAGACATGTCTACACTTATCGCCCCATCAGTTCTCGCAGCAGATTTTGCAAACCTGCAAAGAGACGTAGAAATGATCAACCACTCAGACGCTGACTGGTTTCATATCGATATTATGGACGGTGTTTTTGTACCTAACATTTCCTTTGGGATGCCTGTTCTACGTGACATTGTAAAACATGCTACTAAAACGATAGACTGTCACCTTATGATAGTAGATCCTGATCGTTATGTAAAGACGTTTGCAGATTTAGGTTGCGATATTCTAACAGTACACTATGAAGCCTGTACTCATTTGCACAGAACATTACAATTGATCAAGTCACATGGTATGAAAGCAGGCGTGGCTTTGAATCCGCATACGAGTGTTCATTTACTTACGGATACCATTCAAGATATAGACATGGTATGTTTAATGAGTGTAAATCCAGGTTTTGGAGGGCAGAGCTTTATCGAGAATACGTATGATAAAATTACTCAGCTTAAAAAAATCATTGATCATAAAAAATGTGATACACTTATAGAAATCGATGGTGGAGTGACAGATAAAAATGCAAAGCAACTAGTTAAAGCTGGTGCTGACGTGCTTGTTGCTGGAAGCTATGTTTTTAAGTCTAATGATCCTACAGCTACTGTTGCTGGTTTGAGAAAAATGGTGAATTAGATTCCTGTTTTCTTATTTAATTTTCTGTTTTATTTTAATTCTGGTACATGAATGTTTAAACAGTATTTGTTTAACATTTATTGCCTAATCTTAATGATTATTTAACCATTCTTCATAGTCTCAAAACTTCATAATAGAAGTACTTTTGCACGCTCAAAAAAAATGGTGTAATGGAACAAATAGGTTTTGTAGAATTTTTCTCAGCCTTTGACTTTAAAGAGGCTTTTACTGCTGGAATGATATTATTTGCAGTAATTGATATTATAGGAAGTATCCCAATCATTGTGGATTTAAGACGTAAAGTGGGACATGTGCAAAGTGAAAAAGCATCTATCGTAGCAGGAATGTTGATGATCGTTTTTATGTTTGTAGGAGAAAGTATGTTAGGTTTGATAGGAATAGACGTCAACTCATTTGCAGTAGCTGGTGCGTTCATTATATTTTTTATCGCCTTAGAAATGATTTTAGGAATTCAACTTTACAAGGATGATGCGCCAGAGACGGCTGCGATTATTCCTATTGCATTTCCACTTATTGCTGGTGCTGGAACTTTGACTTCAGTTCTATCTTTAAGATCAGAGTACGCAGCTATAAATATTATAGTAGCTATTATTGTCAACATAGGTTTTGTCTATGTGGTTTTAAAAAACTCTGGGAAAATTGAAAAATTAATAGGTAAACAAGGAATTAACGTGGTTAGGAAAATCTTTGGAGTTATCTTGCTAGCCATCGCTGTGAAGCTGTTTACAGCAAACATTAAAGAACTTTTCTAGTTATGAAGTACGTATTTTATTTAATAATTATCCTCGCTGTAGCCAGTATCGTTTTTAACGCATTTAAGATAGATATTGATCATCTATTTCAAGGTGATAGTCAAATTGCGATTATCAGTATTGTAGCGGCAATTTGTGTCATCGTTTTGATGAGTATCATGTTGGTTTCAAAGAAAATTGCAGAGAAAGTAGAAGGTCGCTAGATATTAAATCCAGCTGTTGTCAGTGTTTCTGAAGGTACTATCTAGCTAGACCTTGACGTGCTCAGTTCTAAAAGCTTTTCAATCATCTCATCTTCTTGATTGAGTAGTTTTACCTTCAGTTCAGTAGTGAAGAGTTGTTCTGCAAGAGATGATTTTATGATCAATGCTATTTCATCTCGATAACCAGGTAGTTTTATACTGGTATTATTAAGTTGTGCATAAAGAATAAATTCTTTCATCATTTCTTCAGTGACTTCGTAAGAATTGATAAACTCTTCTTGAGACATATCTCTCATAAATTTACCTTCATCTTGAAGGTATCGATTCACAAACTGATCAGCAAATCCTGTTCTCCCGAAGTAATTTAAAGTTTGTAACACATATCCATCTGGACTAGCAACAAATACATCTGGAATAATACCGCCGCCGCCGTAAACTACCTTACCACCTGGAGTCACACGTTTTAAAGAGTCATTTACTTGAATGTTTTCTTCGTTTTGAAGCTCTCCATTACTATACCTGTCAATATATTCTTTGAAGTAGTCTTCGTTACCGTTACTATAAGGTCTTTGGATACTCCTACCAGTAGGCGTGTAGTAACGAGCGATAGTTAATCTTACAGCACTACCATCACCTAATTTGATCTCTTGTTGAACCAATCCTTTTCCAAAACTTCTACGACCTATTATGGTTCCTTTGTCGTTGTCTTGAAGTGCGCCAGCAACTACTTCACTCGCACTCGCACTATTTTCATTTATTAAAATGTAAACGGCGCTATTCTCATAAGAACCTCGATCTGTAGCATAACTGTCTTTACGTTTATCATTGCGATCTTTCTGGAAAAGAATTAATTGATCTTCCTTAAGAAATTCATCTGCAATGGCGACTGCCGCACTTAAAACGCCTCCAGGATTATCTCTTAAATCTAGAGCGATTTGAGTAGCTCCAGCTCTTTTAAGTTGTTTGATCGCGTTTTTAAATTCTTCTTCGGTAGACTCTGCAAAACGATTTATTTTAATGTAGCCCAACTTGTTAGTAAGCATGTAGCTCGCATCTATACTTTTGATAGCGACGTTTCCTCTTACTACAGGAACGTTGATTACCTCTTCATCACCTGGTCTCAAAATTCCTAAAACTATTTTAGAACCTTCTTCACCTTTAAGCACATTTGTAGAAATAGCATTTGCTCCGAAGAGCGGTTTACCGTCTGCATAAAGAATTTTATCACCACCTTTTATTCCTGCCTTATCGCTAGGACCATCTTCAATAGCTCTCAAAACAGAGATAGAATCTTGGTTGACAAAGAAGCGTATTCCTATACCTACAAAATCACCGCGCATGTTATTATCTACATCTTCCAGCTCACTGCTAGGGATGTAAACAGAATGCGGATCTAGATTTTGCATGATCTCATTTACCGTTACATCTACAATACTATCTGTATTAATTTGATCAACATAACGCTGGTCTATTAGGTCTATGAGTCTGTTGAGTTTGCGCTTTTTTAAACTGCTTGAAGAAGCGATATAGTCGTTACCTATACTATTTTCATTGAGCACGCTGCCCAGCCATATTCCTATGGCAAAAATAATTCCCAAAAATAATGGGTAGTATAAATAACTTTTCTTCATTAATGCACTTCTTCTATTTGTTCTATAATAACTCCTGCTTTCTCAAGAAATTGCAAGCCGCTATCATCTTTATATCCTTCCATGTAGACTACACGTTTTATGCCGCTTTGATGAATAAGCTTGCTGCAGTCTTTACAAGGCGACATCGTTATATACAGCGTTGCGTCTTTGCAACTTTGTGTAGATCCAGCTACTTTAAGAATCGCATTAGCCTCTGCATGGAGCACATACCATTTAGTATATCCAGCGTCATCCTCACAAAAGTTCTCAAAACCACTAGGAGTACCATTATAACCGTCGCTTATAATCATGCGATCTCTTACAATAAGCGCACCTACTTGACGTCTTTTGCAATGCGAGAGTTTCCCCCATTCTGTAGCCATTCTTAAATAAGCTACATCATATCTATGTTGTTTATCCTTTTTCAATTCTTTGTAAACTTTTTAAGGGCCACCTTACGGCAAATCTTATTCATTTCTATTTTGCCATTTTTATGAGAGTGATTATTATAATTCCGCTTTCGTACCGCTCTTCAACGGCATTAACTTCTTTTAAGTTCGCTTTCGCGAAAGCGAATTCAAAAGAAAGCGGATCAATTACAAACCACTAAAATATCCATCTTACGATCAATAAAGGTATCACCATTCCTAGAACTATTGAAGAAATAATTTGCACCCATTCCTTTTTATTAAATCGGAAGAGACCAGTAAAGATAAAGTTGAGAATAAGAACTACTAAAATGACGAGCAGCTGTCCTAACTCAATTCCTAACGCAAATTCTAAAAGCATGAGTAACTTACTCTCGGCACCTGCTGCAAGCATTTTAAAACCATTTGCAAAACCAAATCCATGAACTAATCCAAAAAATAAAGCTACAATCAGAGTAATCCAATTATGGTTATCTCTATGCCTGTTTCCCGCGGTGAAAATGTTATAAAGTGCCGCTATAGCTATGGTTACAACTATAAGAAATTCTATATAATTGCTGTTAAAGGAAACCTTTCCATAAATAACCAGTAACAGTGATAAAATATGTCCTACGGTAAAAGCTAGACTTAAACCTATAAGTTTTTTCCAGCTATTAAATAAAAAGGGAACAGCAATGAGGATAAAAAACAAAATATGGTCATAAGCGCCTACATTAAAGTTCATCACATGGTGAAAACCTTCACTCACGTACAATAAAAAATCATCCATTGATCATAAAAAATTAGGGGTTGTTCAAAAATAAGCCATAGATATAGAGAATGGAAATAGTTTAAGTGATTATGAGAAAAATTAGTTACTTAGGTTTGCCTTCCTTTTGAAGATAACTCTTGCTATATTATCCTGTTAGTAATAGGTGGGCATGCTTATTTTAGATATTTTTGTTCATCGATAAAATGTGCATTTCATACATATGAACAGTAGGTTAATTACACTATCAATACTTTTATGCTGTAGTCTGTTTTTTGGTTTCTCTCAAAGCCAAAAACAAGAACAGTTTTATAATACAATGGATTCAATCCTTGACCTATCCTATGAGCTAGAAACAAATGGTGAGTTTAAAGATTCTTATGATCTTAATGTAAAAGCTTTAAGAATGTCCTTAGATAGAAAGGATAATTATTATACCGCAGTTGCCTATGGATATTTAGGATTTGATTTTTTAAGACAAGGGGACACTTTAGAAGCTTTAAATAACTTTAAAAGAGCACAAAAGCACGCACTACTTTACGATGATCCTGTTTTAATTGCTGACTCCTACGGTAACCTAGCGAGTATTTATTCTTATGATTCTAATAAAAGAGATCTTGAAGAATCTTATACTAAGATGGCTATTGAAACTTATAAAAAATATCAGGATACTACAGGCTTACAATTCATTTATCATAATTATGCTCATTCCTTAGAAGAAAGAGGTGATTTTGAAAAGTTGAAAAATTATCTAGATTTATTGAATGGGCCTAAGTTTATTAATAATACAGCTCCTGTATATCGCGCTTCTATTGACAATTTATCAGCAAAATATCATCTCGAACTTGAAAATTATTCAAAAGCTGATTCACTTCTTTTAGAGGTTATTCAAATCTCCACAAAAGAAAACCTACCTCAGGAACAAGAAACAGCCTATCAATATTATTCAGAAAGTCTTTTTGAGCAGAATCGATTTGAGCAAGCTTATGCTACGAGATTGAAATATGAAGAATTGCTAAAGATAAATCAAAGGAAAGACCTAGAAATATCTTTAGACCGAGTAGCTTTTTCTAATCAGATGATTCAGTTTAAAGAAGAGCTCAAACGTTCTGAAATAGAAAATGAATTACAGCAAGAAAAAATTAGAAACAAAACTGTTTTAATTTATGCTCTCGCTACGCTTATTACTGTCATATTACTAGGGCTTTATTTTACTTTTCAGTTATCTAGGAAAAGAAAACAGCTCAATCGGGAGTTGAAGGAGAAGAACAAACTTTACCTCAAAGAAAAAAACAGAGCTGAAAAGCTAGCACTTGCAAAAAGTGATTTCTTCAGTACGGTAAGCCATGAATTGCGCACTCCTCTGTATGGAGTTATAGGGTTAGCAAATATTCTATTAGAGAACAATAAAGATCAAAATACGCACGAGGACATTAAGTCTTTAAAATTTTCTGCAGATTACCTTCTAGCTTTGGTAAACGATGTGTTGCAAGTCAACAAAATTGATGCTAATAACCATGAAAATGAGCAAACCGATTTTAATATTAAAGAATTGGTTCAGAAAATAGTTGCTTCTTTTGAATACATGCGACGACAAAATAAAAATGTCATTACTATTGATATCGAGGAGCGAGTTCCTAGTATAATTCATGGAAATGCGGTTAGATTATCGCAAATATTGATGAATTTAATAGGTAATGCAGCAAAATTTACTGAAAACGGAGTTATTACAATACAAGTTAAAGTCAAACATGTGACAGCTGAAAAGGTAAGGTTATTGTTTTCTGTAAATGATAATGGACAAGGGATTGCTAATAGTAAAATCAAACAAATATTTGAAGAGTTTAAACAGGGAGATTCCCATAGTTATAACTATCAAGGAACAGGACTAGGTTTACCTATCGTAAAGCGATTATTAGAGCTTTCAGATTCTGAAATACAATTAGAAACAGAAGAAGGTAAAGGCTCCAGCTTTTCCTTTGAATTAGCATATGATATTGTCGACTCATCAAAACAGGGAGAGTTGAGAACAAAAGGGAATTACCTTTTAGACACAGATATTCTCAAAGGCAAAAGGATTCTAATTGCAGAGGACAATCGCATCAATCAAATGGTGACTAAGAAGATTCTGGAGAAAGATGGTGTCATTTGTACAGTAGTAGAGAATGGACAAGAAGCAGTCGTAGAAATGAAAAATAATACCTACGACCTCATCTTAATGGATATTAATATGCCTGTTTTAAATGGTATCGAGGCTACAAAAGAGATAAGAAAGGTAAGTTCAATTCCTATTTTAGCTCTTACAGCGGTTGAGATTATGGAAATCAGGCAATCTATCTCAGAAGCTGGGATGAATGATTTTATCGTCAAGCCTTATGATGTGATTAGGTTCAAACAATTGATTATAAAAAGCATTGTAGAGCATCAAAATAAAGCTGATTCATAATTCTAGCGCCATTGATCTCCTTTTAGTTTTGTTGCTGCTATAATAACATCCATTCTTGAAATTTGACCTATGAGCTTCCCTTCACTGGTAACAGGAAAGCGTCTGTGTCCTGTTTTTAAGAATCGTGCTGCGGCATCAAAAATATCAGCCTCTTCATCTATTGTTGCCGGTTGCAGTGACATGTAATCACTTACTAGTCTATTTCCTACGGGCATATTGTGGTACCTGCTTTCTCCTATGACGTGCATTAAATCAGTATCGCTTATGATACCTACTAATTGGTTGTTAGCATCTACAACTGGTCCACCTGTTATTCTTTGTTTTAATAAGATATCCATCACTTCAGTAATTCCCTGATCTGGTGAAAAGGTGATGAGCTTACGAGTCATGAAGTCTTTTACTTGAAATTTTTGAGGCACATTTGCAGCGGTTTCACGTTTGCCCATAAAGTTTTTAATTCCCATAGCGTCATTCTTTTAAAATTGAGTATTAAGATAGTGAAAATTCTAGAACCAAAAATTGAATTATTGTTTTGTAGGAAATGGAAAAGGTCAAGTCATTGTATTGTTTCAATTTTATTGAAATAAAACTAAATATGAACCTGCTAAATTTGTAAGAATTGTGTTTTTTCAATTCGTGCTTTATGCGTAAATTCTTTAATATTTTATAAAAATATGTTTAAGATTTAAACACATTTCAATCCGAAATATTAAATTTTTGTTTCTCATCTAGTGTTTTTTAAGACAATTTTTTAAATTTGTCGAGACCTGAGAAGTTTTTAATGAAATCCACTTATACCATCTGTTACGTGAGCAAAGTTGCTCCTAATTTATCTGAGAAAGACATAGAAGCGCTTTTTCAATACACAGCCGCCTACAATAATAAAAGTAATATAAGCGGCATTCTTTTACACTCTTTAGATAATTTTTTCCAAGTCCTAGAGGGCAGTGAGAAATCCTTGACAAAGCTTTACGAAAAAATCAAAGAAGATACTAGACATGGAGAAATCTATGAAGTCTATAATAGAAAAATATCACAACCAGTTTTTGATAATTACAAATCTACTTTTGATATTGTAAAAACTGCTGAAGATTTAAAAATGTTGTTGATCTACCTCAATCAAGATGTGTCTAATAGTACTAATCGTAAATTGAGAAGACTTCTTGCACCATTTGATTTATTAGGAGAGTTTTAGAAGCAAACAAGTGATCGGCTTGAACCGTTTAATAGCATTGTCTTACAATTGAATACCGTACTTAGTTATTTGAATTAAGATAATTGTTTATGAATTGTTTTATTCAAAGAATATTCTTGAACGTTGAACCTGTTGTATCTTCAAATTAGAGGTATCTGTTCTAAAAGTTTGTAGATTTACCTTCGCTCAAAAATAGTTTAGATAGAACTACAAATGAACTTATCCTATTGGGAAATAAAATCTTGGCTTACCGATGTAGATTTTACCATCATCGGTAGTGGTATCGTTGGACTTAATTGCGCTATTCACCTTAAAAATCGTTTTCCTAAATCAAAAGTGCTTCTTCTTGAAAAAGGTGTTTTACCTCAAGGTGCTAGTACTAAAAACGCTGGTTTTGCCTGTTTCGGTAGTTTGAGTGAATTAATCGACGATCTAAAGCATCACAGTGAAGAAGAAGTTCTAGATTTAGTACGACAACGTGTTGATGGTTTGCAGGTGTTGCGTTCTACTTTAGGAGATCAAGCCATAGATTATCAAGAATTAGGTGGTTATGAACTCTTTGTGCAGGATGATTTAGAACTGTATGAAAAGTGTAAAGAGCAAAAGGATCGCATCAATTCCTTATTACATCCCATTTTTAAAGCGCCAGTATTTAACTGGCACGAAAACGCCTTTGGATTTGAGAATTTAAAACAACACTACAGTTTCAATCCTTTTGAAGGGCAAATTGATACTGGTAAAATGATGTCTAGCCTTCTAAGGCTTACTTTAAATAAGGATATCAAAATCCTAAATAACACGATCGTAGAAGAACTTTCTGATTCAGGAGATCAAGTTCATATTAAAACAAATCATTTTGAGTTTGTTACTTCTAAGGTTTTTGTGGCTACAAATGGATTTGCTTCACAGCTTTTAAATGAAAAAATAAAACCTGCCAGAGCACAAGTCTTGATCACAAAACCTATAAAAGATTTACAAATCAAAGGAACATTTCATCTCGATAGAGGTTATTATTATTTTAGAAATATCGACAATAGAATCCTATTCGGTGGTGGTAGGAATCTAGATATTAAAGGAGAACAAACAACAGAATTAGCTCAAACAAAACTTATTCAAGACAGCTTAGAAGAACTTTTAAAAACTACCATTTTTCCTAACACACCTTTTGAAATTGATCATCGTTGGTCAGGCATCATGGGGATAGGTAAAACAAAAAAGCCTGTCGTTAAACAAATAGGAAATAACATGTACTGCGGCGTCAAACTCGGAGGAATGGGCGTTGCCATCGGTAGCTCCATAGGCAAAAAGCTAGCGCAACTTTTTACGATTAAATAGGACTAGTGGAACTTACCGTTTTTGACTGTGAATACTCTAGAACTCCATCCATCAATCCTATTCCCTATTATCATTCAAAATGGAGACTATTTATAATGCCATTAACAAACACATGTGTTGTAATATCGTAATCTTAGATCATGAAAAAAATTGCAATAGTAGGCTGTGGTCCCAGAGGTTTACATAGCTTAGAGTGTTTGATGGACTCGCTTTCGCGAAAGCGAACTCAACAACAAATTGAAATCACTATTTATGATAAGGAAGTTCATTTAGGGAGTGGGCAAGTCTGGAAAGAAGATCAGCCAGATGCAAACTGGTTAAATATTGCCGACAGAGCGTTAAAGGATTTGAAAGGGAGAACTACAATCGTTATGAATTCTTTTGAAATTCCAGCTTTTCCATCTTTCATACAGTGGATGGAGGATAAATACGGTCATAAGGTAGATGATGAAGTTGATGCGTTTCCTGCTAGAAATAAAATGGGAACATATTTAAATCATAGATTTAAAACTATTTCAACAGTCTTGATAAGTGAAGGCTGGCTGTTAGTCAAACATGCTCACGTTCATAAAGTGCAATATGTTGATAAATCTTTCTTGATTACCTCTGACTCAAATGAAGAAAGCAAATTTGATGAATGCTTGTTAACGATAGGTCATCAACCTACTGAAGATGATTCTCAAATTGCTTCATGGAAAGCCAGTTGTGAAAACGGAAGCAAGCTTCTATTTGATAATCCCTATGAAAGCGATATCTCAAAAAAAATAGATGCTAATGATGTAGTAGGAGTACGAGGGTTTGGCCTTGCTATGATTGATATTATGCGTCAGTTAACAGTACAAAGAGGAGCTTCATTTAAAGAACTTCCAGATGACTGGAGACTTAAGTATTGCCCTAGCGATGCTTCTATCAAGAAGATAATTCCGTTTTCACTTGATGGCTTGCCAGTAGTTCCTAAGCCTTTAGGTAAAAAAGTAGATGATTTTTTCAAGCCGTCAGAAATGGAGTTGAAGGAGTTTGAATCCACTGTAAGTAAAAATTTAGTAGATGCAGCTTCATTAAATAATATTGAATTTTTACTCGATGCGTTTGTACCGGTTGCGGTAACTAAGTTCAAAGAACATCCTTCTTTTAAAAGCAAAGTAGATAAGGTAACGCTAGAAATAGTTGCAAGAGAATGGCTCAATGATATGAGCTACCAGCATGAGGTTATTCTAGATACGGGCATGGAAACTAAGAATTATATTTCTCAGACCATAGAAATGTCATTAGGCAAAATAGAAGTAAGCCTTGATTATGTGATAGGCCAGGTATGGAGACATTTACAACCAGTAATGTATGATTTATTTTCTCATTCAAATTTACACGATTTAGTAATGGCGCAGGTTATTGCATTAGATGAAAGTACCAAACGTTATTCCTACGGTCCACCTGTGGAGAGTATGATTCAGATGCTTGCATTAATAGAAAATGGTGTTATTCAAATCCAATACGTTAAAAACCCCAATATTGAATGCAAAAATGATTATTGGTTCATTTCTAAAAAAGAAAGTCAGGAAAAATGTACGGTTATGATTAACACGGTACTTGATCCTCCACAATTGAGAGAAATTGACAGCCCAATTATCAAGAACCTTTTGCAAGATGATTTATTAGAACCTGTGACCTGTGATTTAGGTATAGCTACAGATAAGGCTGGTACTATAAGATTAGCTCATGAAAATGAAGAAATTAAACTTACTGCATTGGGACGTAATTGTAAAGGAAGCGTTATGGGAGTTGATGCGATTTTAGAATGTTTTGGAAGTAGAATAAAGGATTGGAGTGAAGCTCTAACCACTCGTTTATAGTTAATTGTCATAATTTAATGTGAATAAGTCTGTATTATACAGGTTTCATTAAGGATTCATTAATGAAAACTTGTTAAACAGTACTAAATTGTTATTTTCTGCTTATATCTAGTGGTATCTTTAAATAAAAACATGAAAAAATTCTTTAGAGTATTAACTGTAGCACAGCTCGCCTTTCAAGCTTATAATTATTATATGGAGCACAAGCGCAATCAAGAAGTTAAAGAAATGAGTAAAAAATTAGAAAAAATATCACACTAAAATATATATGGAAACTACAAGAGAAGGAGCAAAGCAAATAGCGCATGATGAGACTGTAAGCGCATTGAACCAATTATTAGAAAAAAATTACGATGCAGAACAAGGCTACAAAAACGCTTTGTTAGACGCAAAAAATGATAAATTAAAAACTTATTTTAAAAGACAGGCCGCTAGTAGAAGTCAAAACGCAAATGAATTGGATAAAGCTATAAGAGATTTAAATGCTACTCCAGTTCAATCGGGAAGCACTCAAGCAACGGTTCACAGAACATGGATGGATTTTAAAACCGCTATCGCAGGTAAAGATGACGAAGCTGTTTTAGAAGAATGTATAAGAGGTGATAAGGCTGCCGTAAGTGAGTACAAAGAGGTATTAGAAAATCAAAATTATCTAAATGAAACTAAGGATCTAGTAAGATATCAACTCAACGGTATTCAAAATACCTTAGATACAATTAAGAAATTAGAAGATATTGTAGATTAATAATTTTCTACTTTATATCGAAAGGCTCTAGCTAATTCTAGAGTCTTTTTTTGTGAATGATAATTTTAAAAATTTTACATTAAAACCTTCTGAAATCAAAATTAAAAAGGAGCAATCAAGCTATGCTTGTGCTCCTTTTATTAATTGTAGTAGTGAGGAAGGGATTCGAACCCTCGAAACGTTTCCGTTTACACGCTTTCCAGGCGTGCGCCTTCGACCGCTCGGCCACCTCACTGTTTCATTTGAGTTTGCAATAATACGTCAATATTAGACTTTGACCAATTTTTTTTAATCAAGCAATGGAATCAGTGACTTCACCTCTTAAAGATGTTTCAAAATAAACTCTAAAGTCATTCAGGGAGTTAGTGTGAACCAGCAAGTACATCATTTTTGCTAGCGCAGCTTCAGTAGTAATATCTTTTCCTGAAACAATCCCTATTTGCTTCAGTTGTGTACTAGTTTCATATTTCCCCATGCTTACAGCGCCTCCTACGCACTGAGTGACATTTACAATTCTGATATTGTTTTCTAAAGCTTTTTTGAGAAGATTGATGAACCATTTTTGAGTGGGCGCGTTACCGCTTCCATAGGTTTCCAGAATGATCCCTTTTAAGCCTTTAATATTACATATTGCGCCCACTACTTCTTCTGTGATTCCAGGAAATAACTTTAAAACAACTACCGCATCCTCAAAATCGGGACGGTAGTTCATGCGGTTGCTATCTAGTAAAGAGTTTTTTTGTGTTTCCGCTTTCGCGAAAGCGGTACCATCAACATTTAATGAAGGATCTACTAACTTGCGCTGCCACAAGAGGCTTTTATCAATGTTTAAATGTACGCCACTTATTGCAAGTGGAGGATAATTAGGAGAGCTGAAAGCTTCAAAATGCTCTGCATTGATCTTAGAGGTACGATTGGCTCGATACAACTGGTATTCAAAATAAATGCATACCTCTTGAATAGCTGGCGTACCATTATCGTTTTGGATCGCCAGTTGCAAACTCGTAATCAGGTTTTCTTTTGCATCGGTACGTAAATCACCTATGGGTAATTGAGATCCTGTAAGTATAATAGGTTTTGTGAGGTTCTCAAACATAAAGCTAAGCGTACTGCCCGTAAAAGACATGGTGTCGCTGCCGTGTAATACCACAAATCCATTATAGTCGTCATAATTAGCATGAATGACATCGCCTAATTTGCGCCACTCTTGAATATTCATGTCAGAGGAATCTATAGGATCTTCAAAGGAGAATGTTTCTATCTCACAATCAAGCTGTTTGATCTCTGGAATATGAACTAGTAATTTAGAAAAGTCAAAAGCTCTTAACGCTTTAGTTTCTGGGTCTTTCATCATCCCGATGGTTCCACCGGTATAAATCAATAGTATTTTAGGCTTCATTTATTATGGCCAGTTTTTCCTTATTCAACACTGGTCTCGCATACATATTTAAGAAACTTTCTACAGCCTTATGATCTTCTACATTTACTCGCAAGCGCAACCTGCGTTCAAATTGCTGCATATCATGCTCGCTATAATGATCTTTGTATTTACTGCTATTCGTTAATAAATCATGTGCTACATAGTTGGTAGGCCATAATTTATAATTAGTCTGAATCTCGTTATCAAGATGCTGCACAACACGTTGTAAAACCTGATTAGTACTTTGGTTTTCTCGCTCGGTAACCTTAAAAGGTTGTGCTGCGTGAATATGAATGTGCTTTTTCTGTCCTAAAGCGCCTTTAAGAATGCTATTAAAATCTTCATTTTCAGATTTGATGTATTCTTGTTCGGCTTGTTTTGCAAGAAGTTCCGGGACTTTTAAAATATCTGTAGGATCATATTCGTAAGAAATAGAAACAGGAACGATGCGTAAGTTGTTCAAATAACTTTCTAAACCATTCTTTCCAGCAGCAAGAGCAATCATTTTAAGAACACCTTGCTCTGTTATATCATTACCATCTTTAGTACGACCTTGACGCTGGGCAATCCAGACACTTCGATTTTCTTCATGAATTAAAAAGTTAACGTACTCGCTTAACTTTTTACTGCTTACTAATATCTCCCTAGGACTCGCACCTCTCTTTACAATAAAGTTGCGCGTTAATCTGCTCAAAGCATTCACAAAAGGTCGTTGAACTAGATTATCACCTATGGCACTTGCGGTTCTTATTAGATTTTTTCTAAAAAGAATCACATTAATCAAAGAGGTATCTAGAACAATATCTCTATGATTTGAAATGTATAAATAACTTAGGTTAGGATCTAAATCAGAAAATCCAGATGTGGTAAGACCAGCACTAGATTCGTCGAGTACTCTTTCTACCGTTTTACTAATCACATCTCGCTGAAAATCATTGATAGATTTACACGATAAAACTATCTTCTTTGCTTCTTCATAATCCATTTCTTTAAATGTATATTGAAAAAGCGCTTTGATCATAGGATGTCGCACAGCACTTTTGAGCGCTACTTGAACCTCTGCATCATTAAAAAATCTTATATCATCGTATCTATTCAAACCTTATGTGTAAAAAACAAATGTAACGATCTCAAATTTATATACCGAAAACTTCACGTGAATTTAAGGTTGTTATATCTGCAATCTCTTTAATGTCTTTGTTATATACCGTTGCTAGTTTTTGGGCAACCTCAATTAAGTAAGAGCTTTCATTGCGTTTACCACGGTAAGGAACTGGAGCTAAGTATGGGGCATCAGTTTCTAGAACAATTTCAGAAAGCGGTATTTGCTCTAAGAACTGATCTATTTTGCCATTTTTAAATGTTACAACGCCACCTATTCCTAATTTCATGTTGAGGTCAACGGCTCGCTTTGCTTGTTCTAGATCACCAGTAAAACAGTGGAAAATTCCATGCAGTGAAGTGTTTTTGTAATCTTCTAATACTTCAAACACCTCGTCAAAAGCCTCACGACAGTGTATAGCAATAGGTAGTTCACGTTCTATAGACCATTTTATTTGAGTATGAAAAGCCTCTTGCTGCTGCGATTTAAAACTTTTGTCCCAGTATAAATCCATACCTATTTCGCCTATAGCAACGTAGTCCTCTTTAATAAGCATTTGTTTTACATGAGCAAGCTCTTCTTTGTAATTTTCTTTTACATGAGTAGGATGCAGGCCGCACATTAAATGTACTTGCTTTGGATATTTACTTTTAAGATCCAGCATGGATTGCGTGTAAGTAGAATCTATAGCTGGTACAAAAAAACGCTCCACTCCTTTATTTAGAGCGCGCTGCATCATAGCATCTTGATCTTCCTCAAATGCCTCGCTGTATAAATGGGTATGTGTATCTGTAAAAATCATTTTGCAAAAATAAGGCTTGTATACAGTAGGTGCTGCAATAGAAGTTATTGTTATACCTGTGAACCGATTGATGAATTTTATTGTTAAAGAAGTTGCTGGTCTTTAGTCCGCTTTCGCGAAAGCGGAATTATATTTACCCTTTAATCCTATTTTAATGTCATCGCTTAAAAAATTACTTATTTCTCAAGGCTATATAGACCACAATATAAGAGTCGCCTCAAAAAGCGGCCATATCGTTACTAAGGCTTCAATTAACGGTCATAAAGGAAGGTTTATCATCGATACGGGAGCGAGTGCTACATGTGTGAATCAGGCTATGTATAAAGAGTTTCAGTTAGAAACAGAATTTATGGAGCGGCAAATAGGTACTGCGAGTGGTTCTTTACGACCTAGAATTTCTCATAAAAACACACTAGAATTGGGTGACTGGAATGATGAAGATGTAACGTTATTGAGCATGGACATGACATACATTAACAACGCATTAAAAACTGAAGGCATGCGCTCCATACAAGGGTTGCTAGGCGCAGACTTTTTGATCGCTTCAAAAGCTGTTATTGATTACAAAGGGAAGAAGATTTATTTGAAGATGTAAATTTATTCTCAACTCAAATTTTGAAATAGCTTGTTAAATTGTAATACTTGTCCTTTTTAAAATAATTTCTCTAGAATTAGACAGGTACTATAGAAAAATGGGACATAAAAAAGGTCTTCATTTCTGAAGACCTTTTGTGGGCGCGAAGGGATTCGAACCCCTGACCCCTTGGGTGTAAACCAAGTGCTCTGAACCAACTGAGCTACGCGCCCTAAAGCGGATGCAAATATACAACTGTTTTTATTTCTGCAAAGCAAAATAATTATTTTTTTCAAATAATTTCTGCGACCACAAATGTGCTTCCAGTTACTAGAATTAAATCGTTTTTAGTAGCTTGTAAACATGCGCCATCAAATGCTTGATTGACAGTTTTAAAAGTTTTGTTTGTTAGCTTGTTCTGTGTAAAATAGTTGCTTAGTTCTTTCACAGGCATTCCTCGAGGAATATCTGGTCTAGCAAGGTAATAAGTAGCCTGTTTAGATAATAGTTGCAATACTTTATTCACGTCTTTATCACTTACCATTCCCATGACTACATGTAAATTTTCATAAGGTTCTTTGAGGACTTGCTTCAGGAGTTGGGTGATTCCTGCAACGTTATGTGCAGTATCCAGAATGGTTTTCGGCTTTTCATTGATAACTTCATACCTACCTCTCAAACCTGTATTTCGCACAACATTTAAAAATCCGCTAGCTATTTCTTTAGAAGTGATTGTAATTTCATTACTTTCTCTCAATAGATGCAATACTTTTTGAGCGAGCCTTGTGTTGGCTTTTTGGTAGGTACCTTTTAAATCTGTTGGGAGACTTTTGGAACGATGGTCTATTAAATGTATAAGAGCATTTTTGTTACCAGCGCTTTCGCGAAAGCGAGATTTTAAAAACCCTTTTTGTTCACCTATTACTATAGGAGTACGCTCTTTTATAATTCCAGCTTTTTCGGTTGCAATCTTGGTAAATGTATTACCCAAAATAGCAGTGTGATCCTTTGCGATATTTGTGATCGCCGTGATCATAGGTTGAATGATATTAGTAGAATCTAGACGACCACCTAATCCAGTTTCAATAACGGCGATGTCCACTTTTTGTTCTTTGAAATATTGAAACGCCATTCCTAAGGTCATTTCAAAAAAAGAAAGCTGATGGTTTAAAAAAAACTCTTTGTGCTGTTTTACAAAATCCACAACAAATGTTTTTTCACACATCTCACCGTTTACCTTAATGCGTTCTCTGAAATCTTTGAGATGTGGCGAGGTATATAATCCTACTTTATATCCAGCTTCTTGTAATGCACTTGCGATGAGGTGACAAGTGGAGCCTTTACCATTTGTTCCAGCTACATGAATGGTTTTATAACTCATGTGAGGATTGCCCAGATGGTTATCTAGATCGATGGTGTTTTGTAAGTCGGCTTTATAAGCGCTCTTGCCGGTTCTTTGATACATAGGCAGCTGTGAGAACAGCCATTCCAATGTCTGTGGATAATTAGACAATTATTCTCCTACTTTAAATATCACTTCTATGAAACCTATTTGAATATCTTTCGCATCAGGTGCAGCACTAAATCTGTAGGTCATAGCGCTTTCTTTTGCCGCATCCATAAGACACTTAGCTTTATTACTTGTGTGTTTTTTTCCTGGATAAGCATTTACAACTTTACCAGAACGGTCTACATGAATTTCAACAATAACTCTACCAGTTTCGTTACAATCTTGAATAACACCTCGGCCAGCTAATTTACCACGACCATTTAGTCCATAACCTTTGCCGCCAGTTCCAGATCCTGGACCTCCATAATAAGAATTTGCATAAGGATCACCACTCAAATCTCCTTTATTCCCAGGGCCATCGCCAGGACCTTCACCGGTACTAGTTTCTCCATCTACCGCTTCTGGACCTGTTGCGCTATTGATAACATCTAAAACAGAAGAATCTGGTTTTGGATCTGGTTTAGGTTCTACAGGTTTAGGAGTAGGTTTTGTTTCTGGTTTAGGATCAGGTTGTGTAACTGTTGGGTCAGAAACTACAGATGGAGCATCTGTATTATCTTGTGTCACCACATTATCTACTTGTGGAGTAACAGGTTGTGTTTCTGGCTCTGGATTAGATTCTGGTGCTACTTTAGTGGGTTTTGCAGGCTCTACAGGACCAGATCCTACCGCTGTATTACCAAAATTAATCGCTATACCAGATTCTACTGGAGGATCTATGACATTAATGACGGAGACAAATCTAAATAATAGAATGAGCACTAGAATAATAAGAATACTTACTCCTGCAGAAATCTTTTGCTCTTTTGTCTTTAAATAGCTCATGTCTAATTATTTTTTACGGCCAGTACAATCTGTATTTTATTTCTATTTGCAATATCCATCACTTTAACGGAGTGACTTACTGCAGCATCTTTATCAGATCGCAACATGATCGTAGGTTTATCTTTTCCTTCTAAAACACCTAAAATTCTACTTTCTAAATCTTCCTCCGTTGCTTGTGCTGCATCTACATAAAAGTCACCATCTTTTGAGATGCTTACTGTTACCTTGCCTTGCGTTTGTGTTTTACCACCAGCGCTCGGCAATAAAAGATCAAGTGCTTCTGGTGTTATGGATGGAGATGTAAGCAAAAAGAATACCAATAATAAAAATACTATGTCAGTCATAGACGACATAGAGAACTCTGGGCTTACTTTATTTCTACCTCTTAAATTCATAATTAAGCAGGTTCATTTAAAAGGTCTAAAAAGTCTGATGCATTTTCTTCCATCTGATGTACTACTTTATCTGTTTTAACAACTAAGTGGTTATAGCCTATATAAGCAACAATACCTACGATAAGACCTGCAACTGTAGTAATCATTGCGGTGTAAATACCTCCAGCGAGACTTCCCATGTCCGCACTTCCACCAGCATCGGCAAGGGTTTTAAAAGCGATTACCATTCCTATTACTGTTCCTAAGAATCCTATCATAGGAGCGGCACCTGCAATAGTGGCAAGCATGCTCACATTTTTTTCTAATTTGTAAACTTCAAGTTTTCCTGCATTCTCAATAGCACTATTAATGTCTTCAAGAGGTGATCCTATACGGCTGATTCCCTTTTCGGTAAGTCGCGCTACTGGAGAATCTTCTTTCGCACAAAGCATTTTTGCGCTGTCTAGTCTTCCATTAGAAATATGATCTTTTATTTGAAGCATGAAGTTACTGTCTATTTTAGAGCTAGATCTTATTTTCATAAGTCGCTCAAAATAGATGTAAATAGCAAAAAACAATAAAAGTAGTAACACACCTATAATTACGGTTCCAGAAGGTCCGCCGGCAGTTATCAGGCCTATTAAAGATTGCGATTCTTCATTTACTAAAGGAGCAGCCTCGATAGCAAGTTCTGCCGTTTCTTGAAAAAGTAAACTCATTGATGTGTGTAATTAGTTGGGTTGTTAACGTAATTTAATTGCAATTCATTGTATTGCTAGTTGTAAATGGTTTTTAAAATCCCGCTTTCGCGAAAGCGAGATCCAAAACAATCTCTTACAATAATACTCTTTTCTTATAAAAAATACCAAACACATGCTAACCCTACTAGGGTCAAAACAATAGTATAAGGCAATGCCATTTTCACCATTTTACCGTAGGATAAGTTGATAAGTGGAGCAAGTGCTGAGGTTAATAGAAAAAGAAATGCAGCCTGACCGTTAGGTGTAGCAACACTTGGTAAGTTAGTACCGGTGTTAATTGCCACAGCGAGATGTTCATATTGTTCTCTAGTAATCGTTCCAGCCTCGTATGCATTACTTACTTCATTTATGTAAACCGTTGCTACAAAAACATTATCAGATATCATACTTAAGAATCCATTTGCAAGGTAAAATATACTAGGTTGTGTAGAAGGATCTTGTTCAAGAGCCCAATGAATGATAGGAGCAAATAAATGCTGGTCATGAATCATGGCAACAATTACAAAGAATACCACTAGAAGGCCTGTGAAAGGTAATGCTTCTTCAAAGGCTTTACCTAAGCTATGCTCATCAGTAATACCCATGAATGCAGTTTGAATCACGATAAGACCTAATCCTATAAAACCAACTGGCGCTACGTGTAAAGCTAGTCCTGCAATGAGAAGTACAGCAGATATTCCTTGTACTACAAGCGCATATTTTTCTTTATCAGTACGCTCTTCATCTCTTTTTTCCATCCATCCCTCAATGATAGTACGTACAACTGGAGGCATTTTTTGACCAAAACCGAATGTTTTTGTGGTTTCTAAAAAGATAGTAGTTAATATTCCTGCAGCAAGCACGGGCATGGTTATCACGGTCATTACTTTAAAGAACTCAATAAAATCCCAGCCCATTTTAGAACCTATCAATAGGTTTTGTGGTTCTCCTACGATTGTACAAACACCACCTAGTGCAGTACCTACCACACCATGCATTACAAGGCTTCTCAAAAAAGAACGGAATTCTTCTAAGGTCTCACCGCTGAGTTGTTTCCTATCTAGTGTATTATTTTGATCTAAATCCAAATCACTAGAATGAATCTTATGATATACATTGTAAAAACCTATTCCTACACTAATAAGAACTGCTGTTACCGTTAAGGCATCTAAAAATGCAGATAATACGGCGCTGATTAAAAGGAATACAAGAGATAGTGCAAGCTTTGACTTAATCTTGGTAAATAACTTTACAAAGATGTACATAAGTAGTGGTTTCATGAAGTAGATTCCAGCCACCATGAAAACCAAAAGTAAAATTACTTCTAGATTTTGTGCAACTTCTGCATAAACACCTCCTAAGACATGGTTGCCAGCTTCGTCGTAAAGGAACTCGTGAGTATCATGATCTTTTGCGTACATAGGATGCGTGAGGCCTAGTGCTAAAACTTGTATGGCGAGTAAGCCACCAGATTGTAAAGGATAACATTTTAACGCCATGGCAAGACAGAAAATGAACTCACCTATAAAAATCCACCCCATTACAGTACCACTTAGAGTGAAAAAACCTATGACGTTGAAAATTAAAAAGGCGATCATTGTTAATTTGAACCACCTAGGACTATTACCTAAAAAATATTTCATCAAACTAATTGTTTAAGTGCAATTTCAAATGCAGTAGAACTGATTTGTTTTTTTGAACTGTTGTTATTAAATGTATTTTGGATCGCATTGCGTATGGTCATGCTCGTATCATTGAAAATAGCCTCGTCAGTCATTTGTACGCGACGTTCCATAAAATAAGCAAAAACTCGTGCCATACCACAATTAGAAATAAAGTCTGGAATAAGACTTACCTTCTCGTCAGTATGTTCCATAATGGAGCCAAAGAAAATTTCTTTATCTGCAAATGGTACATTTGCACCACAGGAAATTACCTCTAGTCCAGAGGAAATCATTTGATCGATTTGTTCTTGAGAAATCAATCTAGAAGCTGCACACGGAGCAAAAACCTCTGTTTTTATATTCCAAATGCGTTCATTTACTTCTTCAAAAGGAATCAGCTCCTTTGCTCTAAGTGTGTTACCATCTTTATTTAAAAAGAGATCTGTGATCTCCTGATGGGAGAAACCGTCTTCATTTATCAAACCGCCTACACGATCGATAATTCCTACTACTTTTGCGCCCATTTGAGAAAGGTAAAAAGCTGCAGCGCTCCCTACATTACCAAATCCTTGAACAACTGCACGTTTTCCTTTTACATCTCCACCATAAATATCGTAGAAGTGTTTTACCGCTTCAGCAACGCCAAAGCCAGTAATCATATCTGCTACGGTATATTTTCTAGAGACGTCTGGAGAAAAAGTAGGGTTTTCTATTACTTTAATCACGCCTTGACGCAGCTGTCCTATTCGGTTGATTTTATCTGCCTCAGTAGGAGCAAAGTGTCCATTAAAAACACCTTCTTGAGGATGCCATACACCGCAATCTTCGGTCATAGGTATTACCTCGTGAATTTCGTCTACGTTTAAATCGCCACCAGTACCGTAATAACTTTTGAGTAATGGTGATACTGCTTTATACCAGCGTTCTAAAACCCCTTTTTTACGAGGATCTTGTGGATCAAAATTGATTCCTGATTTTGCACCGCCTATTGCTGGTCCAGAAACAGTGAACTTAATTTCCATTGTTTTTGCAAGAGAAAGAACTTCATTTTTATCGAGTCCTTTTCTCATTCTAGTTCCACCACCAGCTGCTCCGCCTCGTAGACTGTTTATTACGGTCCATCCTTCGGCATCAGTCTCAGGATCATTCCAGTGAAAAACTATTTCTGGTTCGGCGTTTTCATAACGTTTAAGAAGTTCCTTCATAGGCTGTCATAAGTTTGCACAAATATAATGGTACTGCGATTGTAAATAGACTTTTTTACAATTTCTTAAGGTACGTAAATTCTCCCGCTACTGTGATCTTGTGTCGCTCCAGTCACGCTAGCAAGACAATTATTCTCGTTGCGCAATTTAAGCACGCCCAAAAAAGCAAAGATTAGAGCTTCCTTATTTTCCACTATTTTATCATCTGGAATTACGATTCTAGCGCTAGAAAGTTTTTTAATTCTATTTATTAAATAGCTGTTGAATGCTCCTCCACCAGTTATGAGAACGCTTGAATTATCTTTAATTTGTTTTGAAATTTGAATAGCTACATGTTCTGTAAAAGTGGCGATAATGTCGTAGTTGTTTGTGATACAGTCAAGTATTTCAAATATATTTTCATTTACCCATTCTAATCCTAAGGATTTAGGAGCTTCTAGGTTGTAAAATTCAAGGCGATTTAAGTTTTTGAGGATAGAGGTTTGTATGGTTCCCGCTTTCGCGAAAGCGCCACCAGCATCATACTCTTTACCTAATTTCAAAGCATAGTGATTGAGAACAACGTTTACGGGACAGATGTCAAAAGCGATTCTAATATCGTTATCAGAAAAGCTAAGATTTGCAAATCCACCCAGGTTGAGGCAGTAATCATAATCTCCGAATAATAGTTGATCACCTATGGGAACTAACGGAGCGCCTTGCCCTTTCAATGCAACGTCTTGTACTCTGAAATCACAAATTAACCTCTTATTAATAAGACTGGCTAGTTCTGGTAAGTTTCCTATTTGAAGAGTCAGTCCTTTGCTCGGTTGATGAAAAATAGTGTGTCCATGAGAACAAACTGCTAAAAGATTAGTAATATCATTTTTTTTAATGAAGCGATTGATATTCTCAGCTAGGTAGGTCGTGTATTCCTTATTTAATGATGAAATGGAAGTATTATCACCATGAATAGCGTCTTTTAATTTTTGTTTCATTGCAGCCGAATAGGGAAATGTTTCGGTTGTATGAATTTGAAAGCTCCAGCGGTCTTTACGTACTAAGGTAACGTGTGCAATATCAATGCCGTCGAGGGATGTTCCTGACATGACTCCTAAAACGTTATAGTACTGATGATTCATATCTTAAAGTTGTTGAAAATAGACTAGAATAGCATTAAATTTGCAAAACGGAAAAATAACTAAAAAAATAAAATACTAAATGGACTTTGGCCTAACAGAAGAGCATCTTATGATAAGAGATGCAGCGAGAGATTTTGCAAGAACGGAATTATTACCTGGTGTAATAGAGCGAGATAATCTTCAAAAATTTCCTACTGAGCAAGTGAAGAAAATGGGTGAACTAGGATTTCTAGGTATGATGGCGTCTCCTAAATACGGCGGTGGCGGAATGGATACTATTTCTTACGTACTTGTAATGGAAGAGCTTTCTAAAATAGATGCAAGTGCTTCGGTAATTGTTTCAGTAAACAATTCTTTAGTTTGTTGGGGTTTAGACACCTATGGAAATGAGGCGCAAAAAGAAAAGTATTTAACAAAGCTTACTACAGGAGAATCTATAGGAGCATTCTGTTTATCAGAACCTGAGGCTGGAAGTGATGCTACTTCGCAGAAAACAACTGCTATTGATAAAGGAGATCACTATGTGCTTAATGGTACAAAAAACTGGATTACTAACGGTAATAGTGCAGATTTCTATCTTGTGATAGCACAAACTGATAAAGAGAAAAAGCACAAAGGAATCAATGCTTTTATTGTAGAAAAAGGATGGGACGGATTCGAAGTAGGTGTAAAAGAAGATAAACTAGGTATACGAGGTAGTGATACGCACTCTTTGATATTCAATGATGTAAAAGTTCCTAAAGAAAATAGAATAGGAGAAGATGGATTTGGTTTTAAGTTTGCTATGAAAACACTTTCTGGTGGTCGTATAGGAATTGCTGCTCAAGCATTAGGAATTGCTTCAGGAGCCTATGAGCTAGCAAGAGATTATTCTAAAGTTAGAAAGGCATTTGGTACAGAGATATGTAATCATCAAGCAATTGCTTTCAAACTTGCAGATATGCATACTAATATTACTGCTGCACGTCATTTAGTGATGCAAAGTGCTTGGGATAAGGATCAAGGTCGCAATTATGATATGAGCGGAGCTATGGCAAAATTATTTGCTTCTCAAGTGGCGATGGATACAACAGTCGAGGCTGTACAAGTTCATGGTGGAAATGGGTATGTAAAAGAATATCACGTAGAACGATTGATGAGAGATGCAAAAATCACTCAGATTTATGAAGGAACAAGTGAAATACAAAAAATCGTTATTTCACGAGGCTTGTTGAAAGATTAAATAGTTTATTTTATTATATAGAAGACAGCTGCAATTTTGCAGCTGTCTTTTTTTATAATCTAATGTAATAAATTGTAGTTTTGTTAACATGAAGATATTAGTTACTGGAGGTTTAGGCTACATAGGTTCTCATGTGGTTGTAGAGTTGCAAAATTTGGATTTTGATGTTATTATCGTTGACAATTTATCAAATGCGTCACTTAATGTTTTAGAAAATATTACCTCTATAACTGGTAAGCAACCAGAATTTAAGAAACTTGATGTAAGAGACAAGAATGCACTTTCTGCTTTTTTCAAGAATCATAATGATATCGATGGTATCATACATTTTGCGGCATTTAAAGCAGTAGGCGAGAGTGTTTCAAACCCCTTAATGTATTATGAAAACAATATAAATTCGCTAATATATCTTTTACAAAACATAGAAGAAAAAGAGATAAGTTTCATTTTTAGTTCCTCTTGTACAGTTTACGGGCAAGCAGATGTCTTGCCGGTGACCGAAGATTCACCAGTAAAACCAGCCGAATCTCCTTATGGTAATACTAAACAGATAGGTGAGGAGATCATTAAGGAGACTTGTAAGGTGAATTCGAACTTAAAAGCAATTTCTTTAAGATATTTTAATCCTATAGGTGCTCATGAAAGTGCTAAAATAGGTGAGCTACCTTTAGGTGTTCCACAAAACCTCGTTCCTTATATAACACAAACAGCAATAGGTTTAAGAGAGCAGTTATCAGTGTTTGGTAAGGACTACCCTACTCGAGATGGTACTGCTATAAGAGATTATATTCATGTGGTAGATCTTGCTAAAGCTCATGTAGCAGCGTTAAAAAGATTATTGTTAAATGAGGCTGATACCAACTACGAATACTTTAATGTAGGAACTGGCGATGGGTCAACGGTTATGGAGGTTGTTACAGCCTTTGAAAAAGCTACGGGAGAAAAGCTCAATTATAAATTCAAAGAGCGCAGGTCAGGAGACGTCATAGCTGCTTATGCAGATACAACTAAGGTAAGCGAGACTTTAGGATGGGAAGCAAAATACTCTTTAGAGGAGTCATTACTTAGTGCATGGAATTGGGAAAAACAAGTTAGAAAAAGTGACATTGTCGAATAACTTATCAGCTTGTATTTAAAGCTACACTTTTTAATTCAAAGGAGCATTTAGTTGAATAACGTCATATTTATTTATTTATCGGTATAACGAGAATAGCTCTGCTTTTAGCTTTGTCAGTTTTTTCGTTAAGTTTTGATTAACATTTTAACCTCAGTTGTTATGTGGAATTATATCTTTGAATTATATTGCCTTAAATTCCTAAAACTATTAATATTATGAGAAAAGTCTACGTACTCATTATGTTTTTTGTCTGTCAAATAGCTATGGCACAAGTGACAAATGAGGCAACTCCAAGAGGTTGGGATCTTGCTTTAAAAAGTCAGCCACAAAAAATTATTATGCCATCTTTTGACCTTGAAGCGGTAAAGCAACAGGATATCATCGATGATGAAATTACAACAAAACCATATAAATTTGGCCACAAAATCCCTGTAGATTTAAACTTGTTTAATTCTGGTTTGTGGACACAACTTGACAATGGAGATCGTATCTGGAGATTAAACATTGAATCTAAAGGTGCGCGAACGATTAATTTTCTATTTGACAGGTATGATTTACCAGCTGGTGCCGAAATGTATCTATATAATAATGATCGATCAGATCGAATGGGTCCATATACAGAAAGTGAGAATCAGGAAGATGGGATTTTAGGTTCTTGGATTATTTATGGAGATAATGTTTGGATCGAATATTACGAACCTGCAGCAGTTAGAAATCAAGGAAGAATTTCCATCGAACAAGTTGTTCATGGTTATAGAGGTTTTGGTATTGAGGAGGAGAACTATTTAAAGCTCAATGAATCTGGAGCCTGTAATGTTGATGTGCAATGTAATCCTAATCAAGGATCTTTTACCGGCACAGACTGGACAACAATTAGAAATAACTATAGACAAGCAGTCGCACGTATTATTATTAATGGTAATGGATTGTGTACAGGAACCATGATTAATAACGTAAGAGAAGACGCAACACCATACTTTTATACTGCTAACCATTGTTTAGGTGTTAGTGATGGCGCTTCTAGTTCTTACAATGCAAATAATTGGTCTTTTGGATTTGAATGGTTTACTAATACACCAGATTGTGCAACGTTTAATAATACCATCGGGCCGTTTAATCCGACGCAAGTTTTAAATGGAGCATCATTAAAGATGAATCATGGGTTTAGTGATACCGCTCTATTTGAATTAAATCAAACACCACCATTAGTATGGAATCTTTACTACGGTGGTTGGGATCGTACCACAACGGTACCTGTAGAACAATTAGGAGTGCACCATCCAAGTGGCGATATCATGAAATTGTGTAGAAATGATCAAGCTGCTGTTGCTCAAAACGTAACCATTGGCGGTGTTACTGCAAATACTTGGGCTATTGCAGATTGGGATTATGGAGTAACTGAAGGTGGATCTTCTGGAAGTTGTCTACTCAATAATAGTGGTCAAATCATAGGGGAACTGTATGGTGGAGCTGCGTTTTGTAATGGAACTAATGACAATGCCCAACCTGATTTCTACGGTAGATTCAGTACAGCTTGGAATGGTGGTGGTACTGCAGCAACGAGATTAAGAGATTGGTTAGATCCAGATAACACTGCACCTAATACTTTAGATGGTGAATTTTATGATATCTTGAATAATGACGAGGTAACTTCTACCATTAGTATTGAAATTTATCCTAACCCAACCTCAGGTATACTCAACGTTACGCTTGAAAATGCTGCAACGTATAACATTTACGATCTTTCCGGAAAATTGATACAATCTGGTTCTTTTGATCAATTAGAAAACCAGTTGAATATAAAATCTTTCGCAAATGGTATCTACTTGTTAAAAGTGCAAGATGGTTCTCGCTCTATAACAGAGAAAATTGCAAAAATTTAGATACATATTTTAATAAAACTCTTAATGAACGCGTTGTAAGATCATGTAATTTTGCAACGCGTTTTTAATTGAAGATTTGAAGGAGAAAAAAAGAGACATAAGGGCATTAACAAAAGAGCAACTAAGAGACTTCTTTATTGAAAAAGGAGAAAAAGCTTTTAGAGGTAATCAAGTATATGAATGGTTATGGAAGAAAGGTGCGCATTCATTTGATGATATGACTAATCTTTCTAAGGAAACAAGGCTTTTTCTAGACACTTATTTTGATATCAATCATATCAAAGTAGATGATATGCAAAGAAGCCAGGATGGTACAATAAAAAATGCAGTGAAATTGCATGATGGTCTCACGGTGGAGTCTGTTTTAATTCCCACGGCAACGCGTACTACAGCTTGCGTGTCTTCTCAAGTAGGTTGCAGTTTAAATTGTGAATTTTGTGCTACGGCAAGACTAAAACGCATGCGTAACTTACAACCTGATGAAATTTATGATCAAGTTGTAGCTATAGATCAACAAAGTAGAATGTATCATGGCTTCCCATTGTCTAATATCGTTTTCATGGGAATGGGAGAACCATTGATGAATTATAACAACGTTCTCAAGTCTATAGAGAAAATAACTGGTGAAGATGGCTTAGGAATGTCTCCTAAAAGAATCACCCTTTCTACCAGCGGTGTTCCTAAAATGATGAAAAAGCTTGCAGACGATGGTCCTAAATTCAATCTAGCCCTATCATTACATAGCGCTATTGATGAAAAGCGTACCAAGATCATGCCTTTTAACGAGCAATTTCCGCTTGCTGACATAAAGGAGGCGTTAAAATACTGGTATGACAAAACAGGAACTAGAGTCACTTATGAGTACGTGGTCTGGAAAGGTATAAATGATACCATTGATGATGTTCATGAATTGATCAAATTTTGTAAAGTCATCCCTTGTAAGGTAAACATCATAGAATATAATTCTATCGATGATCCTAGATTTGAGCAAGCTAGTCCTAAGGCAATTGACCTTTATAAGACACAGCTAGAACGCAATCATATCATTGTAAATGTGCGCCGTAGTAGAGGTAAAGACATTGATGCTGCATGTGGTCAGTTGGCTAATAAACAATAAAACTAATGGCAGTTTTACAAATTATTATATGAAACTTTTTTAATTAGAAGTTTGTAATAATTCCGCTTTCGCGAAAGCGAGATCATGAGTATTCTATTTCTACAAATCTTAGCGTCTACAATAACAATCTCAGTTATAAGACGCAGTACACACCTGAAGCTTGTAATTTTATAAACCTAATGCAGTTACACCTGCAAAGTTTTTAGGATAACTCCTGGATTTAAACCCTGAAGAATCAATTTCTAAGACACCATCTACTTCGATTGTTGTGTCCAGTTCCCATAGAATATCTCCAGCATAATTTACTTCTCTTATGATATCTCCAGAAGTACTTGTAATTAATGAATTTCCAGATGGTAATCGTTGTACACCAGAGGTACGCGGTGATGTTATTTCTTCACTTGAATAGCTCCATACAGGTGTGCTAGGGTTATTTCCAGTGCCAGGTAACGATGGGTATACACCATCTGCAGTGACATTGATATTTACTTCCTTAATAGTGGAGAAATTTGGATCATCTTGATTATCAAAAACTAAAAAAGTTCCACGAGATAAAATATTATCTCCTACAAAAGTAGTGTCATGTTGATCATGCAATTGACGATCTGCTGATGTTCCAGAATTATAACTTTCTGGATTTCCCCATCGGTATAAAATTTGACCGCCTTTATTGTATCTGCCTCCTGTGTTTGTAGCTGCTTGTTGAGTCGTTAGATCATGATCGATAATGATGAACTCATCGAGCACACGGCTATTTAATATGATTTGATCTAAAGAAGGGATGTAATCCAGCCCATTAACATGAGTGAAATTAATACCTTCTGTAGACTGATTGATATCAAAAAGACTACCATTACTTGCATCTCCAAAATTGAGCTGATTGGAATCAAAATCTTGAACAAGATGATCCCAAAGTGACCATTCCCAAACTATGTTTGCCTGATTAGTTCCTACTGGCTCAATTTCTATAACCTTATCAATAACGAGTCTGTCTTCAACTATGGTGTTAGGATCTCTACCATTAGCAATGCATTCTGCACGATCCTTAACCACCCAAACAGACGCTAGAATATTGCCATTAGGTAAAAGAGCAATATCATGATGTAAGGCTTCTGTTGAAGTATCCAGTTCCCACTTCCAGATTTGATTATTATTTTTATCAATGATTTCAATTGCTCCTGTTTTTCCTCCTATAATAATACCATTATCAACTCCTGTGACAACAGACCTAACAACAGATCCATCTTCTCTTAAATAACCCATCAACGTAGATTCTGAGCTAGACCATCTTTGTAAAACGTTACCTTCTCTATTAATAAGAAAAGAGGTGTTCCCTCTAAAAGGTGAAACGAGAACATAATCATCAGTTAGACGATCAGCATCGTAGACAGTAATGTTTGCTTCGGTCTCAACTTCGGGAGTAATCACCATCATGTCATCATCATCTTTACAAGAGTATATTAATGTTACCGTTAGTACCAATACCATTTTAGACCATAGTCTTGTATTTGAAATTTTAGCAATCATATTTTGAGGGTATTTCTTTAGAAAGTACAATGTTAATTATTAGATGTCACAATTTCATTACTTTTTTAGTGTAAAGTATAAGAAAAGTTCGAAAAGATAGATTTATAATATCCTTAATAAAGCTTAACAATAAATGTTTAAAACCTTTTATTTCAAAACGATCCTAATAAAAAAAGCACCTCATATAGAAGTGCTTTTAGATAACGTTAAAATGAAGTAGTTTATTTTACAAATTTAATAGAACGTGTTTTTCCGTTAAAGTTAATTTTGGCAATGTAAACTCCATCAGTTGCTGCGTTCATATCAATGGACGCGCTAGAATGATCTACTTGTTGATGAATTACCTGTTGACCTAGAAGATTATAAACCTCTATGTTGTCTAAAATACCTTCTGTGATTTCTATATTGAAGTTATTTGTTGTGCTGTTAAAAAAGTAATTTAAGTCTATACCATTAACATCATCTACACTAAGAGTTGAGGTAATATTTACCGCATCTGCATACACTGAATTTGCTGTTGTTACTCCTGTGAGTAAGGCTGATTTGTCTCTGATACCAAAATAGTAATCACCAGCAGCAGTAGGAGTAAATGTTCCCGATCTCATTTGATGAGTTACATTATTCATGTCATCAAATGTAGCAAGAAGTGTATTAGTGGTGCCATCTGTAGTCGTTGCGGCTACCACCTCAATATCTTTGTTTGGAGTTGTTGCATCTGAAACAACTCTATTTCTTTGTTGAAAACTAAAAGTATATTGAGAGTTAGCAGCAAGTGTATAAGGACCTAAATATATAGTGGCATCAGCCGCAGCATCAGTAAATGTGCTGTTTGAAAATACAGAACCTACACCATTACTAGCATAATCATTTGTGGTGTCTCCGTCACTTAGGTCATCTTGTCTATAACCCCAATTTCCAGTTGTAGATAAATAATTTATTCCAAGGTTTAAAACTAAGGCTTGATTAGCGTCTGGTTCAAAATCTTCATCAAAAGGAAAAGCAACTCCAGGAACAGGTGTTGTTCCTACAATAACTTCCTCCCAATCTGAAAGAAGTCCACCAGCACAAGACTGTCTTACGAATACATTGTAAGATACTCCAGGTGTTAAACCAGTTAGTTGATAGCTATTGCCTGCTAGTACTGTATCGACAGTTCCTCCTGCGTCTCTTACCGCATAAGGGAATTCCCCATATCTAATATCAAAGTTTCCGGCGTTATCCCAAGTGACATCTGCGGTAGTATTAGTAAGATTTGTGGCATCAAAGCTCAAATTATTAGGAATATCACATGCAGGTGCTTCTTCTACAAGAATATCGTCTAAATTGAAAGATGCTCCATCAGTTCCAGTATAGTTGATTTCAACAAAAACATTGTTCAAACCAGCGTAAGCCGTAAGGTCTAAAGTAACTTCTATCCAAGTAAAACTGGTGAAAACCCCAAGGTCTGCTTCTGTCCATAGGGCAGTAGTATTTGCTCCTTGTCTGGCAGATATAGTTATATCATAATTGTTATTAGGATCAACCGCCCAGAAATAACTTAGATTTACAAACAAGGTTAGTTCTGGTGCTGTAGCAGCTGTAAAGTCTAAAGAAGGAGAAATAAGCGTTTCATTTTGAGCAACAAGCGCTGGGTCGTATTGAACTTCAGCAGCTCCAGTACCACCATTTGCGTTGGTAGACAACTGAAACGTAAAATTTGTATTGGTACTATTTAAAGTCCATCCAGCTGGTGGAAAAGTACCGCTTTCAAAATCTTCTGAAAGGAATTGTCCATAAGAAATAGCGCTTATGAAAAGTACGATTAGTAAAGTAATTTTTTTCATTTTGAGGAATTTTGGATTTAAAAAATAAATATAAAGTTTTCTTACTATAATGTCTTATAATCTAAGTGATTATATGGGTTGATCTTAGACATAATACTTGTTTTTCGATAGAATAATAGATTTATCAGATGAACGTGAGGAGTTTTTGTGATTTTTTATTGATTATCACTAAGGTGAATTAGGATAAAGAAGTTTTTAAAGTTGATTTGAAAAGAAACAGATGATTTAGCTACGTAAAAACCATTGTTTTTAACAAACTAAACATTTCTTTTAACATAATATTTAATTAGACTTTGTTTAATTATTTATTTTTACCACAAATTCCTATAAGATGAAAAAAACTATACTTTTAATCGGAGCATTTGCTCTTAGTCTAACTTCTATAAGCCAAGTGCTAGAAGTAGAAAATTTTAACAGTCTCGTTCCAGGTAACGTGGGAACTGCAATTGATGGAAGTGCTGGTCAAGGAGGTTTCAATACCTTTGCAACAAATGGAGATGCTCCAACGACAACTACAAACGCAGCCAATTCTAACTTTGAAATAGTTACCGTTAGAATGAGCACTGAGCAAAACTTTAATTTAACTGGGCCAGACGGAGACAGTGGTGTTAGAGCAATGTGGAGAGATGGTTTAGATGTGTCTTGGACTAATAGAACTGCAGGAAACGATGTTATTGAATTAGAATATACTTTTAATACAGGACCTACAACTACAAGTAAAAATCAAATAGGTATGAGGATTTTTGGAGATAATCCTAGTACAGATCCTAATGCACCAGCCACAGTAACTTCTATAGGATATTCTTATGATACATCAACTGGAGTATTATCTGGTATTGCATATTTAAATAACAACGGTACTTTTGGAAACTTTCGAATAGGATTAGCAGCAGGTGGTCTTATTTTAAGTCCAAATACTGATTATAGTATTGGTTGTTCATATAATACTGTAACAGGTGAGGTTCTATGGAAAACTGATGCTAGTGCTGGTAATTCAACTTTACCTAGTGGATTATGGGTTGCAAATCAAGATCCATTAGAAGTTGATTTTTTAGCATTCAGTACTGCTGCAGATCCCAACGCGACGCCTCCAGTAACTGCAAACACTTCAGCAACAACTCTTACATTTAAAGATTATGTTTCTAGAGCTGTTGCGGTTAGCAATCTATTGAACAATGAAGATCAAACTTTGAACGAGGTAAGTGTGAAGGTTTTCCCTAATCCTGCAACAGATATATTAAATGTATCAAGTAGTACTCAACAACTTTCTTCTATAGAAATAGTTGATCTTAATGGTAGGCTAATAAAGTCTTTAGAAGTAAATTCTACAGAAGTGAGCGCAAATATAGAAGATTTAAAACCAGGTCTTTATATTTTAAATATTTCTAGTAATGACGCTACAATCACAAGAAAATTTGTGAAGGAGTAACAAGAAATTCAATCAATATTTTAAATAATCAGGCTTTCTCATTTAGAGAGCCTGATTTTTTTTGAAAAAGAATTAGTAAATAATCTAAATGTTAAGTTACAGTTCTTAATTTACGTTTGCTCTATCATTATATTTGTAACTTATGAAAATTGTAGAGCAAATTAAAGAGCCTATCGCTCATGAAATGGAACTTTTTGAAAAGAAGTTCCATCTTTCCATGGCTTCTCGCATTGCTCTGCTCAATCGTATTACCCATTTCATTGTTAATCGCAAAGGAAAACAAATGCGGCCCATGTTTGTTTTCTTGGTTGCAAAGATGATAGGTAAAGGTCAGGTAAATGACCGTACTTATCGCGGCGCATCTGTAATTGAGTTGATTCATACTGCTACTTTAGTTCATGATGATGTGGTTGATGACAGCCTAAAGCGACGTGGTTTCTTTTCTGTAAATGCCTTATGGAAAAATAAAATTGCTGTTCTTGTAGGCGATTATCTATTATCAAAAGGTTTATTACTTAGTATCGATAATAAAGACTTTGACTTACTACAAATCATAAGCGTTGCCGTACGCGAGATGAGTGAAGGAGAATTACTTCAAATTGAAAAAGCCAGAAGACTAGATATTACAGAAGATATCTATTACGATATCATCCGTAAAAAGACTGCTACTTTAATTGCCGCTTGCTGTAGTCTGGGCGCTTGTTCTGTAGAGCCAGAAGGAGAAGATGTAGAGAAAATGCGCAAATTTGGCGAGTTAATCGGTGTTGCATTTCAAATTAAAGATGACCTATTTGATTATGGAAATCAACGTATAGGAAAGCCCACAGGTATTGATATTAAGGAGCAAAAGATGACTTTGCCACTTATTTACAGTATCAATAAAGCTTCTGCCAAGGACAAAAAATGGTTGATCAACTCTGTAAAGAAATACAACAGAGATAAGAAACGTGTGCGTGAGGTCATCAACTACGTTAAGGATAATGGTGGTCTTGATTATGCCATAGACTCAATGTACCGATACAAGAAAGAAGCACTGGACATTTTAAATACATATCCAGAATCAGAGTATAAAACTTCTTTGCTCAAAATGGTGGACTATGTTATTGACCGTGCTAAGTAGCATGTGATCCTTATATTTCAAATTGTTCTAGACGGTTGTTGTAATTCCGCTTTCGCGAAAGCGGAACTTTAATCAAACATCTTCACCATGCTATTGCTCTTGTACTCAATAAAAAACTACCTTTGCAAACGCAAATAAAAGTATCATGAGTATAGTAGCAATCGTAGGAAGACCTAACGTAGGAAAGTCGACTCTTTTTAATCGTATGATTCAACGTAGAGAGGCGATTACAGATTCTGTAAGCGGTGTCACTAGAGATAGACACTACGGCAGAAGCGACTGGAACGGTAAAGAATTTTCTTTAATCGATACTGGTGGTTATGTCATAGGTAGTGATGATGTTTTTGAGACAGAAATTGATCAGCAAGTAGAACTAGCCATCGATGAAGCCGATGCCATTCTTTTTATGGTAAACGCCGAAGAAGGTATTACACCCATGGATGAGGACGTTGCTCAATTATTGCGCAAAGTGACTAAGCCTGTTTTTCTAGTCGTTAATAAAGTAGATAATAATAAAAGAGAGCAAGACGCATACGAGTTTTACAATCTTGGATTAGGAGAATACTTCTCTATCTCGAGTATGAATGGTAGTGGTACAGGAGATTTACTTGATGAGGTTGTAAAAGTACTTCCAGATACTGTTGAAGAAAAGAAGGACGATTTACCAAGATTTGCGGTTGTAGGAAGACCTAATGCGGGAAAAAGCTCCTTTATAAACGCATTAATAGGAGAAGATAGATATATAGTTACAGATATTGCAGGGACAACTCGCGATTCTATTGATACGAAGTACAATCGTTTTGGTTTTGAATTTAACTTAGTTGATACCGCAGGAATACGTAGAAAGAAAAAAGTACGTGAAGATCTAGAGTTTTATAGTGTGATGCGCAGTGTGAGAGCTATTGAGCATTGTGATGTTTGTATTTTAATGTTAGACGCAACTAGAGGTTTTGACGGTCAGGTTCAAAATATATTTTGGCTTGCAGAGCGCAATCGCAAGGGTATTGTCGTACTAGTGAATAAATGGGATCTTGTTGATAAAGAAACAAATACCGCTAAAGAATTTGAAGCTAAGATCAGAAGGGAGATGGAACCATTTACAGATGTTCCTATTGTTTTTATCTCGGTTTTAAATAAACAAAGAATCCATAAAGCGATTGAGACAGCGGTTGCAGTTTATAAAAACAGATCTAAAAAGATCAAAACAAGTCAGCTCAATGAAACATTGTTACCGTTAATTGAGAATTATCCACCACCATCGTTAAAAGGTAAATTTGTAAAAATAAAGTTCATTACTCAATTGCCTACACCACAACCTCAGTTTGCATTCTTTTGTAATTTGCCTCAATATGTTAGAGATGCTTACAAAAGATATTTAGAAAATCAGCTGAGAGAACATTTTGATTTTCATGGTGTTCCTATCAGTGTTTATATGCGAAAAAAATAGATTGATTTTTGATCTAATAAGAGAATTTTCATTCTTGTTTTAGAAATAAAATATTATTAATAGTGTTTTATGATATCCAAAATATTTTAATTGAGGCCGAAGATTTATCATATCTTCTTCCTTAACAAAATGTTAATAGGTTGTTTCTTATAAAATTTAACTGATATCCTTGCGTTGAGGATATACCAATTGCTAGAAACTAACCTTACTCTTAATGAGATTATTCTTTTTTTTATGTTTAGCAACTTTATTTGCTTTGTATTCGACAGCGCAAACATTTAGTATTAAAGGAGTTGTAAAAGATTCCTTGACAAATGAAAAACTACAAAGCGCGACCATTTACGTGGAAAGTGTCCAGGATTCTACATTAATTACGTACTCGATTACAGATGAGGATGGTGTTTTCTCGCTATCTGGTAATACCGCATATGAAGAAGTGAGCTTTATGGCTTCGTTTCAGGGGTATCAAAATTATTCTAAACTCTTGAACCTTAAAGATGGTCGAGATCTAGATCTAGGTGATATTATTCTTAATAGTGACATAGAATCATTAAATAGCGTACTAGTCAAAGCTAGAAAAGCGCCCATTACGGTGAAACAAGATACCTTAGAATTCAATGCAAAATCTTTTAATACCAAAGCAGATGCTACGCTTGAAGACGTAATGAAAGAATTACCTGGTGTAAAAGTCGATAAAGACGGGAAGATTACTGTAAACGGTAAAGAAGTATCTAAAATCCTTGTCAATGGTAAGGAGTTCTTTGGAGATGATCCTCAAGTAGCGCTCAAAAACTTGCCTAAGGAAATTATTGATAAAATTCAAGTCACGGAGTCTAAAACTGATACTCAAAAAGCTACTGGAGAAGATGGTGATGCAAACGCAAGTGAGATTAACATTACTATCGATGAAGATAAAAACAAAGGTTGGTTTTCTAGATTGACAGCTGGTGGAGGAACAGATGATAGATATTCCATGAGTGGTATCGCAAATTATTTTAACAATGACTTTAAATTAAGCATTTTAGGAAGTAGCAATAATATCAATAGTCCAGGTTTTTCTTTTGACGAAATTTACGACGCCATGGGAAGTAGTGCGTACTCTATTTCTAGGAGTAGTAATGGCAGTTTTGGAATCAATGGTGTAAATTTCGGTGGTAGTGGCGGCATAACCTCTAGTGACAGTGCAGGATTAAATATGTCAAATGACTGGGGTGAAACGGTAAGTGCTTCTTTAAATTACTTTTATGGTGGCAACGATACAGAATCTGCTTCGGATAGTCGCAGGACTACATTCTTACCTAGTGAGGAGGATATTGATAATGAAATCAATAGTTTCACAACAGAAAGTTCTAATCGAGGGATTAGAAATGGTGATAGTCATAGAATAAGCGGTCGTTTTGAGGTAAAGCCAGATACATTAACATCATTCAACATTAGACCAAATCTTAATTTCTCTAAAAACTTTAGCAATAATCAAAGCACCTCTGTTTCAAGAAACAATGACGGCCTATTGAGAAATGACGTAGCTACATCTTCTGTTTCTAATTCAGATAATGAATCTTTAGGTGCCAACTTTAATTTCTCTCGTAGAACTCAACAAAAAGGAACTTACTACGGTCTTTACGGGAATGTAAACAGAAATAAAAATGAATCTCAGAGTGATTTTAATAGTATTAGGATCACATTTGACGATTTAGGTAATCCAGAGACGCCAGATATTCAAGATCAGATCATAAATAATAATTCTGAAAACACCAGGTTTTCTGTAACTCCTTACGTAAATAAAAAATTAAGCGAGTCGCTTACAGGATCATTGAACTATAATTTTGAAACAGGTAATCAAGAAAATGAACGTAGTATTTTTGATCGCGATGGTGCTGGAAACCTAGTTTTCAATGCAACACTCAGTAATGATTTTGAAGTAAAAAGCAGCCAGCAAAGACCTAGTATAGGACTGCGGTATAAAAAAGGTGAGTTTAGGCTCAACCTTAGTGGAGGAATTATCCATCAAACTCTAGAAAGTGAGGACGTTCTTTTAAATACAAGTTTTGATAAGGAATTTACAGATCCATATGTAAATGCAAATATGAATTACAAATTTGGAAAATTTGGTAGAGTATATCTTAATTATCGCAATAGCATCAGTGTTCCTAGCGTGAGACAACTACAACCTGTAGAAGATCAAACTAACCCTCAAAATATAGTAAGAGGTAATCCAGATCTTGATGCGAGCCAGCGACATAATATTTACTTCAACCTAAGTAACTACGACTGGGAAAAAGGTTCTGGTTTTTACTCTGGTGGTGGTTTTACCTATACAGATAATAGTGTAGCAGCGATTACGACTACTGACGATGACTTAATAAGAACTACAACTTACGTTAATATAGATGGAGAATACAATGGTTATTTATATACGAGCTTCAGTAAATCTTGGAAAAAAGATGACAGAGAAATAGAGCTCGATATAGGTATAGATGGAAACCTTTCTTTAAACAAAGGATTTACTAACGGTCTTGCATTTCAAAGTGAAGCCATACGCATTGCGCCAGAAGTTACACTTGAATACTCCTTAAAGGACTATATAGATGTAGAGCTGGAATATGAAATCAGTGCCAATAGAACTCAATTTGATATTGAAAATATTAGCGATCAAGAATTTGTGAACCATCGCGCTGCAATAGATATTACAACTTCATGGCCAGAACATGTTATTCTAGGTCTGAGAGGTGAGTACAATAAATTTGGAAATATTTCTGGCGATTTTGATGACGATTCTTTTGTACTGATAGGAAGTTTAGGATATAAGTTTTTAAAAGATAAGGCTACTGTAAAATTGAAGGCTTACGATATTTTAAACCAAATCATAGATACACGTCGTACTATAAGTGATGATTTTGTTTCAGACACAAGTAGTTTGGTTTTACAACAGTATTTCATGCTCAGTTTTACGTATAAATTCTCGCAATTTGGCGGTAAAAAACCTGATACTAATAAAGTAATCATGTTTTAAGAGGAATTATTTTTTGTTCTCGCTTTCGCGAAAGCGGAAACAGAACCATCATTTTTAAAATTGATAATTCCTTAATCATTATACAATTTTCCCTACGATTTAAATGATTATCATTTTGTGATTCTTGTGTGATTTGTTTCATTCAAATTTGGATAAAATAAAAGCACCAATCATGAAGTATCTCGTTCTAATTCTAATTACATGTAGTAGTTTTTTCTTCAATTCTTCTAAAAAGCATTATGTGAAAGACTATCACAACGGTAAAATAGTGAGTGAAGGCTGGATGCAAAACGACGAAAAAACCGGATACTGGAAATATTACGACAAAGGTGTTCTTACCTCTCAAGGACATTATTTAAAGAATCACAAAAATGGATACTGGCATTTTTACAAAAACGAAATTGTAAAAGAAGAAGGTTACTTTAAAAATGATAACCGACAAAGCTGGTGGACTTTTCATAATTATAAATCGTATAAGACGGTCAAAAAGCAATATGTAAACAATCTAATTTCTGGTTATGTGTTGTATTACAGGCGATCCACACTATCTAAAGTAGAAGAGTATGAATCCAATTCTAAAATAGGAGAGTGGACCAGTTACTGGAGTTTTAAATCTGCTCATCCTGATTTTTCCTTAAACGAATTACGCAAGTAATTATAGTAATTTTGCAAAGCCGCCAAATTCATAATGCTTAAATTGCGCCACTTTATAAAGTCATTCCCCTGAATCAAGATTCTATCATAAGAGTTATCATTCCTGCCTTTAATGAAGCTGCTTCTATACCGCTGGTCATTAAGGATATTCCTTCAGTAGTTAAGGAAATAATCGTATGTAGTAACAACTCAAATGATGCTACGGTTGTAAATGCGAGAAAGGCTGGTGCAACAGTAGTAGAAGAGCCTACTCCAGGATATGGTAATGCATGTCTTAAAGGAATGGAATATATCGCTTCTCTTAATGAAGGGACAGATATCATCGTTTTTCTTGATGGTGACTATAGCGATTATCCACAGCAGCTTACAGAGTTGGTAGCTCCGATCATAGAAAAAGATATAGACTTCGTAATTGGCGCGAGAGTAAAACACCTTCGTGAAGCAGGTTCCATGACGGCTCCTCAAATTTTTGGAAACTGGCTCGCGACCTCGCTCATGAAATTGTTCTTTGGTTCCAGATTTACAGATTTAGGTCCTTTCAGGGCGATTAAATACGATAAACTTCTAGAACTGGAAATGGAAGATCGCACTTATGGATGGACCGTAGAAATGCAATTAAAAGCATTAAAAAAGAACTTTTCTTATCAAGAAATTCCTATGAAATATAGGAATAGAATAGGTGTTTCAAAAGTTTCAGGTACGGTTAAAGGTGCTATCTTTGCAGGCGTTAAAATTTTAACTTGGATATTTAAATACGGTTTTAAAAAATGATATTGGTCTGGATTTGTATTGTAATTTACTCTATATCATTAGTGTTGATATTGTTCTATGCTTTTGCGCAGCTCAATTTACTTTTTAATTATATAAAAGCACAAAAGCTAGTAGATAATGATGCTTTGCTAGATCTTTCTAATCCTGATGAGGTCCCGTATGTAACCATACAGTTGCCTGTATTTAACGAGGCTTATGTAATGGATAGGCTTTTAGATAATATCATTTTGCTTGAGTATCCTAGAGAAAAATTAGAAATACAAGTCTTAGATGATTCTACTGACGAGACTGTTACTTCTACAGCCGCTCATGTAAAACGACTTGCAGCAAATGGACTGGACATTGTTCATATCACAAGAACAGATCGTAGTGGCTACAAAGCTGGCGCCCTAAAGGAAGGTCTTGAGATTGCCAAGGGAGATTTAATAGCTATTTTTGATGCAGATTTCCTTCCAGAAGCAGACTGGTTACAAAAGACGATTCCGCATTTTAAAGATCCAGAAATAGGCGTTGTACAAACAAGATGGGCGCACCTTAATCGTGATTATTCCATACTTACACAAATACAAGCCTTTGCATTAGATGCTCACTTCACTCTAGAGCAAGTCGGTCGTAATTCAAAAGGCCATTTTATTAACTTTAACGGTACTGCTGGCGTGTGGCGCAAAGAAACGATCTACGACGCAGGAAACTGGGAAGGTGATACCTTAACCGAAGATCTGGACTTGAGCTATAGAGCACAATTAAAAAACTGGAAGTTCAAATACTTAGAGCATGTAACTACACCAGCTGAGCTACCTATTATTATAAGCGCAGCTCGATCTCAGCAATTTAGATGGAACAAAGGTGGAGCAGAGAATTTTAGAAAAATGTTTAGAAGAGTTTTATCGTCAGATATGTCTTTTAAATCAAAACTACATGGTATTCTACATCTTTTGAATAGTACGATGTTTCTAAATGTGCTGATCGTAGGAGTTTTAAGTATTCCTATGTTATACATTAAAAATGAATATGGTCATTTGAGAGAATACTTTATAGTGATGAGTTTCTTTGTGATAAGTACCATTATATTCTTCTTTTGCTACTGGTACATGTATAAGAAAACCTACGGAGGCGGCTTTAAGAACTTCATTTCTTACATAGGAATGTTCTTTACGTTTTTCTCCATAGCAATGGGTTTTTCCTTTCATAACTCAATAGCGGTTCTAGAAGGTCATGCAGGTAAGCGCAGTGAATTTGTTAGAACGCCTAAGTTCAATTTAAAAGCCGTAGGAGGTAACTGGAAAGCAAATAAATACCTGCGTAAAAAAATTAGTCCTCACGTAATTATTGAAGGTTTGTTGATGTTGTACTTTGCATTTGGTATGTACTCTGCATTTGTAGTAGGTGATCAAGGCGGTGATTTTGGACTATTTCCATTTCACTTGATGTTGTTCATAGGATTTGGATTTGTCTTTATACGTAGCATTACAGAAAAGCAATAATGAAAAATAAACTCGGTAATATTCTAGGTATTATCAGTTTGATAAGTATAGTTTTATATGCTGTTTTTTTCTCGCTTTCGCGAAAGCAATTTCTAGAAACACTTCTTCTCTACAGCCTGCTATTTTTAGGTTTACTAGCTTTCTACTATTTAGGTAAAAAAGGATTTAATCAAAGGTCTCGATTACTGCCAAAAAAGTGGAGCGGTAAATTATTTGACTCTGATGTTTTGACATGTGTGCTGTTTGTGGGCATTTTTATGAGACTTACATTGTTGACTTATACGCCTAATTTATCACAAGATTTTTTCCGGTTTATTTGGGATGGTCATCAATTACTCCATGGATATAATCCCTATCTCTATTTACCAGATGAGGTCATAGCCACCGATGCATCTCACATCCCAAATGCTGCTTTGTTGCACGCAAATATGGGTGAACTTTCTAGTGGTCATTACACTAATTATCCACCATTAAATCAGTTAATATTTGCTGTAGCGGCATTTCTAGGAGGCAAAAGTATTGTTGCGACTATGGTATGGATGCGCTTGATTATCATCATGGCAGAAGTAGGTATTTTCATTTATGGGATAAAAATGCTCCGTTTACTAGGAAAGCCGCCATATCTAATTCTTCTTTATTTTCTTAATCCATTTGCGATTATTGAGCTTACTGGTAATCTACATTTTGAAGGAGTTATGGCATTTCTAATGTTGCTTTCTGTTTACTATTTATTTATTTCACAAAGATTTAAAAGTGCTTTGTTTTTAGGCTATGGTGTACTTTTAAAATTATTGCCAGTTATCGTTTTGCCATTACTGTTGAGAAAATTGAAGTTTAAAAAAGCGGTAATCTTTTATGTATTTGTAGGAGTCGTTGTGATACTAGGATTTTTACCTTTTTATAGTACGGAGTTAATAGACAAGTATTCCAGCTCGGTAGGTTTATGGTTCGGTAATTTTGAGTTTAATGCCAGTGTGTTTTATGTTTTAAGAGCCATAGGTTTTGAAATCACCGGTTATAATATTATAGAAATAGCAGGTAAGGTATTGCCTGTCATTACATTCATCTTGATACTATTAATTGCGTTGAAACGTAAAAATGAAATTCCAGAAGTCTTATTGACAAGTATAGTTTTCTCCTTTTTAATTTACTTAGCCTTGTCAACAACTGTTCATCCATGGTATTTAACTATTCCGTTACTGTTTTCAGTTTTTACCAAGTACCGATTTATGATCGTTTGGAGTTTTACTATTTTCTTAAGCTATTATGCTTATTCTAATAGTAATTATACCGAGAACCTTTGGCTAGTTGGTTTAGAATATGCTTTAGTTTTAGGAACATTTTTATATGAGTATTTTAGGCCAACGGTTTCAGCAAATAATTAAGCTTTAATTTGGATCACTTTATTCTTAACAAAGGATTACTATCTTTGAAACTTACTGATTGAGATATGAAACAAATCATAATTTTTTTACTCGTGCTTATTCTTGGATTTGTTGTCTATGATGTCTACAAAGATTGGGAGCGATTCAATGCACCCGATTATAACTATGCAACCGAAGAAACAGTTGATCGCAACTATTACGATAAAATGACGGTTTGGAGTTATGAAGAAGCTGTTCAAGATCTCAATCATTTTGTCAAGTTACAATGGACCGCAAATGATATTGATGTACGTTCTCCAGAAGATGATGATATAGAAACTCAAAATGCTGTAAAAACCTATTCTCAAAAGCTAGCTAAGGTTAAATACCTAGAGCAAAAATTAGTTTCCTCTACAGAGCAGAAAGCAAAAGGTTTAACTAATGCTGAAATAAAACAAATGGATTTGAACGAGTGGAAACCAAAGTCTGACTCAAATCTAGATTCAAAAAATATACTAAAGCAATTATTTCAAGATCAATCTAATATTAGTCGCAATATAGGTGCTAAAAGTGCTCTTATTTATGAGGTTCAAAAATTACTGATCTCAAAAGGTTATGCGATTCCTTTAGATGGGGTTTTTGCACAAATTACCAGCACTGCACTAGCCGATTTTGAATCAAAAAACAATTTATATCCAGACGGAAAAATTGACGCACTTACTTTTGCTTCTCTGATTAGGTGAGGTTTAATTGTTGATATTCAGTAATTTGACGCTTATGTCATAAGAATGTCATAAATAAGTCTAATGATTAATTTGCTCTCAGGTCTTTGTACTTCTTAGGTTTGTCTCGTCAATATTAAACCAGAATCAAGATGAAATCCATAGGATTAAAAATTAAAGAAATACGTGTCAAAAAAGGGATGTCTCAGGAAGAACTTGCTACACAATCTCAAGTAAGTTTGCGCACGATTCAACGATTAGAGAATGACGAAAACGAACCACGTGGTAAAACCTTGCAGCTTATTTGTGAAACGTTAGATATCAATATTGAAGAATTATTAGATTACGGTAAGAGGGAAGATCATCAATTTTTAATGTTTTTTCATCTTTCTGTACTCGCAGGGATATTCATACCGATAGGAAATATCATTTTGCCACTGGTTTTATGGTTGACCAAGAAAGATAAAATTCAAGGTTTACAAAAAATAGGAGCAAGGTTATTAAATTTTCAAATTGTTTGGTCGTTTTTGTCATATGCGATCCCTATTCTTATTCTAGCTTTAAATCTCAATCTAGGCTTAGAATGGTTGAGTGATTCAGTTAAGTCCTTAGTTTTTCAAATTATTGGCCTAAATTCAATTAATTACTTGATAGCAATTGTTTTGGCTATATTTAATAGTCGTGGAAAACAAATCACTTATCCTAGTATTATCCCAATGATCAGATAAAAGTAAATGGGCTTTTGATAAATTATCAAAAGCCCATTTTTTAATTAAGTGAATTGTGATGCTCTACTTGCGTCCAACCTCATACAAATCATTCCTGCGGTCTTTTAAATTCTTCACAGCGCCATAATTGTGCAATTCTTTTAAAAGGTCTAGATCGACATCAGCTACGAGAATCATTTCTGTGTTTGCGGTGGCTTCGGCTTTAACGCCGTTGGAAGGGAACGCAAAATCACAAGGTGTAAAAACGGCACTTTGTGCATAAGAAATATCCATATTTTCTACTGCTGGTAAATTACCTACGCTTCCGGCAATCGCTACATAGCATTCATTTTCCACCGCTCGAGCTTGAGAACACAAACGCACACGGGCGTAAGCATTTTGCGTATCGGTTAAGAAGGGTACAAAAAGAATTTGCATTCCTTCTTGAGCCATAATGCGGCTCAATTCTGGAAATTCACTGTCATAACAAATTAAGATGCCTATTTTACCACAATCAGTATCAAAAGTCTGAATTTTATTCCCTCCTTGAAGTCCCCACACTTTTTGCTCGTCTGGTGTTACGTGTATTTTTTCATAACGTTCTATCGTACCATCTCTTCTACACAAATTACCTACATTGTACAGCTGTCCATCAATAATCTCAGGCATGGAACCAGTTATAATGTTGATATTGTATTTAATCGATAACTCTGAGAAACGTTCTCTAATCATCTCTGTGTATTTAGCTAATTCTCTGATAGATTGGCTTACACTTAACTTATTATAAGCTGCCATGAGTGGCGCATTGAAATATTCTGGAAACAAAGCAAAATCAGAGCGATATGCAGCTACAGCATCTACAAAATACTCAACCTGTTGCATTAACTCATCAAAACCAGAATAAGGTCTCATTTGCCATTGTATCAAGCCTAAACGTACGGTACTTTTCAGTGAAGTAGTTTCACTAACTGGTTTTGTGTAATAAATGTTATCCCATTCTAGCAGTACAGCAAACTCCATTGAGGCAGCATCGCCATCGAGGTAGTTTTTAAGAACTCTGGAGACGTGAAAATCATTTGATAGCTGAAAATTCAATACAGAATCTTGAATCTCTTTATTGCGCACTTTTTCAATATACTCCTTAGGAGTCATGTCACTCGCGTGATTATGATAGTTAGGAATACGACCACCAAAAGCGATACCTCTCAAATTTAAGTTCTCACATAACTCTTTGCGGTAATCATATAAACGACGACCTAATCGCATGCCACGATATTGAGGTTTTATAAACACCTCTATACCATAAAGCACGTCGCCATCATCATCGTGTGTGGTAAATTTGTAATTACCAGTTACTTGCTCGTAAGTATACTGGCCACTAAAATCTTCATATTTTACTACAATAGATAGTGCACATGCCACAATTTCTTCATTCACCTTAAGAACAACCTGACCTTCTGGAAACTTCTCAACTAGTGTTTTAATCTGTTCTTCTTTCCAGTAGGAATCTGGCAAATTGGAGTATGAATCAATCATCGCATGTTTCAACTCTTCATAATCTTCAAGCTTTAGAAATTCTAAATTTAGATTATCAATTTTACTCATATTTAAATCACTCATTGTGTTTGTTCTCTTTAATTTGAAAATAATATTTTGAAAGTGCAGTAGTTTGTCAGGTCGAGCGCAGTCGAGACCTCTATCTCTTCATCCATTAAAACGACCTCTCGACTGCGCTCGAGGAGACATTGAGAGTTTAGTCTTAAATTCCTAAAAAAACCTGTAAACCGCTGTGTTTTTAAGCAACTTACAGGTTTCGTATTAGGCAATCGTCCCGTTCTTTAATGGGATAAACTTATTGAAGTTAAGCTTTCGCGAAAGCGTAACTTTAATTAATCGAAAAGAATAAAAGCTACATTTCTAATAAATAAGCAAATATTAACGGCGCCACTATAGTAGCGTCACTTTCTACGATAAACTTAGGCGTGTCTTGATCTAGTTTTCCCCAAGTGATTTTTTCATTAGGAACTGCTCCAGAATAACTTCCATAACTGGTCGTAGAATCAGAAATCTGACAGAAGTAACTCCAGAATGGCGTGTCTGTACGTTCCATATCTTGATACAACATAGGTACTACACAAATAGGGAAATCACCTGCGATTCCACCACCTATCTGGAAGAAACCTATGCCTTTATCAGAATTATCGGTATACCAGTCTGCAAGAAATGTCATGTATTCTATACCGCTTTTTACAGTGCTCGCTTTTAACTCGCCTTTCAATACGTAGCTCGCAAAAATATTACCCATGGTGCTGTCTTCCCATCCTGGAACGACTATAGGTAAATTAGCTTTGGCAGCGGCGTACATCCATGAGTTTTCAATTGGGATTTCATAGTATTGTTCTAGAACGCCACTTAGTAAAAGTTTATACATGTATTCATGTGGGAAATAGCGCTCGCCTTTAGCCTCAGCATCTTTCCAAATCTTAACGATGTGTTCTTGTAATCTTCTAAAAGCTTCTTCTTCTGGAATACAAGTATCGGTCACACGGTTGAGTCCTTTTTCAAGTAAATCCCACTCATCCTGCGGTGTTAAGTCGCGGTAGTTAGGAACACGCTTATAGTGACTGTGTGCTACCAGATTCATCAAATCTTCTTCTAGGTTAGCACCTGTGCAAGAGATGATATGTACTTTATCCTGACGTATCATTTCGCCGAAAATCTTCCCAATCTCAGCCGTACTCATTGCTCCAGCAAGAGAAACAAGCATTTTTGATCCTTGGTTGAGTTGTGCTTCATAACCTTTTGCAGCATCTACAAGTGCGGCACTGTTAAAGTGTAAGAAGTAATTTTCTATGAAATCTGTTATCGGTTTTCCCATGTTGTTTTTTATGTGAAGATTACTCTTCTATGTTTTTCATTTTTTTTAATCCCGCTTTCGCGAAAGCGTTATCAGAGTCATATCCATCTTCACCTTCTAAGGCGATGTCTTTGAATTTATAACTCAGCATTTTGTAATACAATTTTGCAGCAAGAAAGTCAGACGACTTTTCATTAGGGTTAGGACATAATTCTACGATATCAAAACCGACTACATTTTTCTCTTCAAAAACCATTTTTAGAAAGTCCAATGTCTCGTACCAAAACATACCACCAGGCTCTGGAGTTCCTGTCGAAGGGCAAATTGAAGGGTCAAAAGCGTCGAGATCTATGGTGATAAATACGTTTTCTCCTAAAGCTTCAGTAGCTTTTTCAGACCAGTAATCGTCCTGAACCATTTCATGACCATAGAAAATTTTATCATCATCGTTGATCCCTACCTCTATACTGTCCATAGAACGTATTCCTACTTGAACAAGATTGGTCTTTTGACTCGCTTCATAAACAGCACATGCGTGATTGCAAGTGCTTCCTTCATATTCCTTACGTAAATCTGCATGAGCGTCTATTTGAAGTACGCTCAGGTTTTCATACATGTCGTTAAATGCACGGATGCTTCCTATAGAAATGGAATGTTCACCTCCAAAAAGTGTTACAAATTTGTTCTTCTTGATGTACTTTTTTGTGATGGCATGCACGGCATCTACCATAGCTTCTGGAGAGCTGTTTTCGGTAACGGCATCGGCTAGAAAAACTCCATGGTGATATACTTCAGTATCGGTCTCTATATCATAAAGTTCCATATTTGCACTGGCATCTAAAAATGCCTGCGGACCCTTGTCAGCTCCTTTTTGCCAGGTGCTCGTTCCATCATAAGGAACAGGAATTAAAACAATAGATGCATTATCTAATCCAGCATATTCATCTGAAATTCCTGCATAGTTTGAATTGCTCATGTTGTGAAGTTAAAAGTTTGTTTTTAAGTTGTTTTAATTATATAAGTTTTTGTTCACTCCTGCACTAGCCCCATTGTCCTGCGGACATTTCCCCAAAGGGGAAAAGGTTTCAAATTCAAATTCGAGTTCAAATTCGAATTCGAATTCAATTTTCTAATACCCTAAGATTCCAAGCATTTGCTCACTCGTCTGTTGTTCTTTAAATATCTTAGTAGTGATGTTTCCACTTTCGTCTCTATCGATTAAAATGTGCTTAGGAGCAGGAATAAGGCAATGTTGTATTCCTCCAAAGCCACCTATACTTTCCTGATAAGCTCCTGTGTTAAAAAACCCTATATAAAGCGGTTTTTCTTTATGATATTTAGGCAGGTAAATGGCGTTTACATTTTGCTCACTATTATAATAATCATCGCTATCACAAGTAAGTCCTCCTAATAATACACGCTCGTATTCTTCATTCCAGCGGTTTAAGGCTAGCATGATAAAACGTTTGTTAATTGCCCATGAATCTGGTAATGTTGTAATAAAAGAACTATTGATCATGTTCCATTTTTCACGATCGTTTTGTTGCTTTTGATAAAGAACTTTATAAATGGCACCACCACTTTCTCCTACTGTAAAAGATCCAAACTCTGTAAAAATATGGGGAACATTTACACCAGCTTCGTCGCAAACTTGTTTGATTTGTGCTACAATTTCTGTAATCATGTATTCATAATCAAAGTCAAAAACAAGCGAATTCTTAATAGGAAAACCACCACCTATGTTAAGGCTGTCGAGCGATGGGCATATTTTTTTGAGACTTACATAAACTTTGAGACACTTATGTAATTCATTCCAGTAATAAGCATTATCTCTTATTCCAGTATTGATAAAAAAGTGCAACATTTTAAGTTGAACTTGATCATTTGACTCAATTTGGCTTTTGTAAAAGCTTAAAATATTTTTATAACCTATTCCTAGACGACTTGTGTAGAATTCAAATTTGGGTTCTTCTTCACTAGCTATACGTATGCCTACGTTGAATTTCTTACTCGTTACATCAGTAAGTAGTGTTAACTCTTCGTAGTTGTCTATAATAGGAATACAATTCTGTCCAGAATCGATAAGATCACCTATGTTTTGAATATATTGATCCCTTTTAAAACCATTACAAATAACAAAGGTGTCTTTCTTTATTTTCCCTTCTTTTTTCAGTTTAATGACAATGTTAATGTCAAACGCACTAGAAGTCTCGATATGAATGTCATTTGATAATGCCTCGTCAAGAACATGCTTAAAGTGAGAGCTTTTTGTGCAGTAGCAATAGTGATATTTTGCTTTGTAGTCCGCTTTCGCGAAAGCGGTATCAAACCAACTCTTTGCGCGATTTATATTATTTGATATTTTAGGTAAATATGTGAATTTTAACGGTGCGCCATATTGCTCTACCAGAGCCATTAGGTCGATGTCATGAAACTGAAGTTGTCCATCTTTTAATTCAAACTCCTCTGTCGGAAAGAAGTAAGTCTGATCGATGAGATCAATGTATTTTGTGTTCAATATGTAAACTGATAAAAAATTGTAAAGCAATTATTTGCTTTATAAAGATATTAAAAGTAAACAAGTTCAGGTTAATATAATGTTAATTTATTATTATATCATTTTGAGGTTAATGACCTCTTGTTCAGTTAATTTGCGGTAATGTCCACGTGGTAAATCCTTTTTAGTAAGACCTCCTAAAACAACTCTATCTAGCACTTTTACTTCATAGCCTACCGCTTCAAATAAATTTTGAACGATGTTGTCTTTTCCACTAAAAATTTCAATTCCTATCTCGTTGTTTTTACCGTTTTCTATGTAGTTGATATCTTTGATCTCAATTACTTCTTTATCGATAAGGATTCCCTTACGCAATTGCATCAAATGTTCATGTTTAAAACTGCGATCTAGGGCAACTTGATAAATCTTACGCAAAGGTTGCTTAGGATTATTCAGTTTATTTGCCATTTCAAGATCATTAGTAAAAAGCATAAGTCCTAAAGACGCTCTTCCTAATCTACCTACAAAATGTAAACTGTTAGGACTTGCATTTTCCATAAGGTCTAGAACGGTTTTTGAAGAACGTTCCCCTTTGCGAGGCGAGTTAAAACCTTTGGGCTTATTAAGTATGAAATATTCTTTCTTTGTAGGCTGTATAGGGCGATCGTCAAATCTTACTTCATCACCAGGCATTACTTGATATCCCATTTCTGTAACAGGTTTACCATTTACAGAAACACTTCCTGCTTTAATATAAATATCTGCATCGCGACGACTGCACAATCCAGAGTTAGCTATGTATTTATTAAGCCTAGTTCCTGCTTTGTCCGTTTTTCTTTTACTGAAGCTTTCTGCTTTCTTGCGCTCAATGTATTCTTTCTTTGTTACTGGTTTTCCAGAACGAGATGTACCTACCACTTGATTTTTTCCTCCACGAGTGGTTTTGCGATCATCGCTATCGTTACTTTTAGGAAATGACTTTCCTTTACGATCATTACTACTTTTATTAGGCGCGGCACTTTTACCATTGCGGCGGCCTTTACCTTTATTTTTTGATCCTTCGCTACCTCTGTTCATCGTATTCAAATTTTTTGCAAAGATAGCTTTTTAGAGTTTTGAATTCTAAGTTTTTAAATAGAGGAATTGAATTTAAATAAAGCGATTTATTGATAGTTGTTATTGTTGCTTTCTTGGAGAAATGAATCCAGTTTATTACGAACATCTTGTTGAAAAATCAACTGATTTAAAAAGGTGAATTCAAGAAATGATTGTTTTAAGAAAAGCTATTTTCTAATATACAGATGTGTAGGTAAAGCTGGAATTTCTACATTCCTGTCCTAATCGCTTCTACAGGATCAAGTCTAGCAGCGATAATAGCGGGAACAATTCCTGCTATTAAACCAATTATGGCGCTTATCGAGGTGCCCAACAATACATTTGAAGAAGATAAAACAAAGGTAAAATCTTCTGTTGAGCTATTGGCAATTATACTCGCAACCCAGACAAAGAGCAACCCAAACAGCCCTCCAAACAATGCAAGAATTATAGACTCAAATAAAAATTGTGAAAGAATAAAACGGCTTTTTGCACCTAATGATTTTTGAATCCCAATAAGGTTTGTACGCTCTTTAACACTCACAAACATGATATTTGCAATTCCAAAACCACCTACTAATACAGAAAAACCTGCAATTACAGCACCTACTAGAGTAAGTGTACTCGTTACAGTATCTAATAAATCTGACAGTCCTTTTATGGGATTGATAAAAAAGGTGCTTAATTCGCCTCGTTTCAAGCCTCTGTATAATCTTAGTTTTTGCTCAAGAGTAGCAACGAACTCATCTTGATCAACATCTTTTTTAGGTTTTACTATCACAGCAGGAAGTCTTGATCTATTATTATCTCCATAAATTTTTCTAACAAAACTTACGGGAACATAAGCACTACCATCCTTTGGAGGTCCAACACTCAAACCTTGACCTACTTTCTCCAGCACGCCTATCACGGTAAATTTATTACCGTAAAGCCTTACTCGCTTGCCTATAGGATCACTATCGCCAAAAAGGCTTTTTGCAACCTCATACCCCAAAACGGTAACTGGACTACCATTATTAGACTCTGCGCCATTAAAGAAACGACCATCCTCAAGTTTGAGATTTTCAATGTCATAATAACTGTCTGTTCCTGGTATGATGCTCACATTAGTCGCTGTATTATCTTCAAATTTTATATTTTCTGGACCAGAAAAAACGGTATAAGTGATCACATCTATATCCTCCATACTGCTTTCTAGCATCTCAAACTCTTCATAAGACACATTAGGAAAATTCTCGTATTGATAAGGCTCTAATTCGGTAGGAGCAAAGGAACGGCTCGTTACATAAATAGTAGAAATATCCAGCGAGCTCAATCCATCTCTAAACTCTCTTTCTAAGGAATCAACCGCAGCAAGAATACTGATAATCGCAAAAATTCCTATAGTTACACCTAATAATGATAGAAATGTACGCAGCAAATTTGTGCGCAGCGCATTCAATGCAAAAAAGAAACTTTCCTTTAAAACTCGTAGATAAATGAGCATGAATTGGCTTTAAATTTTTTAGCTAGTTAAAATAGGCTTTCTCATTGGACAAGATAATGGTATAAATGTTACAATAAAATTGGTTTATTGTTACGCTTTCGCGAAAGCGGACTCTCAACCATCCTAAAACCGTATTTCCTATCTTATATTTGTAAATTAAATGTAACACTTTTGGAAGATAATTTTAAACTAACGAGTTCTTTTGATTTAAAGGAATCCATGCAGACTAAATGGCAAGCGCCGTCTAATATTGCATTGGTAAAATACTGGGGTAAATATGGAATGCAATTACCAGCAAACCCTTCTTTGAGTTTTACGTTAAATGAGTGTCGAACGATCACAAAAGTAAAAGCAAAAACTGGAGAGCATGGCTTTTCTATAAGTTATGATGGAGTAGAAAAACCAGAATTTGCACCTAAGATTAAGGCCTACTTTGAGCGCATTGAAGATTACTGTCCTTGGATTTTAGATTACTATTTTGAGATTGATACACACAATACGTTCCCGCACAGCTCTGGAATAGCAAGTAGTGCTAGTAGTATGGCTGCTTTGAGTGCTTGTATGATGGATTTTGAAGCGCAACTGACTGGTCAAGAGTTGGATTATCATAAAATGTCCTTTCTAGCTCGTTTAGGATCTGGAAGTGCTTGTCGTAGTTTGAAAGGTGAAGCAGTACAATGGGGCGAGCATAAAAATACTGCCGACGGATCTAATTATTATGGAGTAGATAAGAGTGAACTATTGCATCCTATTTTTCAAGACTATCAAGACACTATTCTATTAGTAGACAAAGGAGAGAAGGTCGTGAGTTCTACAGTAGGCCACGATTTAATGAACGATCATGCTTATGCTTCTAGAAGATTTGAACAAGCTCATGAAAATCTTGCAACCTTGAAAACTGCTTTAAAAGAAGGAGACTTAGATACTTTTATAAAGATTACAGAGAGTGAAGCGCTTACCTTGCATGCGATGATGATGACTTCTCACCCTTATTTCATCTTGATGAAACCTAATACACTTTCAATTATAGAAGCTATATGGGCGTTTAGAAAAGAAACACAAATACCAGTTTGTTTCACACTGGATGCAGGAGCAAACGTTCACATGTTATATCCTAAAAAACATAAAGATAGCGTCGATAAGCTGATTAACAACAAATTGGCGCAATATTGTCAAAACTCTCATTATATTTGTGATGAAATAGGCACAGGCGCAACTAAGGTGCAAACCTCTTGATTATGAAAGGACCATTATTTTATTCTAAGATTTTACTTTTTGGGGAATACGGTATCATTAAAGATTCTAAAGGTCTTTCTATACCATATAATTTTTATAAAGGAGCCCTTAAAATAAGCACCGATCTATCAGATCAAGCTGCGCAATCTAATAAAAATTTAGAGCGACTTGCCGCTCATATTGAGGCACTACAAGATACTGATCAAGATTTTCCAAAATTTGATATTGCGAGTTTAAAAAGCGATGTGGAGGCTGGAATGTATTTTGACTCGAGCATACCTCAGGGTTATGGAGTAGGAAGTAGTGGCGCATTAGTAGCTGCTATTTATGATAAATATGCCATTGATAAAATCACGGTTCTAGAAAATCTTACTAGAAAGAAATTACTCGTTTTAAAAGATATCTTCGGTAAAATGGAGAGCTTTTTTCACGGTAAGAGCTCAGGATTAGATCCGCTTAATTCTTATTTGAGTTTACCTATACTTATCAATTCTAAGGAAGATATTGAACCAGCAGGAATTCCATCGCAACTTGCGACAGGAAAAGGAGCTGTTTTTCTTTTAGATAGTGGTATAGTAGGAGAGACCGCACCTATGGTAAACATTTTTATGGAAAATATGAAGCAAGAAGGTTTCCGTTCTATGTTAAAAGATAAATTTGTGAAGTACACTGATATGTGTGTGGAAGATTTCTTAAGTGGAGATGTGAAAGGACTTTTCGGTAACGTTAAGAAACTTTCTCATGTGGTTTTAGATAACTTTAAACCTATGATTCCTTCTCAATTTCATGAATTATGGAAGAAGGGACTGGACACCGGCGATTACTACCTAAAGCTTTGTGGTTCTGGTGGTGGTGGCTACATTTTAGGCTTTACAGAAGACCTAGAAAAAGCAGAAAAGACATTAGAAGATTACAAACTAGAAGTAGTATATTCTTTTTAGAAGAAACTTATTTATACATCAAAAACGCTCAATTGCAAAGTTGAGCGTTTTTTGTATGATACTATTGGCAAAGGAATCTTTAAGGTTTTAAAATAGGGTTTATTCCTTTAATATGTTCTTCAAGATAGCGCTCGATTCTTTGATCACTAATTTTATCCATTCCCATGATGTTCTCAGATCTTAGGAAAGATAGCAAGTCTATGTTTTGAAGGTAATTGTTATACCGCTTTCGCGAAAGCGGAACATAACTATAATGCCACGGTTCGTATTTGAAGCCAGTGCGGTTATCATTCATGGTATACACTAATTCAAAATCATAATTAGAAGCATGTTGCTCCATCCAATCTTTGAGCTTGCAAAAAGGACCAGTGCCATGAAATTTTGAAGGAACCAAAACGTCGCCGCTATAACTAGCGTTAGTATCTATGATATCTATGTCAGTACCCCAATGATGTCTTGAAGTCCCTGGAACAGTACTGTATTCCACAATTTTATCAAAAATGGCATCAGGTTCAAGACCTTGAGATTCGTATTTTTTATACTTACGATTCCAGATTTGTGTCTGTCGCTTAAAACTTCTATATCCAGAAACGACGCTTATTTGAATACCGTCTTTTGCAGCTTCTTTTTTCATCAGATCAAAAGCAGTTTGTACCTCTTTCTCTAGGAGGTTTTCAGGGTTAGGACTTTGCCCGGTCAGTTTTTCTAGATCAATTTTTTGTGGTTGACCCAAGAGCAGTAACAGTAAAATACCACAAGATCTCATCATAATAATTTCATCATTTTGTAGTGATCGCCCACTTTAGGAATTATAAAAGGCTCGCTTACGATTTCATATCCCATATTTTCATAAAAAGAAGTAGCGTTTACTCGAGCATTAAACCAAAGGCTTTGTATATGTTTTTCTTTGAGAAGCTTTTCGGCGTGTTTCAAGAGTTTTTTACCTATTCCTTTTCCTTGCGCTATTTCTAGTACAGCCATGCCTCGCAATTGATAACAATGATGTAGTTTGATGTGCTTGATTTGCTCTAGGTCAATATCTTTATTCATTAAAAAAGTCGCAACACCTATAATCTTATCCTTTTCAAAGGCTCCTAGGTGAAACGTAGTACCTAGTTCATCTCCTGAAAAACGACAGTCTTCCACAGGTCTTCCCTTACGCAAAACGGCATGTCTTACGGAATAGGTTTCTCTTGAAGTGATCGGAATTATTTGTATCATTTTTTAACTATGCTAAAGTAATGATCTTTATCTATTTGATAATGTCTTCCTGGTTCTCTTTCTTCCCAATAAAATCTATGATTAATATGCATGCCAAGACGTTGAGCGACCTTTTGTGAAGGATAGTTTAATTCATGTACTTGTGCGACAAGAAGTTCTAATTGATGATCCTCAAAGGCATGTCTCACCACTTCTAATCCAGATTCTGTAGCATAGCCATGACCCCAATATTTCTTCATAAAACGATAGCCTATATCTACAAAATCGGCACTTTTGTGATATTTAAGTCCTGACCATCCTAAAAACGCATCATCTGACTTTCTTATGACAGCGATTCTACCCATTTGATATAATCGGTATTGGCTATTTTTATTAGCGCTATAATCAATAGCAAATTCTTGCGCTGCTTCTACATCTTTAAAAGGAACATCACCAGTATACCGCATCACTTCTTCATCGTTATTGAGCTCAAATAAAAAAGGTGCGTCTTCTTTTATAAAGGGACGTAAGAAAAGACGTTCTGTTTCTAATTGAAGATTCATACTCTTACATCGTTCCAGTCTTGATTCTTGTCAAAAAGAACTTCCGCAAATGGACATAGCGGATTAATCTTATGGCCGTTTTCCTTTGCATACTCATAACTGCGTTCTACAAGTTTACTACCGAGTCCTTTTCCTTCTTTCTTACGATCTACTTCGGTATGATCAATGGTCATGACATTATCATTTAATGAATAAGTCAACTCTGCTATGGTATTATCATTTTCTTTGATGTAAAAAATACCTCTAGATTCGTTTTGGTTGTGTTTTATGGAGTCCATTTTCAAAAAGTTTTAATCTGTTATTTGTGCAAAGTTGTAACCTGTAGAAACTTCAATCGCATCATGGTTTTGTTTAAATATTCTTGCAGGGTGTTCTCCGCAAAGAATTTCCTCTTGTCCTTTAACTCTTATGTAGCTGCCTTCGCGCAAACCTACTACAGGTAGCGAGTTGTATGCATGAAATTCTTGGATGCGTTGCTCACGTGTTTCTCCCATATGTGTTGATGAAGGGTCAGGATCGAGGTAATGTGCATTTATATTATAACCTATAGCTCCAGTAGTTTTAAAACTAGAAGGCATGACTATAGGCATGTCATTTGTGTTTCTCATATTCAAACCACAAATATTGCTTCCAGCACTTGTACCTACATAAAAAGCCCCATTGTACATCTTCTTGCGTAAGGCAACCATTAAATCTAAATCGTGAAGCATTTTAACAAGAACAAAAGTATTGCCTCCACCAGTAAAGATTGCTTTTGCATCTTCCAGCGCTTTTTTAGGATCAGCAAATTCATGGATTCCTTTTACTTTAATATCAGAATTGTTAAAAGCGGTTTTTACTTTTGTGGTATATTCATCATGAGAAATAGCTCCAGGACGTGCGTACGGTATAAATAGCAATTGCTCTATGTCTTGATTTTTAATTTCTTCAAGAATGGTAGGAAGTAAATAACTCAGAAAACTCGTGCCATGAATAGTCGAGGTACTTGCGATAATCATGTTTCTCATGTAGAGGTTTTTACTAGGTTAAACATCGTTAAACTCAAACAATGATAGAATTATTTAGGCGTTATTTGTAATAATATTAAATTTTTGACATTATTTTAAGTCAAAAGCATTCTAGGATTCATGAAAAATATTCTACTACTTGTATTTATTGCTACTTCTCTTTCCTTCGGTCAAAAAGAGCGTATTCAAATACAAGGTTCACTAACAAGTGAATCTAATGAACCACTTCAAGGAGTGACCGTTTTTAATCAGGAAGCTCTAGAAGGAACTATTTCTAATAAGGAAGGTAATTTCTTTATCTATGCTAGAGAAGGCGATAAGCTTTCTTTTAAGGCTGTTCAATTTGAACCTTTTTCGCTTAAAATCACAGAGAAGATCATCAAAGATAAGAAAGTAAGGATTTCGCTTGATGAAGGCGTGAATGAACTTGATGAAGTTTTGATTCAAGATGGCTTGATGCGCATTAATGTTAAGAAAGTTACTTATGTAGATACTAAAGTTGACGAGGTAAGCGAGTTCAATCAAAAGACAAGAGCCGTGGATCGTATGGAAAACACTTTTTCTGATCGAGTGCGACAACCAGAAGAGTATCCCGTTAGAAATGAAGCCTTCAATCAAAATATGCCACGATTTAATATGACAAATCTTATCGGTGGACTGGCCATGCTTGCATTAGGAACCTCTTTGAATGCGTTGAACACCAACGTGGAAAACGCTATTGATGACGGTCCTGAGAAACGACGAGAAGAGTTTGATGTTTACTTGCTCAAAAATAAATACAGCACAGATTATCTTTTAGATTATTTAAAACTGCCTAAGGAAGACCTATACGAGTTCCTATATTTTACAAAAGATCAAGGATTAAACGAGTCTATGTTTGAGCCAGAAAGAGAACTAGATTTGTTACAATTCCTTTCAAATCAAGTAACTTTGTTCAAGGCAAAGAAAAATTACGTAAATAAAACAGAAGACATCTCACCTTCTGAAAATAAAAAAAGCAATGAAAACAAGATTATTAAAAATTAGCGCGTACTTATTATTAAGTTTTTTAATTACTAATTTGATCGCTTGCGATAGTGATGATGATTTACAAGTGGTTGTACCTGTTACAAACGTATTTTGCTATGGACCAGATTCTACTAGCACTTTTGAAACAAGAGCAGCATTTAACAATGATGTTATCGAGGAAGCAAATAATGTTTTTAGAACTACCGCTTTTCTCACCGATGGAAACATCACAGCAGATTCAAATGGAGCGCTTCAAGGTGCAGGCGTTTTGATGGACGTTGTTCTTTATGGGAATCAAGAAATCAACTTTCAATCAGGCACTTACCTTATTGACGGTAGTCAGGACGTAGGTAGAGCTTTCATATCTTATGATATTGATTTTGATTCAAATAGTACAGATAATCGCGGCATTAGACTTGTGTCAGGTAATGTAAAAGTGAGGCCTTATTTGACTGGTTTTGCCATTGAGATCGATGGAGTGGATATTAACGGAGATCGTTTTCACGGTATTTTCCTAGGTAATATTACAGAGATTTAGTGATAATCCATGCTTCGTTTTTTTGGCATGAAAATCGCAATTCTTTAATTTATTAAATAATTACTATGTTCAAAAGATTTAAAATTTTATGTGTTGCGGTATTGGGAATTCTGAGTCTTTCTTCCTTCTCAAAAGTAAGTTTATCAGTTCCTTCTGGTTTTTATTTTGATGATTTTGAAATGCTACGCTTTCGCGAAAGCGAGAACAACAACCTACACAAATACTATATTTCTGTTTCTAATGCAACTTATAGTAAAGAAGCCAAAAGTGTACAAATGATCACTAGGTTTTTTATAGATGATCTGGAAGATGTGATTAATTCACGCATTACAAACCCTATCAAACTAGGCGATAAGTCTACCATACAAGATGTTTATCCTCATTTAAAAGACTATCTGGACAAGAAACTGCAGGTTAAAATAAATGGAAAAACTTCAATCCCCAGTTTTCTAGGTGCCGAGTATGAGTCTGATCAAATTGTGCTTTACATCGAGATTCCTTCTGAAAAAATGCCGGAAACGATAAGCATGAAGTTTAATGCGTTTCTAGAGCTTTTTGAGGATCAAAAAAATCTAGTGCACATGAAAATTAACGGCATAAGAAGAACGCTGTTATTTGACAAAAACAAGTCTACAGATTCTGTGAAGTTTTAGTTAAAAGCTTTAAAACTTAACCATTATTGTTAATTTAGCAAACCTTAATTTAAACTATATACATGAAAGCTATTAAACTATTGTTTATCAGTATGATGCTGGTTTCTTATGGTTCTTTTGCACAAGAAGAAGAATCTAAAGAAGAACCTAAAGCTGAAGAACATTACAACGTCAACAAATTCCGCCAACTTTATCAGGAATTTTCCACACCTAACCAGTACCGTAGTGCTAGTGGTGCGCCAGGTCCTAATTATTACCAGCAAAGAGCTGATTATGAAATGGACATTAGACTAGATGATGATAATCATCATTTATATGGTTATGAAACGATTACTTACACTAACAATTCTCCAGATAATCTTGATTATCTATGGGTACAGTTAGATCAAAATATGCGTGCTAAGGATTCTAAAACACCTTTAATAGAAGGTGGTGGAGTACAGCCTTACATGCAACCAGCAGGATTTGCAGGTGAATACTTAAGCGAGCCTTTTGATGGTGGTTTTAATATTAAGAAAGTACTGGATAAAAGTGGTAACCCATTAACTTACATGATCAATCAAACGATGATGCGTGTAGAGTTACCAGAAACTCTAGAAAGTGGAAAGAAATTTGAATTTGACATTGAATGGGATTATAACATCAATGATCACGTAAATGGTCGTGGACGTAGTGGTTATGAGCAGTTTCCTGATGGTCACAGAGCTTATGTAATTGCTCAATTCTATCCTAGAATGGCAGTTTATAATGATGTAGAAGGATGGCAAAATAGCCAGTTTTGGGGACGTGATGAGTTCGCTTTGCCATTTGGTACGTTTGAAGTGAATATTACTGTTCCTGCAGATCACTGGTTAGACGGTACTGGTAAATTGCAAAACCGTAAAGATGTTTATACAAAGCAAGAACTAGCGCGTTATGAGCAAGCTCAAAAATCTTTTGATAAGCCAGTTGTAATTAGAACACAACAAGAAGCTGAAAAGCTTGCAATGATGCCTGGCTCAAAAGCTACAAAGACTTGGGAATTAAAAGCAGATTATGTTCGTGATTTTGGATGGACTTCTTCTCGTCGCTACGTTGCAGATGCAATGGCAGTGAAAGTAGGAGGAAAAGATATCATGGCCGTTTCTATTTATCCACCAGAAGGAAATCCTTTATGGGAACAATGGTCTTCTAGAGCAGTTGCTCAAACATTAAAGTCTTATTCAAGAATGACTTTTGATTACCCTTACCACAAAGCGATTTCAGTTCACGCAAAAAATCAAGGTATGGAATACCCAATGATATGCTGGAATTATGGTCGCCCAGATGCTGATGGTAATTATTCTGACCGCGTAAAGTTTGGAATGATCTCAGTAATAATCCATGAAGTAGGACACAACTATTTCCCAATGATCGTGAATTCTGATGAGCGTCAATGGACATGGATGGATGAAGGTTTAACAACTTTTACTCAATATATAGCAGAACAAGATTTTGGTGAAACTTATCCAGAAGCAATAGAAGGTCTTGATGCATACCCATCAAGAAGAGGACCAGCTGCTAAAATAGTACCTTACATGGCAGGTGATCAAAAGTACATCGCACCAATTATGAGTAAAGGTCTTAATACGTATCAATTCGGTTCTAATGCATATGGTAAGCCAGCAACGGCTTTAAATATCCTACGTGAAACTGTAATGGGACGTGAGTTATTTGATTATGCATTCCGCACTTATGCACAAAGATGGATGTTCAAACACCCAACACCAGAAGACTTTTTCCGTACGATGGAAGACGCAAGTGCCATGGATCTAGACTGGTTCTGGAGAGGATGGTTCTATACGACTCGTTATAACGATATGGGAATCAAATCTGTAGATAAGTACTTCGTTTCTAGCGAGAAAAATCAAGCTATGAAAGACCTGATGGCCGAAAGAAACATTCCAGAAGATAGAATTCCGCCATTAGTTTATATGGTTAAAGAAGGAAGTGAAGATTATAATGAAAACTTGAAAGGAAAAGAGCCAGCTGAAGTAGTAGGCGAATTAAAAACTTTCATGATGGATAACTTCACAGCTGAAGAAAGAGCTTCAATGAAGTCACCTAAATACTTCTATGAGATTACAGTAGAAAAGCCAGGTGGTCTTGTAATGCCTATCATAATAGAATACACTTATGCTGATGGAACCACTGAAACAGTTACCCATCCTGCAGAAATATGGAGGTATAACGACAAGGAAGTAGGTTTAAGCAAAGCAACTTCTAAGGAAATTACTAAAATCGTAATTGATCCTAAATTAGAAACCGCTGATATCGATGTTTCAAACAATTCATGGCCAGCAGCTGCTGAGGTGAATAAGTTTGAGCAAATGAAGCAATAGTAGTTTTCTACTTTTAAAATTTAAAGCCAGATTCACAATGAATCTGGCTTTTTTGTGTTTAATTAAAATACATTTGTAGCATGAAGTGTTTCTTTTCTTTTCTAATTCTAGCGGTGGCGTTTATATCATGTGATGATCCATCCTTAGATGACAATTCTGATATGAATCAAGAAGTAGTTGAGCCTGTCTTAGATGTAGTAGGATTAAGTGATATACAGATTGCTGCTACTACGCCAACTAATATTACAGATAATATTTTTATCACTTACGATCAAAATCAACTTATTACTAATATTTCTTTTAATGGAAATCAAGACCTGAACTACTCTTTTGATTATGCCGCAAACAACAGACTAGAAACTGCGGTAAGAACAGAATCAAACGTTACCACAACTTACGACTTCAGTTATGTAGATGATACAGTTATAATTGAGTTTACCGAATTAAACGGTAATGTAATAGAAAGACAACTTTATACAGATACTCAAAATAGAATTAATAGAGTGGTCACGAGACTTACTGATGTTGCTGGTACGACCACTCAAGTTGAAGATCTAAGGTATCAATATACAGCAAACTTTAACGTGAGTCGCATCAATAGTATTTCTGAAAATGGATTCACCATAATCGCTTACAGCGAGTTTACTTATGAGTTCAATAATAATCCATTCAGAGATATGAATGATGTTTTGAGAATCCTTATTTTTCCCGATTTTGTTCCTTACACTCGTTATTTACCTTCTAGTAGAATGGACTATACCAGCGATACTAATGGTGTAACGTTAGATCGTTCTTTTGATTATGTGTATACACTTCAAGAAGACCAGTTCCCAAGTTCGCGAGAAATCACCACTACAGAGTCAGGAATTACCGAAATTAGTTTTGAGTTTTTTAATTATATTCTATAGTCATACACATTCAAAATTCTGCTATCGTATATTTGCACTATGAAAATGATCCCTTTATTTATCAGCACGCCAGAGCTTATGATTGTAGGCTTGGTGGTGATTTTGGTTTTTGGTTCAGACAAGTTGCCTGAGATCGCTAGAGGTCTCGGTAAAGCTATGAAAACAGTGCGCAATGCTACTGATGATATCAAGCACGAGATTACTAAAAGTGCAGACGAACACGGTTTTACAAAAGACGTAACAGAAATCACCAAAAAAATTGAAGAGGTTAAGGATCAAATAGAAGATTCTGGCTCCATAAAACGCAAATTCTAATTGCGGTTATGTGGGAGCAGCTTGTAGAAATTGATCAACAATTATTCAGGTGGATCAATAATTTATGGATAGGAAAGTTTCATAGTTTTTGGCTTTTTGTTACCCAAATTCAAAATTGGTTTTTTCTATACCTTGTTTTCTTTTTCCTGCTGTTCAAAAAATTTGAAAAACCTACTCGTTATCTGGCAATGGTAATGATTCCAGTGGTAGTTATTATCAGTTTATCCTTGACTAATTTGGTAAAAAATGGCGTAGAGCGTTTACGTCCTAATAATGAGCCGCTTTTAATGGACAGCATCCAAGTGTTGCTCCAACCAGAAAATTTTAGTTTTTGGTCTGGTCCTAGTGCAGTAAGTTTTGCAGTAACAACTTTTGTGGTTCATGCGTTGCGATCTAGGAATGCTACCAAGTGGATTTACTTATTCTATTTATGGCCATTCACTTTTGCTTTTTCTAGAATATTTGTAGGCGTACATTACCCAGCAGATATTACCGTAGGAATGCTAGTTGGATTATTTCTAGGATGGATAAGTTTTGTGCTCTTTGCAAAAATGACAAGAACACTACATCACACGGCTTAATGTGAGGCCATCACGTACCGATAGAAGCACAGTTTGCAATCTAGGGTCTTCTTTTAAAAGTCGATTAAATTCAAGAAGAATAGGAGTAGATTTATCCTTTGCATTGACTTCTTCTACTACTTTACCATGCCACAAAACATTATCAGAAATAATGAGGCTGCCCGAGTGTACTTTTTCCATAATAAGGTGAAAATAGTTTATATAATTAGGCTTATCGGCATCTATGAAAACAAGGTCAAAGGTTCCTTCCAGCTCTGGGATTATTGTCGTAGCATCACCTATTTTTTGGTCAATGGAAATGTTTTTAGTTCCGCTTTCGCGAAAGCGAGAAAAATATCCAGCTGCAAGATCTTCTAGTTCTTCATTAATATCGATGGTCATGAGCTCACTATTATCAGGCATTCCTTCAGCAATGCAAAGCGCAGAGTAGCCGGTGAAGGTTCCTATTTCTAGCACGCGTTGAGGTGTTTTTAAATGGGAGATCATACTCAAAACACGGCCTTGATAAGGTCCAGAAAGCATGATGGGTTGCAACACCTTTTGATATGTCTCTCGAGTTAGATCTTGAAGAATTTGCGGCTCATCTTCAGAATGAGCGACAATGTAATTATCAAGATCTTTAGGTAAGAAAAACATGAAATGGTTTTAGAAATGTAAAATTACGAAGTAAGATTTTAATTGTACTCCTATTTTGAGATTTGAAGATGAATATGATCATCATGTCTCACGGCATGACAGCCATGAAAACGTATTGTATTTCTATAATTAGAGCTTGGGTTAATTCTTTGAGCCAAATGAGGTTCAATAAAAATTTTACTGGCGTTAGTTTTTAAAATTAAGTTCTCTATCAAATATCTTGTATAATCTAGATCTATTTCTAGCTCTTTATCGGTATTAAAACCTATGTATTTTGCATAGTCATATTGCCAGTAACCAGCGTCTTTGCATTTTTGCGGCTGGTTCACTTCTCCTTGTAGAGGCTCTTCATAAACTCCATATCCTAGAAGTGATGGGTTATCATTTGTCGTTTTACCACCTGCATCTTGATAAATAAATGCCAAATCAATTTTGCGACCATCATTATGGCTTAAATGTGGCAATAAAGGAAATCCATCGATGAATGGAAATCCTGCGTCGAGATAGGTTACTGAAATACCATAATTAGTTTCAAAATCTTTGGATGCCTCTACTAAGTTATTATATAAATCATCATGAACGTAATTTCTACACAACAGTACATAGCCTAAATTATGAGGTTGAATATATTCTTCAAATACAGGTAAGGACCTTCGTTGATTAAAAGGAGCAACAATAGGTACAATAAGAGCGATACAAAGTAAATATGTGACAGAAAAAGCTAGAAGCCTTTTCTTTTTATTCCATAAAGACTTCTTAATCTTAAAATATCCAAAAACAGCGATCCAAATAACTCCACCTACTTGAGTGAGCAATGTCAAGAAAATGACAATTAAAATTTGGATGAAGATTTTGAGATATTTCAATATTAATATTTTCTTAGCACTTAATGCTCATAACTCATTCTATGCGCGTCTAGTTTTATAAATATAAATAGTAAAATGGTAAAACCCATTAAACCACTACCACCATAACTCATAAATGGTAGAGGGATACCTACTGTAGGAAGTAAACCGATTACCATACCTACGTTTACAAAAAAGTGTAAAAAGAAAATCCCAGCGACGCCATAACCATATATACGCGCAAACTGATTGCGCTGTCGCTCTGCCATTATAATAACTCGATAGATGAGAAAAACGAATAATAAAATAGTAACGCTTGTTCCTAAAAGACCAGAAACTTCTCCTATCGCACTGAAAATAAAATCCGTATGCTGTTCTGGCACATAGCCGCCTCTTGTTTGTGTAGCTTCTTCTAGCGGTTTGCCTATAATACCACCATTTCCTATGGCGATCATGCTTTGGTTAATATTATAACCTATACCAGCATCATCTTGAACGCGTCCTAAAACTATATCAATGCGGTTTCTATGACGGTCTTCCAGTACATTATTAAAAATATAACTGGTAGAAAAGGTGTAAGCAATACAAAGTACAGCGGCAATTACGTAAAGGTAAACTCTCGGTTTAGGAAGACGCTTTTTGTGTTTCCGCTTTCGCGAAAGCAGATACATAACCACCACCACAGATAGTATCATGAGTATGATCCAACCTATGTGAATGACCAGTGCTCCTAAAAATAAAGCTAAAGCAATCACTCCTAAACTTAAATACCAAGGTGATAATCCTTCTCTATGTAAGGCAAAGAAAAATGCGGCGTAGATTAAAGCACTTCCAGGATCTGGCTGTGGAACAATAAGTAAAGCTGGTAGAGCAATAATTGCTGCTACAATCATAAAATCCCTTACGTTTTTTAAAGAAACATCCAGCTGGCTAAGATATTTTGCCACGGCTAGGGCAGTCGCAAACTTTGCAAATTCACTAGGTTGAAACGTAAAGGAACCTATAGGATACCAAGAAATAGCTCCATTTACCTCTTTTCCAAAAACGTATAATCCCGCAAGTGAAACGAGAGAAATAACATAAATTAATCCAGCAAAGCGCTCGTAAAACTTTACTTCTACCGCAAGAATGATAATAATGAATACCGTACAAACACCTATGAATAAAAGCTGCTTTCCATAAACCTGACTGATGTCAAAAATGGAAGTGTATTCTGTTACTGGAGCGGCGCTGTAAATGCTAAAAAAGCCTATAAAAACTAATGCAGCATAAATAAGTATGGTGACTATGTCATATTTTGGTTTATCGCCTAGTCCCATTTTTTACTTCAAAAATTTGATTTGTAGACTATCTACTAGACTTTGCAGCGACTTTTCCTTCTGTTCTGTAATCAAACCTTGATCTATTGCCTCATTGATTTTAAAAGGTTGATTACTTATTCTTTTAGCATATTCATATTCTAAGCTGTGGCTTAGTAAGTACTTTTCTAAATCTGTCCTTGTAATTTCTCCTTTGATGTGTTTTTCAATAAGCAAGCTTGCTATTTTTGCTGCATATCTAGAGCCCCAATAGCCGTTTTCAATAAAAACAGCAATAGCTATTTTAGGATCATCTTTGGGAGCAAACGCAATAAAAACCGAGTGATCTGTAAGTTGTTTTCGTTCTCCATTGATTTTAGTGAAATTTTCTACTGTACCGGTTTTACCACAAATTTCTATGCCTGGAACTTGAACATATTTTGCAGTTCCAGATTGATACACCTCATTCATACCTTCAATTACAGGTTCAAAATGTTCTGCATCTATGGTGGTAAAGTTTTTCTCCGTGTACTTTTCATTACTGATAGGCTCACCGTTCATCTTTTTGATGATGTGTGGGCGATAATAAAATCCTCGATTTGCGATTGCGGCAGTCATGTTTGCTAGCTGTATAGGTGTTACAGCTACTTCACCTTGCCCTATAGCATTAGAAATAGTAGTAGGAGCATACCATTTGTATTTGTATTGTGAAGTATAATAATCTCCATCTGGAATACGACCAGGTTGCCCTACTGGTAAATCATACCCAAGATAATCACCTAATCCAAAACTAGTCACATGGTCGTGCCATACATCCATTCCTTCAGGAGCTGTTTTTTTACTCTCTATGATTCTACGATACACTTGAGCAAAATAAGAGTTACAACTCTCAGCAATCCCTCTATTCATAGCTAGTGGACTTGCGTGAGCATGACAACCTAATTTCTTCTTGCCACCATAATTATACCCATGATTGCAGCTAAATCGTTCTTTAGGAGAAATCACTCCTTCTTGTAAACCTACAAGTGCATTGATAACTTTAAAGGGAGAACCAGGCGCGTACTGACCTTGTAAAACTCTATTTACATCAGGAAGTCTTATGGTATCTCTAAGGATTGCATTGATGTTTTTAGATCGATCACGACCCATTAATAAACTGGGGTCATAATTAGGAGCGGTAACTAAAGTAAGAATTTCACCTGTTTTAGGTTCAATAGCAACGATACCACCGCGTTTATTCACCATAAGCCTTTCTGCATATTCTTGAAGATCTTTATCTAAAGTTACTGTTAGATCAGTCCCAGCGACTGGAGCTACATCGCTGGATCCATTCTTGTAAGATTCTATTGCTCTTCCATAATGATCTCTTGTGTATTTTTTATAGCCTTTTTCTCCTCTTAATTCTTTCTCATACTGCAGTTCAATACCACTTTTTCCAGCTAAGTCACCTTGAACATAATAATCGTCCTTTTTTATAGTACCTTGATTCACCTCTCTTATATAGCCCAGAACACTCGCACTATGATCTACCAGATATTTGCGCAAAGAACGCCTCTGAATGTAAAATCCTGGAAATTTTCTAAGCTGTTCTTGCAAAGGAGCATACTCTTCTTGCGTTAATTGAGGAATAATGACGCTGGCCTGCTTTTCAGACCATTTTTTAGCAGTAATCAGTTTTTTTTCAAGCCTCGACTCTTCTATTCTCAATAGCTTGGATAATTCTGTAATATTAACATCTCCTGTTTCTCTAGGAATTACCATTACATCATAAGCAACTTGATTTGCTACCATCAATTTTCCGTTGCGGTCGTATATAAAACCACGTTCTGGATAATTGTAGACTGTTTTTACTGAATTGTTTTCGGCTTCAAGAGCCAATTCATCCGAGATGATCAATTGTAAATAAATCATTCTTCCTAAAAAGATGATTCCTACTAAGGTGACTATTGAAAAGAGTAATAATTTTCTCATGATTTTACTCTAGGTTTGAATAAGGCCAATAATATAGTATTAACGACTAAGGTAGCCGCTCCGATACTCAACGTTAGTTTTAAAGTATAAAGTATTTGAGAGCCGTTAAATATCACTAAAGAAAAGAATACAATATGATGAACTACAATACAAAAAACAAGTAACAATAATAAACGGTCAAATGGCGATTGAAGCACCTTAATATTCTTCATTTTATAGCTTTCACCGTAAACTAATCTTAACCATAAAGGTCTTGTGAAAGCGAGAGTGAGACATGCTGCTGCATGAGCACCACCAGTGTCTTGAAAGGTATCTAAAATAATTCCTAGCACAAAAGAAATGATCATGACGTCCCACCTCTTATTTTCTATTGGGTACAACACAATAAATAGAAGATACACCATAGGATTTATGAAGCCCATAAAATTAATTTGATCAAACAGAAATATCTGTAAAATCAATAGACCTAAAAACCTAACGGTATTTGTAATTAGATTTCTATTCATTTGTTCCTAACGTATCGATTACCTTAATTGCATTTTGATCTCTATTTTTGACCACGTAAACATGATCTAAATCTGTCATATCATTGAATAATTGAACAGTAATTTTATAACGTGAGCCGTTCTCAACAAGCTCTGCACCTTGAACTACACCTATCAATATATCGGAGGGAAACATGGTGGACTGTTTTCCGGTTATAATAGTATCGCCTCTAGTTACTCTTGCAAGTCGAGGCACGTCTTCTAAACTCATTAAATAAGGGTCTTTCCCATCCCATTTTAAAGAACCTATAGTTGCAGTTCCTTTAATTTGCGCATTTAATGAAATCTGAGAATTTAGAATGGAGATAACTCTGGAAAATTTATTGCTACTATAATCTATCACACCTACTATTCCGCTAGGGGAAATTACACCCATATCAGGTTGAATACCTTGATTAGATCCTATATCTACGGTTAAATAATTGTCAGATTTATAAAAATCATTTTTGATTACTCTAGCAGGAAAAATACGATAAGGAATACTATCTGAAAAGTTGTAGCTTGTTTCTTTACCTAACAAAGTGTCACCTATTTCAAGCAATCTCATTCTAAGTGAGGCATTTTCTTCACTCAATTTATTATTATGATTTGCTAAATCAAAGTAATCATAAATACCATTTCTGGTATTGAGAATACCACCGGTGATATTCCCAGTAGAATGTATAGTTGTATTACGATGGTAATCGTGCGATTGTATGGTAAATGTTAACGCAATTACCATTAAAAATAGATACAACAACAAGTTTCTGTACTTGATCAGAAAATTGATTATTTGTTGCATGTGAGAATATCAATAAGTTAGGGTTAAATTTTAGTACTTATTTGCAAGAACACTTTTGTATTTATCCAAATTTTTGAGCGTTAAGCCAGTTCCTCTCACTACGGCTCTTAATGGATCTTCTGCAATGTAAACTGGTAAATCTGTTTTTTGAGATAAACGTTTATCAAGTCCACGCAACATAGAACCTCCACCAGCTAGATAAATACCGGTATTGTAAATGTCAGCTGCGAGCTCAGGTGGAGTTTGAGATAAAGTTTCCATAACCGCATCTTCCACTCTCAAAATCGATTTATCCAGAGCTTTTGCAATCTCTCTGTAACCTATTTTAACTTCTTTAGGTTTACCAGTAAGTAAATCACGTCCTTGAACGCTCATTTCTTCTGGCGGCACTTCTAAGTCTTCTGTAGCAGCTCCTATTTGAATTTTAATTTTCTCTGCCGTACGCTCACCTACATAAAGGTTGTGTTGAGTACGCATGTAATAAACAATGTCGTTAGTGAAAACATCACCAGCAATTTTTACAGATTTATCACAAACGATTCCACCTAATGCTATTACTGCAATTTCTGTTGTTCCACCACCTATATCAACGATCATGTTTCCCTTAGGTTGCATAATGTCTACACCTATACCTATAGCTGCTGCCATAGGCTCATGGATCAAATAAACCTCTTTACCATTAACTCGTTCTGCACTGTCTTTAACGGCACGCATTTCCACCTCGGTAATTCCTGATGGGATGCAAATTACCATACGCAAAGAAGGAGCAAACCACCTTTTCTTTAAAGCAGGAATCTCTTTAATAAACATAGAGATCATTTTTTCACTTGCGTCAAAATCTGCAATAACACCATCTTTGAGCGGGCGTATCGTTTTAATATTTTCATGGGTTTTTCCCTGCATCATCGCAGCTTCTTTTCCTACAGCAATAATTTTACCAGTAGTTCTATCGCGAGCAACGATAGATGGACTGTCTACAACTACTTTACCGTTGTGAACAATGAGCGTATTTGCCGTACCTAGGTCGATGGCAATATCTTCTGTGAGGAAATCAAAAAATCCCATAAATGAGGAGTAGAAAAACGTTAATAATTAGGGTATTGCAAAGTTAACATAATTCTAGTGTTTAAAATGCCTTGTACCTGTGAAAACCATCGCAATATTATTATTATTACAATAATCAATAGATAGTTGATCTTTTATAGATCCTCCAGGCTGAATAACTGCTGTAATCCCAGCATTATCAGCTATTTCTACACAATCAGGAAACGGGAAGAATGCATCACTTGCCATAACCGCTCCTTTTAAATCAAATTTGAAGGAGTTTGCTTTGTGTATCGCTTGATTTAATGCATCTACACGTGAAGTTTGACCAGTACCACTAGCACAAAGTTGCTTGTTTTTTGCAAGAACTATGGTATTAGACTTAGTGTGTTTACAAAGTTTTGAAGCAAATAATAAATCGCTTATTTGCTCTTCACTCGCTTGAATATCAGTCGCATTTTTCAATCCAGACTTTTCATCTGTTTTGAGGTTAGGGTCTTGAACTAGATAGCCGTTTAAAGAAGCTCTTACTTCAAGTTTGTTGGTATCTCGCTTTCGCGAAAGCGCACCATCAACCAGCTCTAACATGATTCTATTTTTCTTTCCTTTTAAAATTTCTAGTGCGTCTGCTGCAAAAGATGGGGCAATCACAACTTCACAAAATAATTTATGAATCTCTGTTGCAGTCGCAGCATCTATTTCGGTATTTGAAATTAAAATACCTCCAAAAGCAGAAACAGGATCTCCAGCAAGAGCATCTAAATAAGCCTGATGAATAGAATCTCTTTGTGCTACGCCACAGGCATTGTTATGTTTAAAAATGGCAAAAGTGGGTGCGTCATTTACGAACTCGCTCATCAAATTGACTGCTGCATCTACATCTAATAAATTGTTATAGGATAACTCTTTACCATGATGCTTAATAAACATTTCATTAAAATCACCATAGAACCAGCCTCGCTGGTGTGGATTTTCTCCATAACGTAACGGCATTACATTTTGCTCACTTACTTTTAAAGCTTTTGTGGCTGAATTTCCTGAAAAATAGTTGTAAATCGCGCTATCGTAATGTGAAGAAACATTAAAACAAGTAGTTGCAAACTCTTTGCGCTGCTCTAATGTTGTGGCGCCTTCACCGGATTCTAAAACCTCAAGAAGCTTTTTGTAGTCATCTACCGTTCCTACACATAAGGTGTCTTTATAGTTTTTTGCTCCAGCTCGAATTAAAGATATTCCACCTATATCTATTTTTTCAATAATATCTTGCTCTGCAGCGCCGCTAGCAACGGTTTTTTCAAACGGATATAAGTCTACAATAACGATATCAATTTGAGGGATATCAAATTCTTCTAATTGAGACACATCTCCTTCATGATCACGCCTGTTTAAAATTCCTCCAAATACTTTAGGATGTAAAGTTTTAACACGTCCACCTAGTATCGATGGGTAAGAGGTTACATCTTCAACAGGAACTACCTTTATTCCAAGATCTGTAATAAATTTTTCTGTTCCTCCGGTAGAATATATGGTTATTCCTAAATCGTTCATTTTTTGAACTATAGGAGCAAGTCCATCTTTGTTAAATACAGAAATCAAGGCACTTTTGGCAGTAATATTATTGCTCATATTATTGTAGTATAATTAGATTTGGAAAAACGCAAAAGTAATTAATTGAAGTGGTTAATTTTTTTAGCTGGTGTAATTAATCGATACTTTTTTGAACTAAGTATGAGAAAGAGAATTTATATTACTGTTTAATAAAATTTTAAGGTTCAATAGAAAAACCTTAAACGTTTACACAAATTAAGCTTTTATTAACACGACTATCACATCTTTATCACGGTTAAAAACGTAAATAGTGATAGTTAAAAGTGATTCTTTCCATATTTTAGCAAATCTTAAAAAAATTCTAAGGATGAAAATAAATCTTACCCTAGTAGCATTATTCTTAAGTGCAGTTTTTGTTTCAGCTCAAACTGCCGAGGAACGCGCTCAAATTATCAAGTCTAATAATCAAGTTAGATTACAGCAAATGATCGTTGATTTACAAAATAAATCAGTAAAAGATCAGGAAAGAGCATTAGAGTTTTCTAGAGCCAACAACATACCCATGTTTGTTGAGAACGAAGACGGATCTTTTGATCAATTAATGAGAGTAACTAACGGTGGTGTACCTGTATATTATAGTATAGATAATACAGACGCGGCTAATAGTACTCGTACTGATAGACTTCATAATGGCGGTTCATTAGGTCTCAATATAGAAGGTCAAGGCATGACTGCTTATGTTTGGGATGGTGGACCAACAAGAATTTCTCATCAGGAATTTTCTGGTCAACGAGCATCAAGAGGAGATGCTCCCTTTACATTAAATGGTAATAGTTTTCACGCAACTCACGTAAGTGGAACTATAGCAGGATCTGGTGCAAACCCTAGTGCAAAAGGAATGGCGCCTCAAGCAGAGGTTGTTACAAATGATTGGAACTCAGATGAGGCAGAGATGGCTGCAGCAGGTGCAAACGGCGCTTTGATATCAAATCATTCCTATGGGGTGCCTACATCAAGTCTAGCAAATAACTCTGACCTAATAGGTAAGTATTTAAGTGATGCTGCGGTAATAGATGACATTACGTTTAATGCTCCATATTATCAGCCAGTATTTTCTGCAGGTAATAGTGGATCAGATAATACTTCAAATACTAATCCAATTGATGGAGTTGGTGGTTTTGATAAATTAACATTTTCATCAGTTTCAAAAAACGCAATGCTAGTGGCAAATGCTCAAGATGCTAACATAGGTCCGGATGGAAATCTTACTTCGGTAACTATTAATTTTGGCAGTAGTCAAGGTCCTACGGACGATTTAAGAATCAAGCCAGATATTACTGGTAACGGAACTGGATTGACAAGTAGTTTTGATTCTTCAGATACTGCTTATGGTACTATTAGTGGTACTTCAATGTCTGCACCTAATGTTGCTGGATCTATGTTATTATTACAGCAATATTATAATGAAGTTAATGGTATTTTCATGAGAGCAGCAACTGTAAAAGGATTAACCATGCATACTGCTGATGATGCAGGACCTAATGGACCAGATGCTACTTGGGGTTGGGGACTTATGAACACACTAGAAGCAGCAAACGTAATTCAGGAAGATTTAGTAGGATCAAGGATTGTGGAGGCTGTATTACAAAATGGTCAAACATATACAATCGATGTAGAAGCAAATTCAGCAGAAGATTTGTTAGCTTCCATATCTTGGACAGATCCAGCAGGCCAAAGTAATAGTGGAGGAGCAAATGACGCTACACCAGCATTAGTAAATGACTTAGACATTAGAATATCTCAAGGAGGTACCACTTTTGAACCATGGAAATTGACAGGAGTTCTTTCTAATGGAAGAGGAGATAACCTAGTAGACAATTTTGAAAGAGTAGATGTTGCTTCTCCTTCAGGTATTTATACGATAACTGTAAGTCATAAAGGAACTCTAGCAAATGGATCACAGCCATTTAGTCTAATCGTTACAGGAGAACAAAACGATTTTGCAATTAGATCTTCTGCAAGTATTATTGAAAGCTGTAACGATCAAAATGCATCTTTTCCTTTACAATTTTTATCAAGTCCAAGCTTTAATGGAACTGTAAATCTTTCACTGTCAAATGTTCCTAGCGGAGTAAATGCCTCTTTTTCTAATTCGTCGTTTACTTCAACTGGAAATGCAACACTAGATATCACAGGATTAAATGGAGCGGCAGATGGTACGTATCCGATCACTATTAATGCAGTTTCTCCTACTGAACAAAGAACATTTGTTGTAACGTTAAGAATTATTAGTAATTCATTTTCCGCAATTAGTACAAGGTTTCCTTTGGATGGAGCCACTCAAATAAGTACCGCACCTATATTAGAATGGGATGATGATTTGAATGCACAGAGATATCAAATACAAATGGCTCGTAACAATGGCTTCGGTAGACCATTTGTTGATGAAATTGTTACAAGTTCATCTTTTCGAGTACCATCATTACAACTTGATCCTTTAACTACATATTTTTGGAGAGTTAAGCCTTTAAATGATTGTGGAGAAGGAACTTATGTATTTAAAAGTTTTACAACCTTTGAATGTAGTGAAATTGATGCTGCGGTGCCATCACCGATCTCTATTCCTGACGATAATGCAACAGGAATAACAAGTTCAATAACAGTTAATCAAACTAACAATATCTCAATAGGTAAAGTAACTGTAGAGGTGATTAGTACTCATGAGTATTCTGGAGACTTATTAATTACCTTAACATCGCCTACTGGAACAACTATTGCTTTGACATCTCCTAATGGTTGTGATACTCCTAATTTAGGAGTGACCTTTGATGATGATGCAGGTGCTTTTAGTTGTAACACCGTTGCTGGTCAACCTGGTTATGTAGATTCCGTTGCACCTGTACAATCATTATCTGCCTTTAATGGAGAAAGTGTTAATGGTACATGGACTTTAGGAGTTCAAGATAGAGGTCCCGCAGACTTAGGTACTTTAAACAATTGGAAAATCACTTTTTGTGAAGTTCCTACAGTTTTGAGTAATAATGAAGTCATTGCAAACGAATTCAAAGTGTATCCTAATCCTTCTAACGGATTATTCACTATCGTTGGCTCAGACGATAATAATTCAGATAAGGCTGTAATCAATGTGTTAGATCTTAATGGTCGTGTTGTATTCACTAAAGAAGTTCAAGATGCTTCTCGATTAAACGAATCAATTGATGTACAGAATTTATCAAATGGTTTATACTTATTACAAGTACAGCAAGGAGCCTCAAGAACCGTAACAAAGATTATTATTGACAAATAATCACATTAATAAACGACAATAAAAAATGCGATCCTTTGGATCGCATTTTTTTTGCTTTACAGATATTAATAAGCTTGTTTACATTAAACCAAACCTTTCAATTCATTAAAATCAAGACCACCATAATTTCCACTGCTCATTAAAAGTAAAGCACTGTTATCTAAGGACTGTTTAAAAAGCCACTCTTTAAATTCTTTTGGATCGGTCATTACGATTAAGTCCTTTCGATCAAAAGCTGCTAGAATTTGCTCTTTAGAAACTGGCGCAAGCTTTTTAATCTCCACGGCATGCGGACTGTAAAAAACCACCGCTGTATCTGCAGGATCTAAGGCATTTTTATATTGAACTAAAAACTCTGGATCTAGGCTGGAATAGGTGTGCAATTCTAAACAAGCGATCGTTTTTCTCTCACTGTATTGTTTTGCTACTGCGGCAGTCGTAGCAGCTACTTTACTCGGTGAATGAGCAAAATCTTTATAGATAACTGCTGTCTTACTTTCTGCCACCTTTTCAAGTCGCTTTGATGCTCCTTTAAAAGTAGCAATAGCTTCATAGAAATCATCTTCATCGATTCCCATATGTTGACACATCCATTTTGCACCAGCAAGATTACTCAAATTATGCTCGCCAAAAATTTCAATTGGCATGTCACCTTCTGGAGTATCTAAATAAGTGGTTCCATCTATAATCTGATGTTGTGGAACGGTGTAAGAATGTTTTCTTGTAGGTTTTGTGGCAGCTTCGGCTATTTGTTTTACTGCTGGATCATCTTCGTTGTATACGAGAATACTTCCGTTTTTCATTAATTCAACAAACTGTTCAAACTGACTCAGGTAATTTTCCCATGTTGGGAATACATTTATATGGTCCCAAGCGATACCAGAAATAAGTGCAATATTAGGCTGGTACAAATGAAATTTAGGACGTCTGTCAATAGGACTAGAAAGATACTCATCACCTTCTAGTACCATAAACTCATTCTCTTCAGTAAGATGTACCATGGTGTCAAAACCATCTAATTGTGCGCCTACCATATAATCCACTTCTTTCTCATGATAGTGCATGACATGCAAGATCATAGAAGTGATAGTTGTTTTACCATGAGAGCCACCTATAACTACACGTGTTTTATCTTTACATTGCTCATACAAATACTCTGGATAAGAATAGATTTTAAGACCTAATTCCTGTGCTTTTAATAATTCTGGATTATCTTCTTTGGCGTGCATTCCTAAAATTACCGCATTAAGATCTGCAGTGATTTTCTCTGGATACCAGCCGTAATGTTCTGGAAGTAAACCGTATTTATCTAGTCTTGATTTACTAGGTTCAAAAATAGTATCGTCGCTACCAGTAACATGATCACCTTTGTGATGTAAAGCAAGTGCAAGATTGTGCATGGCGCTGCCGCCTATCGCGATAAAGTGTACGCGCATTTTTGTAAATTTTCAGTAAAATTACTAAATATAAAATGGATCAAGAAGGCAACACTAGAAGATAACTAACTTTTTTCTAAAGCAGTAATTTCGGCTTTTAAACTAGGACTGGGATGCACTTTGTAGGCTTCTTTCAATACTTCTCGAGTAGAGTTAGTATCTTTTAAATGATCTTTATAAACTGCGATGAGCTTACGGTAAGTAAGCATGGAGCCACCGGTTTTAATCGCTTTGCGATAGGACACGACAGCTTTGTCATACTCTTTTTGATATTCATCGATAAAACCATGAGCGAGATGCCCATCCACAGGAGAAATTGCTAGAAGCTCGTCAGCATAAGCGCGACTTTTTTTAATCGAGCCACCTACAATTCCAGGTAGTTCACAGTACATTTGAGATAATGCGTGTCTGACTTCGATATGTTCAGTATCAAGATCTGCAGCTTTTTGTAGATGCCTTTTTACATCATCTAGCATTCCTAGTGCTTTGAATTTAGATACATTTTTAGCATGAAGCCCTAAAGTACCGCCATATTTAAAGTTATAGTTAGCATTTGACGGTTCACGTTCTACAAGCTTTTTGTAATAAGTTATTGCTGTTTCTAAGTCATTTTTGCGACCAGCGATATCGCCTAATCGTTCGATGACTTTTTTATTTGAAGCGTCTTGTTTGTTTAACTTTTCAAAAGCGATTAATGCTTGATCGTATTTCTCAGCTTGGAATAATTGTTCCGCTTTCGCGAAAGCGGACTGACCATAAGCCATCGTGCCACAAAATAAAAATAGTGCGATAAGGATCTTCTTCATATAACAAAAATATCAAAAAGCAAACCAAAAGTGCATTGCCTCAATGAAAAGATGCATTTAATCATTTCGGTTTTTGAAAAGCCTCCAAAGAACTTATCTTTAAATCAAATAAAACTTCCATGAAAAAGCATCTTTTCATTCTACTTATAACATTTTTTATCACAGTAAATTGTCTTGCACAAGATTATTATATTGAAAAATGGCAAGAAACAGAGCAGTTAGAACTAGAAAATAAAATTGAAGACGCCACAAAAGTGGTGGAAGAAATCTACAAACGAGCCAAACGTAAAAATGATGACGACCAGATCATAAAAACTTTTCTTTTCAGAGCCAAATTTGATTTGATCAAAGAAGAAAATGCGCAACAAAAAGTCTTAAATGAACTCGAGGAATTAATCAAAAAAGCAAAATTTCCAAATAAGAATATTTACCATTCTATTTACGCAAAAATGTTGAGCGATTACTCTCAACAAAACCGTTGGAAAATTCAAAATCGCACTTCTGGTGGCGTACAAGATTCAAACGATTTTCTAACTTGGGATGCAAAAACTTTTTATGCTGAAATATCAAGACACTATCAGCTATCACTTGAAAAAAGGGATCAACTTGCCGTAACTCCAGTGTCAGATTATGCAGCTATTCTTTATGTACGACCATTAGGTAGAGAGTTGCGACCTACTTTACTCGATTTACTAGCTAGAGAGGCTTTGGACTTTTACAAGACAGGTTACAATAGATTGACTACTCCTAAAGATTCTTATGTCATCACCGAAAAAAATGCTTTTTTGCCTACTAGCAAACTTCAAAACCTGACCAGACCTCAAGGTGATACTATTTATTCAAAGTACGACGTATTGCAATTGTATGCCAGTCTGGAAGAATTACACTCAACTCAAAATAGGGACGCGCCTTATGTAAGCATCATCTTAGAACGTTTAGAATATGAACGCAATGCCATTGGAGATCAGCTTGACGCGGTGAGCTACGTGGCTTTTCATGAACAATTGTTAGAGCAACACAAAGACAAGGCTTTGAGCACTTTAGTGAGCCATCAACTTGCTCAATATTATTATGACCGTAGCAATAATTTAGATAAAGATACCAGACAAGCAGCCAGAGACAAATCCATTGCAACCGCAAAAGACGCTATAAAAAAGTTTCCAGAATCTTTTGGAGCATTGAGATGTGCTGCTCTATTATCTAGAATTTTTGAACCTTCATTAAATGTGCAATATCAAAATATGATCATACCTAATGAACCACATCGTGGTGTTATTACCTATAAAAATATTGATAATGCTACTATGAGTTTTATAAAAGTACCTTTTGATCACGATAGAGTAAAAGGTGACCGAGATTCCATTTATAAAGCCGAACTTAAAAGTGCTCAAAAAGAAAATCGTATTGCATTATTTAAAGAGTTCAATTTAAAAGCGTCAGACGATACTTACTCACATACTTTTGAATATGATGCAAAAGGACTTGCAGCAGGTACCTATCTAGTCATTTTAGAAACACAACATGCTGACTCAAAAAGTATCTCTGGAAGTTACATGACCATTTCTCAAATGAGTTTATTCAAGCGATCAGTAGCTCGCCAGTTAGAAGTTCAGGTTCTCGATAGAAAAACTGGTAGGCCTATCAAGAATGTGGCAATTGCATCTTCTATAAATTACAACTCTAATTATAAAAATCGTGGTAGGACTAATAAAGATGGTATTAAATCTTTCCTTCCTTCTTCTCGAAGAAATAGCGTACATATTAAAGCAACGATGGGAGACGACGTCATAACAACGGATACTTATCATTACAATAGAGGAGAGGATTTTGAGGAAGAAGAACTAGAAGTAAAAACCTTCTTATACCTAGATCGTGCTATTTACAGACCTGGACAAACGGTTTATTATAAAGGAATTGCTATTTCTAAAAAAGGTGATGTTTCTAACGTAGTTGCTGGAGAACAGTTTGAAATTACCGTAGAAGATGCTAATTATGAAGAGGTATTTACTACCATGGCGACTACAAATGAGTACGGTAGTTTTCATGGAGAGTTTACCTTGCCTAAAGAAACACTTACCGGAGATTTTACTATAGAAATAGACAGCGATGAAGATTCTGATTTTTGGGATACGGTAGATGATTTTCAATACAGCGAGCACGGTTTTAAGGTAGAAGAATATAAACGACCGAGATTTAAAGCAGATTTTAAAGAAGTAGAAGAAACGTATGCGATAAATGATACTGTTGTGGTTACCGCTTTCGCGAAAGCGTTACTAGGATCCAACATCACCGATGCTGACGTACATTATAAAGTGACCAGAAGTGCAAGCTTGCCATGGTGGAAGTATTCTGGCTATTATTCTGGCAATCAAATTATAGCAGATTCTGATGAACTACAGGGCGATTTTAAAACCAATAGCAAAGGAGAATTGGAGATCAAGTTCCAAGCGGTGGCAGATTCTACTCTTGTTGCAAAATATATACATCCTATTTATTCTTATCGTATCGAAGTAGAAATAACCGACGTAAATGGAGAAACTCGCACCGCTTCTACCACGGTTAGAGTTGGTAAACAAGCTTTAGAATTAAGTGTGGTAAGTTCAGGAACCTTAACTGTAGAAGAAAACGAAGTAAAAGTAGTTGCCAAAAACCTGAACGGTAAAGAAATAAATGCGACCATAGAATTGCAAATAAGAGAATTAAAACAACCAGAACATGTGGTCGTTAAAACAGGACTACCACAAGCCGAGTTCTATGAACTCAACGATATCGATTATAGACAGCGCTATCCTTACTCAGACCTACGCCCTAGCGAGCAGGCTGGAGAATGGAAAGATGCACCTATCATTTTTAAGAAACGTATTACTACAGATTCACTTACCTCTATTAAAATACCTATCACTAAAAACTGGAATAACGGTAAATATGTGTTTTATGCAAAAGCTGTCGAAGATGGAAAAGGCAAAGACCTCGATAAAGAAGAAGACTTTGTAGAAGAAATCAACAAGAAGGATATTTGGGCAAATAAAAACTTGCCAGTACAGCCAGTAATAGTATCTCATAATTTAAGGATAGAAGGCGACTATGCTCTAGTAGATTTTTTCACTTCTATGGATGGCGTTTTTATGCAATTGCTTACTTATGATACTCGCAGAATTCTAGAAGAGAAAACTATTTTCCTGCCAAAAGGGAAAACCAATAAGAAATTTAACCTTAGAAAGGCAAATGGTAGAAAGATAAATTTTAGATATAAAGTGCAAAAAGAAAATGAATTTACATCACAATCTTTTAGTGCAGTTATAGAAATGAAAGCGGCAAGTAATTATCAAATCACAACAAATACCTTTAGAGATAAACTTTATCCAAGAATGGAAGAAGAATGGTCATTTACAATTAAAGATCAAGATAATACCGCTATGCAAGCTGAAGTTCTCGCAAGCATGTATGATAAAAGCCTCGATGAGTTTACAACTGCTAGATGGAATGGGTTTAGATTTTATGATTATCGCAATGATTTCCAGCCAGACTTTTTTGATGAGTTGACTCAATTGAAAACTCGTCATAATCGTAGTTATCTAAAAGGTACCAACCTACCAAATTCTTATATAGAATATCCATCAATAAAGTATTTTGGTCTTTCTTTCATTCCAAATCAATACCAGTATTCTAGATATAAAAGTAAATTGGCTAGGCGATATGAACCTTTAGAAAAATTTAAAGATTATGTGGTAGGTAGAGTTGTAGGTCCTGATGGCGATACAATAATAGGAGCGACAGTAATGATAAAAGGAACTTCTAATTTTGTTTCCACAGATTTTGACGGATTGTACAAGATTGCAGCTAGTCCAGGTGACACTATAGTCATTTCTTATACCGGTTATCATACTCAGGACATAATCGTTAATGATAAAGAAACTGTCATTAATGTAAATATGACGGCATCATCCTTGTCTGAGGTAGTGATAGTAGGTTCTGTTTTTGAAGTTGCTGATGAAGAAATCGAAAATGATGATCAAAACGGCGTTCCTAATTATGCTGATCGAAACGGAGATGTTTTCGCATATGGAATCATTTCTGGTAATAATGTCAATAACAAAGGTTACGATACTCTTTCAAATGGAAATTCTATTGATCGTGCTTTGCTAGGTAAAATGGCTGGAGTTAATGTTCAGTCAGCGAGCTCTGTTGAAAATGCAAACGTACAGATACGCGGAGCCTTCTCACCATCTAGTGGATTGCAAAACCCCTTGTACGTAGTAGATGGTAAATTTTTAAGTGCAGATGATATTGCTTTGTTAGATCCATCTATGATTAAAAGCCTAGGAGTTCTTACAGATGCATCTCAAACAGCTCTTTACGGCAGCCGCGGTGCAAATGGTGTCATCATCATCTCCACTAAAGATGGTGTAAGTGCTCAAGACTTGGTTCTTCAAGAAATGGCACTCAACAATGTCCAAATCAGAAAAGACCTAAAAGAAACCGCCTTTTTCTTACCAGAATTAAAAACAGATCAAAAAGGAAACCTTAAATTCTCCTTCACTTCTCCAGAGATGTTGACTCAATGGAAACTGAGACTTTTTGCTCACAACAAACAAGCCGAGACCGCTTATCTGGAGAAACTGGTCGTAACGCAAAAGGAATTGAGCCTTGTTCCTAACGCACCTAGATTCCTTAGAGAAACCGACACGATAAGATTCTCTACTAAAATAGCCAACCTAAGTGATGCCAAAATGGTAGGAATCGCAACACTCAAACTTTTTGATGCACTAACCATGCAACCTATAGATCAGGAGTTGCAAAATACCAACGCACTTCAAAATTTTACTGCGGAGAAAGGTGGCAACGCATCTGTGAATTGGACGTTTGTAATTCCTGTTGGTACGCAAGCGGTAACCTATCGTGTGATTGCAAAAGCTGGTCAGTTCTCTGATGGAGAAGAAAACACCTTGCCTGTTCTTACGAATAGAATGCTAGTCACAGAATCTCGATCGCTTTGGGTACGTGCTGGCGAGACAGAATCGGTAACTATGGATAAACTCGCAAACCATACATCTAACACGCTAGAAAATCATCAAATGACTTTTGAATATACCTCTAATCCTAGTTGGTATGCGATCAAGTCCTTGCCTTATCTCATGGAATATGAGCATGAGTGTGCAGAGCAAACTTTTTCTAGATACTATGCAAACGCCATGGCAGCGCATATTTTAAATAGCAGTCCTAAGGTGAAAGAGGTTTTTGACAGTTGGGCGGCAAACGGCACCAATAAAAGCAAGTTAGAACAAAACGAAGAATTAAAATCGGTGATATTGGCGCACACACCTTGGCTGCGCGATGTACAAAGCGAGGCGCAAAAACAACAACGACTGGCAACACTTTTTGATCTGGATAAAACAGCAAGAGAGAAAAAGAAAACCCTTGCCAAACTCGAAGAAAAGCAAGGCAGTTCAGGTGGTTTTCCATGGTTCAGCGGTGGAAATACCAATGAATACATCACAAGGCATATTGCAGCAGGAATTGGTCATTTGAATAAATTAGGTGTCAACGATGAAGACCGACCGCAAACAGATCGCATCTATAAGAATGCTATTGCAGCGGTTGATCGAGCTTGGGTAAAACGATTTAATGATTACTTGAAAAATAAAAAGACTAAAAAGGAGAAGTACAATTTCAGTGCGAGTTACTGGCATTATCAGTATGCACGCAGCTTTGAGAAGTCAGTTTTAGATTCAAAAAAGGATAGGGTGTTAGAAGATTTTGAGAAGGTAGCTTTCGCGAAAGCGGAAAAAGAATTTGCTTCAAAACCATTATACACACAATTATTAATGGCCATCGCATTGCAAAGAAAAGGCGAGAAGAAAACAGCAGCCAAAATCCTTGAAGGTTTGCGACAAACGGCAGTAGTAAGTAAAGAAAACGGCATGTACTGGAAAGAAAATACCAATTCTTGGTATTGGTACAGCAGCGATATAGAAACTCAAGCGCTAGCTATCGAGGCATTTATGGAAATCGAGAACGACACAAAAACGGTGGAAGAACTGCAAGTATGGTTATTGAAAAAGAAAAGAACCACACAATGGAAATCAACAAAAGCCACTGCCGATGCTACTTATGCTTTGCTATTACAAAACGGCAACTGGACTGATGTTAAAGTAAAAAACAAGATCACTTGGGCAGGAAAAGCATTGCCAGAAAACAAAATGAGTGAGGTGAAAAAAGAAGCTGGAACTGGTTATTTTAAAATTTCGTTGAATAAAGAAGAGATCACCAAAGATCACGCAACAATAGAGGTGAAGAATAGAGGAGAAGTGACTGGTTACGGTGGTTTGTACTGGCAATATTTTGAGAACCTCGATAAAATCACCAAAGATGATAACGGACCTTTATCAGTAAAAAAGAGGTTGTATAAGAAAGTGAGTAACAATTCTGGCGAAGAATTAAAAGAAATCACTTCTCAAGATGCATTGGAAATAGGTGATTTAGTTACGGTAAGAATCGAAATCAAAACTCAAAACGATATGGATTTTGTGCATTTAAAAGACATGCGCGCCAGTGGTTTTGAACCAGTAGATGTACTGTCAGAATACAAATGGCAAGATGGATTAGGGTATTATCAAACTACCAAAGATGTAGCGACACATTTCTTCTTTGATAATGTTCCAAAAGGAACCTACGTTTTTGAATACGAGGTGCGAGCAAACAATGCCGGTAATTTCTCTAACGGAATCACCAACATTGAAAGCATGTACGCACCAGAATTTTCAAGTCATAGTGCTGGCGAGCGAGTGGTGATTAAGGAGTAGGAATTTTGTTTAATCGGCTCTAGAGTTAGAAATTTAAATTGGGATTTCTTACAGATACCGTTTTCCACCACTCCGCCAATTTTGCTCTGCTATCGCTCGCTTATTGCCACCTCGCCTATCTAGGCGAGGAGCAATATTGTGCGATCTTATAACTTTTGAATGTTGTGTACTCATTTTTGAAGTGTAAAAGGACCTCGCCTGGCTTTGCATCCGACGAGCTTTTCTGCAAATAGCACGGTTGAGTAAAAACACAAGAGTAAAAGCTCCTTGCCTGGCTAGGCGAGGACAGATTGACCTCGCTGCACCAGCAGCGATGCAATCAGGAGTGGTTGGCTGCGGTGTTTTAAAGAACCTCTAGAATCATTTACATTTGAATACCGATTTGGTAATTCTGCTCAGGAGTGGTCGGCTACGATGATTATTGAATTCTCTTTACATTTTATGTAGTAAAACATATTTAAAAATATATAATCACAACGCTTTATAGTTATAAGTAGCCTTATGATCTTTAATATCTTTTAAGACCGATTCTAAGTTGTCAAACACATACTTATTCTCATATCTTAATACTGTAATGAATTTAGATTCTAAATATTCCGTTCGCAAACAATCATATTCTTGTTGTTGTGGAAAGAAATGATAGGCACCATCGAGTTCAATACAGAGGTTGTATTTGATACAATAGAAATCCAAAATAAAAAACCTAACGCTGTGTTGTCTCCTAAATTTCATGTTTTCAACTTGTCTCGTCTTAAGATGCTTCCAAAGAAATTTTTCAGCTGGAGTAGCTCTTTTTCTTAAAGCTTGTCTTTTTTGTTCTAGTATTTTTAAACTGTGTAGATTTTTGTGTAGCATGATAAAATCTTTAACGATGACTGAATTTACTATAAAATAGTTTAATTATTACGAGACCTCATTATTCCCAAATTTATCAAACACGATAACAGTACATAACATTAACCTATTCTTAAATAAAGCTGAATGTGATACCTATGTAGTAAATTAGCTATGTGAATAAAGAGCAGACATATCAGTTAGACACATCAAATAACTTTAAGGCATTATTGATAAAAGCTTTGAGTCTATTTTCTAGCGTTCGTTTGTATAATATTGTTTTAGTAGGTTTTGCACAATTACTGGCGGCTATTTTTATAATTGCTCCAGAGCTTTCAGTGAAGTCTATTTTACTGGATTACCGATTATGGATGATCATTTTTGCAACTAGTGCCGCAATTGCTGGTGGTTATATCATCAATAATTTTTATGATCGAGAAAAAGACTTGATCAACAGACCTCAAAAAACATTACTAGAAAACAAAGTCAGGCGATCTACTTTATGGTCGGTTTATTTTACCGTTAATGGTATTGCTTTTGTTTTAGGAAGTATTGTTTCTTGGCGAGCAGGATTGTTTTTTGCCTTTTATATTTTTGCGATGTGGTTTTACTCGCATAAGCTTAAAAGAACTTTGTTTTTAGGAAATTTGATGGCCGCACTTCTTGCGGTTACTCCGTTTTTTGTATTGTTTATGTATTACAAAAACTTCTATCCTGTAATTTTGGTTCATGGAGGATTCTTATTTCTAATTTTAGGAATGAGAGAGTTAGTAAAAGATCTAGAGAACTTAAGAGGTGATCTCGCCCAAAATTATAGAACGATTCCGGTAGTTATGGGAGAAAAGGTCAGTAAACAGTTCTATACCTTTCTCACGTTTTTAACGATTGTTCCTATTACAGTTCTTATTACTTATTTTGAGATAGGGCATATGCAGTATTACTTCACACTCATCACAGGAGCTTTATTGGTTTGTTTGCCATTGATCTGGTCTTCTAGACGTAAAAGAGAGTATTTGCTCATTCATTTCATATTGAAAGTAATCATAGGTGCAGGTGTTTTCTCTATTCTGTTAATTGATTTACCAGCGATTATCGATCGTTTACAAACTTTATTTTAGTTATTATGAATTCCCATATAAAAGTCGCTCTTGCTCAAATCTCGCCGATATGGCTGGATAAAAAAGCCACATTAAATAAAATCTTAGCTACTCTTGAAGATGCTGTTAAGGAAAATGCCGAGTTGGTTGTTTTTGGTGAAGGATTGGTTCCTGGTTATCCATTTTGGTTAGGTTTAATGGATGGTGCTGCGTGGAATAAAAAAGAGGTGAAAGAATTGCACAGGCAATATGTATTGAACGCTGTCTGTATAGAAAAAGGAGAGCTGGATGCCGTTTGCGCTTTCGCGAAAGCGAAACATATATCCATCTATTTAGGAATTATAGAACGACCTGAAGACCGCGGTGGACATAGTGTGTATGCCAGTATGGTTTACATAGATCAACAAGGAATGATTCAAAGTGTACACCGTAAATTACAGCCTACGTATGACGAGCGTTTGACCTGGTCGCCTGGAGATGGAAATGGGCTGGTGACTCATAAATTAAAAGATTTTACGGTGAGTGGTCTCAACTGTTGGGAAAACTGGATGCCATTACCTCGCGCTGCCATGTATGCTCAAGGAACTAATTTGCACGTGGCTTGCTGGCCAGGAAGTGATCATAACACCAAGGACATAACGAGATTTATTGCTCGCGAAGGTCGTTGTTATGTGCTGTCAGTATCTTCAACTATGTTTAGGAGCGATTTTCCAGAGAATACTCCGCATTTAAATCAAATACTTGAAAAGTCACCATATGTTCTAGCAAATGGCGGCAGTTGCATTGCTGGTCCCGATGGAGAATGGATTGTTGAACCACAAATAGGTAAAGAGGAATTGATCTACGCAACTTTAGATTTTAATCGAGTGTTAGAAGAAAAACAAAACTTTGACGTAGTAGGTCATTATTCTCGACCAGACGTCACCCAATTACATGTGAATAGAGAGCGACAATCTACAGTAAAATTTAGCGAATAATACCTGTTGAATACCATGGCAACCAAAATGACCAAAAAATATACAGCTCACGGGAAATTTTTAATTACCGGAGAATATGCCGTCTTAGATAATGTGCCAGCACTGGCAGTACCTTTAAAATTGAATCAGTACTTAGAAATCACCGATCGAGATGATCAAGAAATCACTTGGAAAAGTTATAATAGTGATGGAGAGTTGTGGTATCAAGTAGTTACTAATGTTCATGACTTGTATTCCGATTGTATCAATTGTGATAACCCTATTACTTTTAAACTGAGTGAGATTTTAAATACGGCGCTGCATCTAACTTCAAATAAGTCTTTAAGAGGTTTTGATGCGGTGACTACTTTAGATTTTGATAGAAAATCAGGTATGGGAACTAGTTCAACATTAATATCATGTGTAGCTCAATGGTTAGGCTGTGATCCTTATCAATTGCAATTCAAGTGTTTTGGCGGTAGTGGTTATGATATTGCTTGTGCAACTGCTCCTAAACCCATTATCTATAATTATAATAACGAAGAGCCGTTTTTTAATGCAGTAGATTTTAATCCCTCGATAAAAGAAGAACTGTTTTTTGTTTACTTGAATAGGAAGCAAAACAGTCGAGACTCCATAGCAAAATTTGATAAGGGACTTTTAACACAATCCTATCGAGAGGAACTAAGTAATATGCCCAAAGCTTTTATAGATGCTTCAGACGATTTGTTGATGTTTGAAAAATGTATCACACGACATGAAGAGATGATCTCTGCAGTTGTGGGAATTGCTCCTATTAAGCAGCAGCTGTTTGATGATTATCAAGGAGCAATAAAATCTTTAGGCGGTTGGGGCGGCGATTTTGTTTTGGCTACTGGTGGACTTGAGCATCGTGAATATTTCAAGAACAAAGGATATGAGATTATTATTGAGTGGGATGATGTGGTTTTAAATTACTAGATGAAACCAATAACAATATTAACGTGAGTTCAATCTAAAAAAGGCTGCAATTATATATTCATCAATGAGATATTAAATAAAGAGTTGAGAGGTCAGTTTGAGCGCAATCGAAAACGAGAAAATATAGTTAATCTATACACAGTCTCGACTGCGCTCGACTTGACAGTTTTTTTTAATGTTTGAAGTTCAATTATTTATTTATGACGTTAGGTTGAACTCACGTTGTTACCTATACAAAAACGCCACTCAGTCGAGTGGCGTTTTTAATTTATTGTATACTACCGATTAATAGAAAACAGCTCTATTATCTTCTATCTCAACAGATTTTTTCAATGCTTCTACTAGTTTAGAAGTAGATTGATTTGCTGCTTGTGTAGCAATTGTATTTGCGTTAGAAGTATAGTTTTGTAAGTCTGGTGCTGTTTCAATTGATGTCACTTTAATTACAAAAACACCATTATCACCAGCAATAGGCTTTGAAGTGGCGCCTTGATCAAGACCAAAGGCAGTACCTACTACTAGAGGCTCTTCTCCTACGCCAGGAATAGTTGGGTTCTTACGGTTAACATTGGCGGCACTTTTCATGGTTTGACCTTGATTCTTTGCAATTTCAGAAACTTCGCTAGCGTTGATCTTATCCATAATCAGCTTTGCTTTTTTCTCCTTTCTTAAGATAGGAGCAACTTTTGCACTAGCTTCTTCACTTGACATGTTACCAGCTGCACTTTTCTTGTTCAGCTTTACGATTACATAACCTTGAGAAGTTTCAAATCGCTCTATGTCTCCTACAGCTCTGTCTTCATTAAATGCCCACTGAATGATTCTTCTGTTCTTACCTATTGTAGGTAATGTCTCATCAAGTGGTTTTAGATTGTTTACTGGTGTAGAAGTAACACCGTTTTCTTTTGCAAGAGCAACAAAGTCTCCATCTTTTGCTGCTTTCTGGAACTTCACTGTTTTAGTAAACAATTCTTTTCCAGTTTTCTTAGATGCGATAACCTTTTTTGCAACGGTTGCAAGCTTAATAGCATCTTTAGGAGCTGCTACATCATCTATTCTAATAATATGATAACCGAATGCAGACTCTGCAATACCTACAGTTCCTTCTTCATTCTCATATAGAAACTTAGTAAATCCAGCAGCGTAGTTTCTTGCATTACCTGAATAAACTACCCAACCGATGTCTTGTCCGTTTGCTACTTCCTTATTCTCTTTGAAGTATTCAAATTTTGTGTCAAACTTACTTTTGCTTTGACCTATAAGTGCAAAGATGCTATCTGCAGTTTTCTTTGCAGCCTCTTTATTTCTTGTAATAGTAGGTTCAGCTCTTTGAGCACCTTGATACGCAATAAGTATATGTCTGTTATTTACACTGTCATTAATGACTTTTTTATCTTCAACTAAAGATAACTTCATGTACTCACCATCTTCATAAGGTCCATAAGTGTTACCTTTTTCAACGTTAGTTGCTGCTTTTGCAGCTGCAGGAAGGTTAGAAACCATTACATAACGATCGTCGTAAGGTAAATCGCTGTTTTGGGCTACGTAAGCATTTAAGTCTTCAGCTTCTGTGATAGCAGGAACTGTATAGTCCTTTTTAGTATTTAAGTTACGCAAAGTTTGCTCGCTTAATAATTTGCTTAGATCTGCCTTGTAAGAATCTTTATCCTCTTGTGACGCTTTGTCTTCAAAAAGCACAAATTCAATATCTCTTTGTGCTTCTACTTTAAATTGCTCTTTATGCTTACTTACATAATCACTGATTTCTGACGAAGTCACTTCAACTAGGCTGTCTGCAATAGTAGTGTAAGGGATATTTACATAAGAGAATGAACGGTTGTCATTTTCCATTCTGTATTCCATCTCACCATCTGCATTTGTAGCGATAAGTCCAGACTTCAGCAGATTGAAAAATTGTTCTTGCTGTGCATTAGTCGCGGTACCAGCGATAAAATCATTCCATGCTGCGCCGTTTGATTGTTTAATATTTGCTACAAAAGTTTTGAATTGAGACTCATTAAACGATCCATCTTCATTTTGAAATTGTGGATTACTCTTGTAGTTTGCTTTTACAAGTTCAGCAACTTTTTCATCGGTAACCTTAATTCCTGCAGCCTCTATTTGTTGAGCTAAAACAGCATTACGTACTTCTTGATCCCAAACTGAATTTACAGCTTGAATTTGCGAGAAATTTGCTCCTCTGTTTTGAGATGCATTTTCTACTTTTCTGGCAAAACTCTCACGATCAATCTCAGTGTCTCCTATGTAGCCTACTGCATCGTCTTGTTTTTGTCCGTTAGAGGTGAGAACACCTTGAATAATGAAAGCAAATAATGCTAGCGCAATTACTAGAATCAAAATAACTCCTTGATTTCTAATTTTACCTAATACTGCCATTGTAAATTTTTTAATTTTTTAATGAGGGCGAAAATAGTGTTTTCCACCTAATTAATAAAGCATGCTACCGCATTAAACACGGTTTTAATGATAATTTTTAATAGAGTAGGGAAGATGATGATGTTTCCGCTTTCGCGAAAGCGGAATTATAATCCAATTAGAGAGGATTAAACCATATTAAGAGAGAAAAAAAGTTGGGTAATTTTTACTCTGGATCGCCCAGTGTCAAATAAACCAAGTCAATTTTATTATCTGACTTCTCTAGGATCTTATAGCTGTTACCATTGATAACAACAACGTCTCCTTCTTCAGGAATACCAGCAGTCTCGTTTACAATTAAGCCACCTAAAGTTTCATATTGATCGCTTTCTGGAAGGTCTAGATTGTAGTTTTCATTGATTTGATCTACTTCTAGTCGAGCGCTCAGTTTGTACTCATTTTCATTAATTTGATGATCGATCAATAAATCAGAATCATGCTCGTCTTCTATTTCTCCAAAAAGCTCTTCGATGATATCTTCTACAGTAATCAGACCACTGGTACCACCATATTCGTCAAGAACTATAGCAATACTTTTATGGCGTTTTATAAGCAGGCTTAAAACGTCTTTTGCAAGCATTGTTTCTGGAACATTAATCACATTTCGCTTTATTTTTTCTACGCTTTCTGGAGATTTAAATAGATCAAAACTGTGTACGTATCCGGTAATATCATCGATAGTATCTTCATGGATCAAAATCTTAGACAGTCCAGTAGCTACAAATTTTTTATTGAGTTCTTTTACATCGGTGTCTTGATGCACAGCAATCATTTCTGTTCTTGGAACCATTACTTCTCGAGCTTTAAGACCTCCAAAGTCCAGTGCGTTTTGAAAAATTTGTATCTCGGTATCAATGTCTTCTTTAATCTCTACACTTTCCATTTGCTCTGTAATGTAATTTCCTAGTTCTAGCTTAGAAAAGCTCAATTGCAATGCATCACCGCTGGATTTAAAGAAGGTTTTTAAAATAAAGTCTGAAATTAGAATACAAAATAAGGAGACCGGCCAGAAAATTAGATAAAAAATATAGGCAGGAATAGCAAAGAACTTCAATAGCTCGTTAGAGTAAATCTGGAAGAAGACTTTTGGTAAAAATTCTGCAGTAAGTAGTATAATTAAAGTAGTGAGTGCTGTCTGGACTAAAAGGTTATTGAGTACATCAGCATATTCTGGAAATACTTGAATTAAATGGGTGCTGATCAAGGTTTCCATAGCAAAACCATAAACAACTAGCGAGATGCTGTTACCTATGAGCATGGTAATAATAAACTTAGAAGGGCGAGCGGTAAGATTGCGTAAAACTCGACCTATAAGATCGTTTTGCCTTTTTTCTAATTCAATATGTATCTTGTTTGAAGAAACATAAGCGATCTCCATGCCTGAGAAAAAAGCGCTGAGCACGAGCATCGTGATGATGATAAGTATTTGAACGAGCATTTCTATTTGTTGCGATCTTCAAATCTACGACGAAATCGTCTCTTAAAGAAGAACATAAATATAGCAACGGCTGCCATTCCAAAAAGCAGGTAAGCCTGATTGGGGTCGTTCCCTAATTCATAAAAGCCAGTAATCACAAAAACTACAGCAAAAATTAGATAGGCGTACTCGAAGTATTTGAAGAATTTGCTCATTTATTTTGTTTTGGTACAAAGGTATCATCTGGATCTCTAGCAATCAATTTTTTTAAATTTTCATTTGCGTCAAGAACGGTTCCTGTTGTTTTACCTATGTTTTGATTGTCCTCACTATTTACAATAGAGGTTTCAAACTCTTGATTTGTAAAAATCCATTTTGCTTTTTGATCCCAGTAAAGCTGGTCGCCCATAAAAATGTTGCCATCGCTGGTAACAATCTTTACGTTATCACGCAAGTCGATAAGATTAGTCTCGTCGTACAGAGTTCCATCGTCTGCTGTGATAGTAGTTAGATTAGTTTTGTTATTAGCGTATTGATAAACTTTTACTTCAATTCCATCAGGAAATTTAGTAAAAGGGAATTCATCATTTGAAAAATCCAGCATTTTTTTTCCTTTAATGCTTAGTTTTAATAGGCCGCTATCGGTATGTTTTAAAAGCATGTTCTCTACTTCACCTACTGGCTCGTTAGAGGCGATTTCCATCTTTTGAATTTCCTTTAGGTTATCCTCACATGATGCCAAAAAACAGATCACGGCTAGTGCCGTGATCGTGAATTTGAATATGTGAAATAAAGATTTCATTAAAAGTTAGGAATAGTTACTGATTCTCCTACCCAGCAATTGAAAGTGATTCTGTCTCCAGAATTGTAACTGCTATTTGAAAAGACATCTCTTTTTCCAGGCGCCGCAGCGTTGTAGTCATCTCCAGCCTTGTTAGCACTTTTCTTTATAGAAGGATCAACTCTTGCAGCCTTGTAAGCATATCTTGCAGCTACCCAGTTTAAGGCTCTTTTTTCAAATGGATTTGAGCCGCAGCTCGCATTACTTCCAGAAATCATACCAGCTATTTGAAGGTATGGTGCTCCAAAAGATGGTCTCAACTCAGTTGCAGATAAGTATGCTTTTCTAGCACTACCGAATTGTCCTTTACTTTTATAGATATTACCTTTTTTGTAATAGATTGTTGCTTTATAATCGTCACCTATTCCTAGTTCAATTGCTTGATCCCAATATTGCATTTTCTCAGCAGTAGTCTCTGCAATATTACCTAAACCATAAGCTGTTTTAGCACTAGGGTTTATTACGTGGAGTGCTTTTACAGATTTGATATAAAGAGGAGCGTCAGTACAATCTTTCTTTTGAAGTCTTACTAAAACGTTGCTCAACCAATCTTTATCAGATTGATTTGCGTCAAATTCTGCATCATAAAGTGGAATCAATTTATCGCAATCAGCAAGTTCACCTAATGTTCCATTTACACTACCCATTACGATACCATAATTTTTTAGGTTAGCTTCTTGATAGCCTATAGTTTTTTGTTCTTTTTCAGTAAGCTCTGTTGTTTCTTGCTTTGTCATTAAATCAGCAACCACTTTAGATCTTTCATCTTGAAGCGCCTCAATATGATTAGTTAATTTATCATAGATATCAAAAAGTCTTTGAAGATCCATTTTATTACTATTGTACTGTTTCTCAGCTAAAGAGAAATAAGTCATCATCCCATTAGGGTCAGTAAAGTTTTCTTGATCTGTTTGAAACAATCCATCTAACATGTTGAATTGCTCTTCAATAGAACCTACTTTATACTTTTGCATTGTTCTAGCTATCTCAATTTTTTTTCTAGTAACATCTACTTTATCTGGATAGTTAGAAACCTGGGTATTAAGCATTTTAAGTAGACCATCTACATTGTCTTTCTGTTCACCTATTTTCTTTTTTATCCTATGCTCATAGATTTTTTCTCCATATTGATATATGGCAGCACTCGCATCAGGACATTTTTCAACTAATTGAAGTAGCTGTTTGTGCGCTTCTTCATAATTTTTGGCTTTAGCATTTTCTGCAAATAAGCTTAAATCGTTAGCACATTGTGGTGATACTTGCGCTTTCGCGAAAGCGAAACTAAAAAAGCTAAGCGCTATTATAATTGTATTTTTAAGTTTCATAATAATGATTTGAATTGTTCTTAATTATATTTTCTCTTGATAAACCAAACATCGTTAAGTGATAAACCTATGGAAATATTAAAAAATCGTTCTCTAATTAAACCGAAATCTTCTGTACCTCGTTGTCCTATTTCAATACCTACGTTTGCGTTTGAAAAACCTGATCTATTGCCGATTGGTAATCCTAATCCAAAAGATATGCCAAACTCATTAATGTCTGCAGAATTTGCTCCATCTCCACTTACTTCTAGTCCTAATTCCTCAAATCTTAATCCACCTCTATAAACTACACGATCCCAATAACTAGTGACACTATTATAGTTAGGGATGTAAAAACCACCAGCTCTAAAAGTGGCAGCGTCCTTAAAAGTGGTTCCAGAAGGGGCAAATGATCTAGAGGTAATGGCACTACTACCGCGAGTTGAATATTCTATTCCTGCATTCCACTTAAGCGGTTGTCCAACAGTTAAACCGAATGTTAATTCTGACGGTAGTTTGAGTTCTTGCTCATCAAATTCTGATGCTCTTCTACTAACGGTGAATTCATTAAAATCAGCAGATAGACTGAAAGTGGATAAGCTTCTTTCGTTTTTTGCATTCAAATCGCTCTCTGGACTATATACGGCGCTGGCTTGTAACTCCAGTTTATTAGTGATCATTTTTTGATAGTGTAGGCCTAAATTAATAGAGGCACCACTAAAATCAGTTTCGTTAGTTTCATTAGTACCGAACTGCAGTCCAGCTAGGGCAACACTAGAACCGTTTGTTTCCTCACCAAAATTATATCTAAATTCACCACCTATGCTTAACGCTGGTGTAATTTTATAGCCAAAACCTAGATAGGCTCGATTGATACTTCCAGTTCCAGTAAATCTAGAATATACGGTTTCTGTAATGCTACCTATTTCATAACCTACCGAGTTGAAAGGTACTAGGCCAAACCCAAAAGCTGCTTTTTTGCCCAAGGGAATACCTATGCTCACATATTCTATCGTAGTAGCAGAATAGGTATCGCTTTCTGTTTCAGTAGACGCCCAAGTTTCAGAATGAACTGCTCCTAACGCGTAAGTAGTAACTCTAAGGTTACCATAGGCAGCAGGGTTTCTCAAATTTATGTGAACACTGTCTACGTAAGTAAGCATGCTTCCCATACTACGATTTTCAATTGTGCCTTTAAATGTTTGTTGCCCTAAACCAAAGAAGGAGTAAGGTGATGAAGTGCGTGATTGTGCAAAGCAATTTATGCTTGTAAAAATTACTATCGCAATTACTAAACTTCTTATCATAGGTTCTTATTAAATAGGTATAAATTATAGATGCCGTAAAGCATCAAAAAAGGCGTGGCAAAGAAACGGTTTTTTAGTTGTTTTACCAATAGCTCGCTATCGCCTCCAGTTATTAATACTTTTAGGTCTTTATGTGCTTTTCTATATTGTTTTATGGCTCCTTTTAATTCAAGGGTCATTCCGAGTACAACTCCACTGTGTATCGAGGTTTCGGTATTGTAACCTGTAATATTTTTAGTGGGTTGAGGTTTTAATAACGGTAGGTTTTCTGTAAAATTATGAAGCGATTGATAACGCAACTGTAATCCTGGGGAAATAGCTCCGCCAAAGTAGTTTTTATCACTATCTATAAAGTCGTAAGTAACGCAAGTACCAGCGTCTATGACTAGTAGCGGTGTGTTGTTGCCTTCGGTAAACAAGCCTCCAGCAACAAGAGCTATACGGTCGTTACCCAATGTTAAGCTTTCATAACGATTGTTAAATGGAAGTTTTATTTGATGATTAATCTCAAAAACTACTTCAAAATTTACTTTTAAGAATTCTTTTAGTTCGTATGGAAAATCTCCTACATTGCAATAAGCAACTTCTTTAATATCTGGATAAACTTGCTTAAGATTTAAAATCTCATTTGTGAATGTAGATACATCTGAGCGTATAAGTTTATACACGTTTAAATGATCCATTACAGACAGTTTTATGGAAGTATTACCTATGTCAATTACTAATATCATCTAGTTATAAAATAGAATTGTAAAATACACTTCTTAAAACAAAAAGCCCGATCTTCAGATCGGGCTTTTAGTGGTACCTCCAGTACCACGTTAAATCCAACCTTGTTAAACGTAAATGAACTCAAATATACTAACAGTAGCTTATTGAGTCTTACACAGCCTTAATGTCAATTCTTTTTAATATCACAGAAATTTATAATTGCTCATCAATTGTTGTCCCTTTTGTTGTCTCTGATCTCTCAATAGCTTATCTTTAGTAATCTAAAAAAATATAAAGTGAGTAAAGTCAAGAGAACAACTGGTTCGATAAATTTCCGATTAAAAAAGGGTGCAAATATAGAGCAATCAATCTATATGGACTTTTCAAACGGTAGAGATTTTCGTTTAAAATATAGTATCGGATATGCAATTGATCCTAAGTATTGGGATTCTGCGAAAAAAAGAGTGAAGAATGTCGCTGTCGTTAGGAATAGTAATGAAATTAATGACTTAATGAGAGATTTAGAATCAGAGACTTTTGATTATGTGTCTGATTGTGACTCCAAACAGATTGCTTTTACTCGCAATGATTTAAAAGAGCATCTTAAACGATTTACAAATAAGTCTAGTGAGATTATTGAAGAGCAAGAGCCAACAACTTTTTTAGAATTTATCGAGAGTCACATCAATAGAAAAGAAAAAGAGCTGCCTGTTTCTAAGGGAAGGTCAATAAGTGCTACTGTTAGTACTTACAAGCAGACTCAAAACCATCTCATACAATTTGAAAAAGAGTCTGGTTATAAACTTGATTTTAATACTATTGATGAGGAGTTTTACTCAGAGTTTTTGGACTATATGAATAATAAAACGTATGGGAAGGATGATGATAAGTATTATAGTATCAATACTATTGGGAAACAGATAAAAAACCTTATTGGGTTTATGAATGCTGCATTATATGCTGAGTTACATACTAATTTCAAGTTTAAAAAGTTTAAGGTTTCTAAAGAAACGACTACGGCAGTTTTTCTAACAATGGATGAACTGATAACACTCTACAAAACTGAATTAGATAAAACTCATTATATTTTAGCAAGAGATGTATTCTTAATTGGTTGTGAAATTGGACAGCGTATTAGCGATTATCACGACTTAGCAAGTCAAGAGATTCAAATTAATGATGGGGTTAATTACATAAAGATTAAACAAGAAAAGACAGGGAAAGAAGTCCTATGTAGAATTACGCCTGTCATCCAACAAATCATGGATGATAGATATAATGGCGAATTACCACCTAAGATTGCTCCTCAGAAATTGAATGATTATATTAAAAAAGTAGCTCAAAAAGCAAAAATCAATCGAAAAATAAAAACTGAACAGACAATTGGAGGTAAAAAAATTACAAAATATACTGAAAAGTACAAACTCATAATGAGCCATACAGCCCGTAGAACCTTTTGCACACTTAAATATAAATCTGGTATGGATGTCCATCATATTATGGAGTTAAGTGGACATACTACAACAAAAGAGTTTTTAAAATACATCAGAGCTCCTAAAGACGATATAATAGCTCAAATAACAAGCACGAAAGAGTTTGAAAGCACTTCTATACCTATTGAGTAAATCATGAAAATAAACAATGATATAGACCATAACCTTGACTTTGACTCTTTAGTAAGGAATTTATTTTGGATTGACTCTGACATTAGACTGATTTCATTTTTTACCTCTTTATATTGTCTTCCTATGCCGATAGCAGGTTCATTGGATACAATAAATCCTTCATTGTATAAAAAAATACTAGAAGGTAGAATGATTGAGGAAATGCTTGCTGAGTATGAGAAAATGGAATCACAAGTTATTTTAGAGTGTCTTTATAGAAAGTATAGGAGAAGGTATATGAAGGCTGAATTCATAAATAATCTAAGAGATTTCAAAATCAGGTTTTATCAAAATAAGAGTTTGAAGAAATCAACTTTCGCAAATGAGTATATAGAGGAATTAATAGAACTTCAAGAGAAAATACATAAACATATCTCTAGCTATGGTAATTCGTTTTCTGAGATCAATCAAACTCATTTTTCTTTGAATCCGATGAAATTATATGACATTAGAGGGCTTAGGGCGGACTTAGTAAATAACAATCTTATTTCACCGAAGACCAAAACTGTCAATCTTCGACAAATTTTTATTTATCGAAAAAACCGAGTTCAGATTAATTGGATTGGTGGAAAAAATAAACTCGCTTGTTTTTTAAAGTTAATGAAAGGTAAAGATGCTTTTTTAAATAACTATATCTACTCAATAGCTAAATATATTTTTACCATTGAGGGAAACAAGATTGACAATCTAGTTCATCCAAAATCTAAAGACTATAAAAAGTATAGGGATAATATATCGGCTTTAATAGACCAAAATATATGTCTAAAAGATAAAAGGAACCGATCGTCTTTTTTATCTGACCAAAAGCAAAGTATTAAAAATCAGTAGTTAATGTGATTTTAGCCATTGGTCTTCCCCCCGAACTATTAAATTTTTTAAAATTCACTCTTGTCTGATTGAATAGTTTTGTACCATAATTTAAAAACAATTTATTATGAGCGAAATCGCTATTTCCCGACAAGGGACACAGAACGCCATCAATCTTGTGATTGACTCAATGGCTCAACTATTTTCTGAAAGAGTTTCAGAGAAATTAAAAGAAACAGGTTTTTTTCCTGTTCAAGAAATCGAGGTCAAAGCAGAGTCAGACCCAAACGAAGATGAACTTCTTAAAGTCCAAGATGTAATGGACATCTTAAAGGTCAAAAAGGGAGCTATTTATGATTGGAGAAAAAAGGGGATTCTTGTCCCTGACAGTTACGTAGGTCGTTCTCCTCGTTACAAGAGAAGTACCATAAACGATTATGTAAACACTAAAACTCCAATGATATGATTGACTATTTTAAAGGTAGGTTTACCTACAAAAATGAACTAGAAGAACTACTGAGGGCTAACAAATCTCTTGATTTAAATCAGAAATTTAAAGTAAACGATTCCAGTATAGAGTACCCTTTAAAAACTAATATTCAAAATTTAAGTATAAAAGTTTATGATGGGTATGCCTCAATAGAGCACTCACTACATACGTTTTTTAATAAAACTATTGGAGATGGAGTTGAAAACTCAAATGACTTTAGTTTCTGTGATTTACAAGCTAGTCTTGATAGGCTAGAAGAAACACTAGGTTATGACTTAGGGGATATAAGTTTAAATGTTCTGGAATTTGGATTAAATATAGATTTAGGAATTAATCCATCCCTGTTTTTAGAACGTTACGTTTTAATGCATAAGTTGAAAACCCCTTGCTATGATCCTAAGAATAACAAAAAAATGCGAATTAAAAAATTCACTTATGAAGAGTATGAGATTAAGATTTATGACAAATCACTACAGTTTGCAGGACTAATAAATAATCCTAATATTCTAAGGGTTGAAGTGAAGTATAAGACTAAAAAGCAACTTAATCGTTTAGGTATTTATAACCTTAATGACCTAAGAAGGTTTGATTGTATTCGTGTTTTATATCATGATTACTTAAATAAACTTAGTCACTTAAACATTGTAGATCGTTATGATGGAAATAGGCTAATGACTAAAAAACAATCAAATGAAATTTTGACTTATACACATCCGTCTTATTGGATTGATACTAGAGGTAATTTCAGTGCAAGTACTTTTCAAAAAAGGAAAGAAAAGTTTTCTAAACTTGTCAAAAAATTCAATTTAGATAGTTGGAAAAGTGAACTGTTTAAATTTATAAAAAGTAAGTTTACCCATTTGAGCTATTCCGATTGTGAAACTTATGATTCTGCTCCATTCCTTATGAATGATGAGTACTACTATTCCGATAATGTATTAATAGGATAAATGATATTATTATGCCAAAGGAATTAAAGCAATCCCTACTAGAAATTGAAGGGGTCATCAGAGTTGAATCGTATAAAGGGTTTAATGATAAAGGAACGATTAAATGTAAATGTTCCAATTGCGAAGTAAAAATCGATTATGGACACAATTACATTTTAAAAGATGAATCGAAAATTATGATATGTTATTATTGTAATAAGAAGGTTCACAATGAGAATGCATCAAATTTGAAATTTAAAAAAAATCTAAGTTGATGAAATATTTAAGATAGGAGAGGATAGTCGAAAGAGTGTCCTCTTTTTTATTGCTCAATTTTTTGTAGATTTTTATAAATAGCCTTTTTCAAGTATTGAGTTGAATTAACTTCTCTACCATAGTAAATAAGTATTGTACTAAAATCTTTATTTAAAGCTAATGTGTTGTCCCACCCATCTGTGAATACATAAAGGTCATTCTTAATTCCTTCAAATCTTAAAAAGCCACCTATTGCAATTGCACTATCGTTTCTTTTGTATTTGATTAGGTTCTTTGAAAAAGATATGTATGATGTTCCGTTCAAAGTGTTTAATTGCTCAAAATCCCCTGTATTGCTGTTATATTGAAAGTCCTTAATTTGACCAACGGAATAGACACCATTAACAATTTCATTTGGGCTTGATAAGTACCATTTAGATATTTCCTCAACATTTAAGATAATCTCTTTTAATTTTCTTTCATTGTTTTGCAGTTTTTTTATTAGCTCCTCAACTTGTTTAAAAGGCACATTATCTGGGTATTGGTCAATTATTAATTGCGGATTTAAAATCTCGATTTGTTTTCTATGAAGTTTAGATTCTTTGTAGTAGCCTTGGAATTGTTTTATGTATTCTAAACAGTTATCATAATATTCAAAACTATGATTGCGAACCTCTATTATTTTTTTACTATAATAATCATAGAGTTTCTGTTGTTGATTTCTATACTGCTGTTGCTTTTGTTGCATACTCGCAGATAATAAATCAAAGTCGTAAACTTCAATAGGATCGCCATATTTTCTAGGTGTGTATTGAGTAAAGTTATCAGAGTTTGACTTTTGGGAGTTTTTACCATCAAGAAAGCCTCTTTGGTATCCATCCTCATAGCTGTTGCTAGATTCGTTAATAGTTGGTAACGGGGATATAGGTGGGATGGGTGCAATGCATCCATAAATCTGGTAACAATGACCTTTTTTGTATCCTGTTTGATAACCATTTGAGAATGATGATTGTGCGATACTTATAAAGCTAGTTAATAGAATAAGTGAAAAAACTAAATTGTATTTGATATTTAAACTCATAATCACTTATTTCTTTTTACCCATGAAACTTCCCCAAACAAATAGCGCAAAAACGAATAAAACCAAAAGGACTATAAATCTCAATATTCCATAACTACTGGAAGAATTAGTGCCTTCATCAAAAGCGTGTTGAGCGTCCCACTGAGTAGAAGAGCCACCTTGTATTATATTGTTTAACATTAAAAATTTCATTGTAGTTGACATGTATGCTTACCCTTTGTGCTAAGATAAGGAGTAAAATTGACTTGTATGTCAACTCAGGATCAAGAACCTATTGAAATAAGTCAAAGCCAAAGAATAGCTTTTCAAAAAGCCTTTGGAAAAAGGTTAGCAGAGCTGAGAAAAGCAAGTGGTTTATCTCAACTTGATCTCGCATCTCTTATTAATGTTGAAAAGACTTCTATATCAAGAATAGAAAATGGTAGAGTCAATTTTACATTTTATACAGCAACTAGGTTAGCTTTAGCTCTAAACGTTGAGTTGTCTTCTCTTTTTAGTTTTTCTTTAAAATAAGGAAAGAGAGGTGTCTCTCAAACATTGGGTTAAATCCCTTTCCCTAGCTTTTTAATTCAAATAGGTAAACAACTAGTCACAACCTATCACTAAAATGAAAATTTGTCTCCTAAAAAAATATATCTTTGATGAATGGAAAAAGATGACAAAAAACTATCACTTAGCTTAAAGCAAGTTCAATTGATAATGTCATATCCGATCTACTTTCAGCATACTATTACGCAAGCTGCTTTGTTAGGAGAGTCAATTGAAGAGGTTGCAGAAGAGCTAGAAAAGGATTGGGCGTGTTTTACATGAAACTAAAAATAAACCTTTAAGATGTAGGATAAAACCGAATTAATGTATCATCTTTTTGTAAATGATAGTTTTTGATAAGCTTGGCTTCTTTAAGTTTTTTTGCAAGTGAAAGAAGTGGGGCTGTATTAGTAAATTTTTGTCTTTTGGTAGGCTCAAAGATGTTATTATGTCTTAAAGAGATGGAACTCAACAAATGTTGAATTTCTGAATTGCTTAGTTTCTGAAAATGATTATTAAGAATATTAACTTTTTCACTAGGCTTAATTTGTGTTTTATAAAAAACACTACTTAGCTCATCGTAAGTTAAATCATCTCTGTTAAATTTATTTGTTATTTTTCCTAAGGCAATAGAAATGGTATCACTTTCGGTAACTCTTTCTCTATTATATTTTTTAATTAATTGCTCTTTCATTAAATCGTCTACACTTTCCGAAAGTATAAGTCTGTCAACTTGCGCATTGTCTAAAGTCAATTCTTCTTTTGATAAAGAAAGTAGGATTTCTGAATTATTGTGTTCTAAAAATAAATTATCAAGACCTTGAAAAGAATCCTCAATTGAAGTAAGATTTTCTTCTGTTAATGATAGATTGTTGTTAATTATTAAAAACTTTACTTTTTCCTCATCTAAGTCGCTTATGTCGATATTTTTCCATCTTCTATAGGCTAACGGCAACAGCTCCATATATATTGAATAGGGAATTTCATTCAATTTGTTACACTTGATAAGTGACATGCTGAACGATTTTAGTTTTTTGTCTTCAATACTAATTAAACCATCATCTATTTTTTTTCCTTTAAGGCTTGTAAACACGCTTTCTCGATTTAAATACTCAATCAGTTCCTCATCTATTTCTTCATTAAGTTTTAAGTAAATCTCAATTATATTCTGCCAAGAATCACTTACCTTTTCATTCTTCATTAATATTTTACTGATTGATAGGTCTTCAATGTCCTTAATGTTATTGATTTTCGCCTTTTGCTTTGAGATTATTTTTGCTTTATTATCAATTTTGATATTAGAGTTGTTCAGTAAACGTAGAATCGAAATTTCACTTTCTTCTTTATTTTCTGTAATTCGTAATAACACAGATTCAACATACATGTTGATGTTTTTTTCTACATATTCTTTTAAAAACTTACAGTCGCTTTTTAAGATTGTAGTGTAATTAGCTTTGTCAAGTAAATTAATATCATTAGGTTCTAGTTCGGAATTATAAGCGACAAGTATTTCTCTGATATTTGTAGCAGATATTACATAGTGACAATTCTCGTAGATGTAATCATATAATGAAACATTTCGCTCATTTTTCTCTATCAGTTTTGAAAACTTAATTCCTAGTAATTGAATTAAAACCGCAAGTTTTTGAGCTTGATCTTGTTTAGAAAAAAGGTTGATGACTTTACTGTTTTCTGCTAAATAACTTTTAAACCTTTTGTTTTCTTTATTATTGGAAAAATCAGTAGGTTCTGAATGTTGTACAACTAACTTTATGTACTCATCAATTTGTTGTTGAGCAGTTGTGTTATTAGAAAGTAATGGATTCCATAATACACCTGTAAAGGTTGAAAGGATTTGAACTAATTCTGGAATTGAACCTGACGTCCTAGCTTTAGATTCTTCATTTGGATTTGTGTAAAACTGTATGTATCCGTCAACAAATTTAAAAATGTCTCTCTCTTCCTTAGTTCCAGACTTAACTGAACATAACTGTTGAATCAATGTGTTTTTTTTATCTTCAAATTCATCGCTCCACATGAGACTATACCCTAAAATATGATAATTAAGTATTTCTTTCCTTGAAAAATATCTATGAGGTATTTCTTTGATTACTTCACTCGGATCAGATAAAAAGTAATCGTAATTGCTCATTTGACCACTTTTAATTTTCTTAATGTAATTCTTATCAGTAAGAGTTAGTTTTGCTTCATGAAATAACGTTATGTATTCATTATAATTTTCGTCGATATATCCATTAGTAATTAAATTACCCATCAATTCTTCATATTTGAATTTTGATAGATAATTACCTATATCTAACTTTTTGAATATTTCAGTCAAAGTCCAAGATTGGATTTCTATTTTGAATTGTTTTTTAGACAAAAGTTGAGATTTAAGTTCTTCTATCGAGTCGTTATCTTTATTTTCTATATGCTCCTTTCGCTCTAGAAAGCTAAAATCCTTGTTGACTATATTTTGTAATGAACTAAAATCTGAATTACCATTTATTTTAGCGTATTCATACAATCCATCGTAAGAATTTCTTCTAAGTTTTCGATAAGTAAAGCTATCTTGTTCTATTAGAACTAATAGATTGTCATCCTGATATAAATGATTAAACCTAAACCATTCATTGTTTATTTGAATTTCTATCGCTTCTGTTTGTTCATATATGTTACTTATGTAAATATTTTTTAATTCTTCATATTCATTCACTCTTTCAGATTCTATACTTTGAATTTGAAATTCTAATTCTTTGATTTCCTTGTTTACTTCTTCGATTAGTTGCTTGACATAGCTTTTTTTACTATTCAGAAAATGGTATAAATTTCCTTTTCTTCTTGGTAACAATGTGAAATCGTTAGGATGTAAATTTTTATATAAAATAAGGGCAAATAAATTCTCGAAGTGTATTCCTGATCCCATTTGAATTTGGTAGATGCTGAATTCTTGAAAAACATTTGTGAGTAACCTCATGTCAATGTCATCGATATAGGTAACTACATCGTCAATAAATTCTTTTTTTAATTCACTTTCGAGTTTTTCGGCTTTGAGTAGATTATAAAATTGATCTTTTGCGTTAGAAGGATTAATAAAGGGAATTACAGGTACAATGTAATCAAAGAACTTTACTCGTTCGCTAGTCTCAAACATTTCATCTCTGATAGCATATATAAAAACAATCTTTCTATTTTGATTTCTTATTGATGAGGATTTATTTATTAGGAGATTGATTTCTCGCAACTTTGTAAAAATCTGTGTTGTCTTAAATCTGTCCACATCTTGAATAATTACAATATCGTATTTCGTTTGCTCAAAAAAGTATAATATTTCATCTAGGTGTTTGTTTAAAATTGATTTAGATAAATCTTTACCAAGCTCTACTTCTCCTTTAATATTAACCTTACTTATTTTGGAATTACTGAGAACTCTCCCAAGCCTAAACATAAAAAAACCTATTCCTAGTAAAAATATAGGAAGAGCTAAAAAGGACGGAAGGTCGAAATCATTTAGTTTAAACGTCCAATTATCTGGATTTACTTTATCAATACCATCAAATTTTAATAGTATAGCAGTTGAGATTAACCATAATACGCTTCCTATCGCAAACCATACTAAATCCGTATTGGAAAGTCCAACGATCCTTTGAAATCTAGAATCAGGTATTTCACTAGGTGGAGCTTGATATATTATTTGCTGTAGAATGCTCAGTTCTATTAATCTATCCGTATTATCAAAATCATGAGTTTCAGGATAATCGTCATGTACTATTTCTCTTTCGTCATCTTTAAAAGATGCAAGAGAAATATTTAAATAATTGAATTGAGGGTTTTGTTCTTCAAAAGTTAATAGAATAGTACTCTTTCCAGAGCCATAGTCGCCTGTTAAGGCAATATTTTTTACATCTGGTTCATCTATACCTTTTTTAAGAGAAACTAAGTAAGGTGTTATCTTTTTAAGCTTCTTACTTTCTTTTAAAACTTTAGGAGTTAAAGACCATATTGGTTTATCTAAAACATTTTTCTGTTTTGAGCTATCAGATTTATTACTCATTTAGTTTTTTTTAAAAATAGTCAAATAAATAGATAGAGTAACCACCCTCTTGAAACATGCCCAGTAGTAAAAAGTTTTTACCGTGTTACCCCTATCATTTGTTTAGCACAAAAAAAGTTACGATCGTGATTTTAGGTTCTTTTGTAATGATAAAAGTTTTTTAGACCAATAAGAAATTCCTTGATAAAGCTTTTTGAAAAGCATGTAAGTAAGTAAATAAGAAGTATTTGTCCCTTATGTTGTCCCTATTAAAAACAAGAAACCCACAATGTCTTGATAATAAGACGAATGTGGGATTTCATTGTGGTACCTCCAGGAATCGAACCAGGGACACAAGGATTTTCAGTCCTTTGCTCTACCAACTGAGCTAAGGTACCTTTTTGCTCGTAAGCGGTGGCAAATTTACATAATAATTGATTTGCTGAAAGCTTTTTTGTGTTTTTTTTGAAAAAACTTTAAAATACTTTCTAGTTTGTTTTTAAAATTTCTTCTAGTCCCATTCCTCTTGAACCTTTTATCAATATAACTTGTTCTTTATCAGTGTTCATGGAATAAGCATTATTGAATTCTTTTCTGGTTTTATATTTTACAGCTCTAGTGTTTAAGGTATTTTGAAAATTCTCACCAATTAAAAAGATGTCCTTTATTTTTAATTTTTCGGCTAAATCACAAATATTTTGATGTTCTTGTACGGCATATTCTCCCAACTCAAACATATCTCCTAAAATCGCCACTTTGTGCTTTTCTTTCTGACTAGCTAAGTTTTCCAAAGCTACTTTCATGCTGCTAGGATTTGCATTGTAAGCATCAAGAATAATTCTGGTGTTTTCTCTTTGAAGTATCTGAGAGCGATTGTTTTTAGGAATGTAGTTTTCTATACCTGATACAATATTATTAGGTTGTACATTCAGCAATTCTCCAACCGTATAAGCAAATAGCGCATTATGGTAGTTGTAAACTCCAGTTAGGTTAGATTTTATCAGTTGATTATTTACAATAAATGTGAGGTAAGGCGTTTCAGAGAAAATGAAGGTGTTTTCTGGTGTGAAGACTTGTTTTATTTTTGACGATCGTACAATTTGTTCTGGATCCCACCTTCCAACTATTACCGTTCCATCAGAGCTTTTTAAATAGTCGTACAGCTCGCTTTTGCTAGTTTTTACTCCTTCAATGCTTCCAAAGCCTTCAAGATGCGCTTTGCCGTAGTTTGTAATGAGTCCAAAATTAGGTCGTGCAATACTGCTTAACGTTTTAATTTCATTGGGATGGTTAGCGCCCATCTCAACAACACCTATTTCTATAGTGTCATCAAAAGATAATAAGGTAAGAGGAACGCCTATATGGTTGTTTAAGTTACCTTTTGTACCGCTAACTTTAAACTGAGTTGATAAAACCGAGAGAATAAGTTCTTTTGTAGTGGTTTTACCATTGCTACCTGTCAGTCCTATAATAGGAATATTTAACTCTAGTCGATGGTAAGTTGCGAGCTTTTGTAGACATTCTAATACATCAGTAACAACACTCACTCTTTTGTCGTCTTTCCATCGAGGATCGCTGGAAACGGCATGTAAGGCTCCTTTTTCTAGGGCTTTTTGAATATATTCATTACCATCAAAATTTTTTCCTGACAAGGCAAAAAATAAGTTTCCTTCTTTTAAAGACCTAGTGTCTGTGTTTACACCTGTGGAGCTTTTAAAAATATGATACAGCTTTTCAATCATATTAAATTTTAATTTTTAGTACCAAAAAAGCCCTTATAATAAGGGCTTTTTGTAATTGTGAAGAATACGTTTTAGTTACGTGGTCTTTTTGTTTTTTTAGCTTTAGAACCTACTCTAGACATTGCACAACGGAATCCTAAATCATCCTTAGCCATATCTTGTGGATAAGATCTTCTAGCGGCTGGATCTAACCAGTACGCTCTATCTCTCCATGAGCCACCTTTGATTACTCTCACTTCATTGTTGATAAGTGAAGTTCTATTAGAATCTTTATCGTATTGTCTGTCTAGATTTCCTATAGAATCAAAATCTACACTATGTCTAGGAGAGTTATACATTCTATTGTTCTCATCGTTAAGACGATCTCTTTTATCAAAGTACTTAGTTGATTGTGCATCTCCATCTCTGAAGTCTCTGTTATCACTTCTATCAAAGTTTGTTCTCAAATAAGTTTCATTATCATCCACAGATTCTCTTTGGATTTCACCTGGTAGAGCACGAGCAATTAATTTACCATTGCTCAATGTGTCGTAAGGAATAGAGTCAGCACTTACTACAGCGATCATTCCATCAGGACCTATTTTGTTTCTTGTATAAACATTACCACGGTAGTAGTTAAAGTCGTTGAATTCATCATCTACCATTGGACGGTATACATCTGCAACCCATTCTGACACGTTACCAGCCATTTCATAAACTCCAAAATCATTAGGCTCGTAGAATTTTACTGGAGCTGTAATATCTGCTCCATCATCACTCCATCCAGCGATACCACCGTAATCTCCATCACCTTGCTTAAAGTTTGCCATATGATCACCACGAGTCTTACGTTTTCCACTTCTTGTGTATTGACCATCCCAAGGGTACTTCTTTCTACCACGGTATGCGTTATATTCACGTACACTTCCTAATCCTAAAGCTGCATATTCCCATTCTGCCTCAGTAGGTAGTCTATAAGCTGGTAAAAGAATACCGTCTTTTCTTGTTACATAAAGTCCAGATACTTCACCATCGCCGCCTTGTTTTGCAGCTTTAGCAGTTTTCTTTTTTTCTAATGAAGCTGATCGTTTTCCACCTTTTGTTTTCTCTTCATCACCACCATAAGTTAATGTAGGTGCGTTTAAATACGTTTCTGTATTAAAAGTTGCGCCAGCTTCTTGGTTAGCTAGTGCTTCTTTTGAAGTATAACCTTGCTTGTTAAGAATAAGCTCATTAACACGCTCTGTTCTCCAGTTTGCATATTCTACTGACTGAATCCATGTTACACCTACTACAGGGTAGTTTTGATATGCAGGGTGACGTAAATAATTATTAGTCATCTCTTCATTATAACCTAAACGGTTTCTCCAAACTAACGTATCTGGAACTGCACCATTGTAGATGTTACGATATTCTTCATCTTCTGGTGGGAATACCGCTTTTATGAATTCTAGCATTTCAAGGTACATTCCATTAGTTACCTCAGTTTCATCTATATAAAAAGACTGAACGTGCTGTTGGTTTGGTGTGTTGTTCCAATCATGCATAGGGTCGTCTTTAACGCGTCCCATGGTAAAAGTTCCACCTTCAACAAATACAAGTCCAGGACCAGTTTCCTGTTCTTTATACTTAGTATTTAATTCAAATCCGTTTTTACCAGTTACGTCCCAACCGGTACCGCGAGATGTTGAGGTGTAATCGTTTCCACCACCACAACTCACTATCGCCATGCCGGCAAATAGTGCAAATACTGCTTTTACTACAAAGTACTTCTTCATTTTAAGAATTTATTTTGAAAAACGAGTCGCAATATAATTATTTCAATTAAATACGAAAGCATTAATTAACATTATTCGCACTACATTTGACAATCCATCATAATTAACGTCGACGAATAGTCTTTATTATACGTTTTTATGATTTTTTAAAAATTCATTCACATACTATTTAAAGTTAAGTGCCGTTAAATTATCGATGAAACATTTTTTAATCCTTACTCTTCTTCTCTCCAGTCTTTACATGAATGCTCAAAGAGGAAGCGAGTCCATTGAATGGAATGGATTCAAGTCTTTTGATATAGGAAGTCAACAGTTCAAGATTCCTTTTTTCAAACAGAACCATATTTATAATGGTGAAAAATTACTTTGGTCTAAAAGTTTTGAAACTGATCAAAGAGTTAGTGAGTTTTCCATACGTGTTACTAATGTGAAAACTCAGACTATTAATGAACGTGACTTGGGACAATTAGATACTTCTAGTATTCCTAATGAGTTTCAATATAGTTTGAGAAATGCGCTTTCGCGAAAGCGGAATTATGCAAAATTAAAAATATCTCCTATATATAAACAAGGTAATCAGTATAAAAAGGTGCTGTCATTTAGTTATTCATACGAGCAAGCGCAATTGCAAGCACAACAAAAGACGGCAAGTTTTGGAAATTCAATTTTAGCATCTGGAAATTGGTACCGTTTTAAAGTAGATAAAACAGGTGTGCATCGCATTAATCGTTCATTTCTTTCCAATTTAGGAATTGATGTCAATGCTATAGATCCTGCCCGAATAAAAATTTACGGTCATGGTGGTAAATCTTTACCTCTTGTAAGTAGTGAGGAGCAATTTTATGACGCGCCAGAACTTGCGATTACTGTAACTGGAGATGGTGACGGCTCCTTTGATAATGATGACCAGATCTTATTTTATGGAATTGCGACCGATACTGATTTTGTGTTAGAGAATGATAGTTTTATTAATCCTTATACAGATGATTCTTATTATTACATCACAGTTGATGGTGCAATAGGTAAAAGAATTCTCCCATTCATCCAGCCATCTGGAGTTCCAGCCGCTACCTACGATTATTATTATGGAAAACAACATCATGAAGTAGATGAGCGTAATATAGGATCAATAGGTCGTATATGGTATGGTGAGCGATTTGATTTTGAACCAGAACAAGTATTTGAGTTTGAATTTGAAAATGTTTTAAGCACTTTGCCTGCTCGAATAAGGATTACCGCTGGAGCTGTTGCTGATGACGTCACTAATATGTCTTTTTCCTTGAACGGACAGTCTTTAGGAGGATTAAGTTTATCTGGTATTTCGGGAACAAATATTTTCGCAGCCAGTAGGAGTGCTTTTTTAAGTACAAATACGAATATTTCTGACTCAAGCGTAAGTATTACTGTTACATATGACAACAACGGTAATCCTGGAGCGCGAGGTTTTTTAGATTATATAGATCTTCAAGTACCTCAAAGCTTGACAGGTACTGGTGACCAATTCAGGTTTAGTGTTCCTGATGCTTCTTCTCAAGCAGGTGTTGTTGCTTACCAATTTGCTAATTCTAGCGATATCGGAGAAATTTGGGATGTGACTGATCCTTATAATGTGCGTAAAGTTACCAATTCAAGTGCAGATGCTGCTTTTTCATTCACTGATGTAGGCGGAATGGTAAAAGAATATATTGCAGTAGATGATTCTGATTATTATAACGTCATTAGTATAAGCAATAGTAGAGTAGCAAATCAAAACTTAAAGGGTACCATATTTAATGATAGTTCTGGGAATTTTAGAGATATAGACTATTTAATTGTCACACCAGAATTTTTGGAAAGTGAAGCGCAGCGACTTGCTAATTATCATATTGTAGAAAGTAATCTCAACACCAAAGTTGTTACGTTACAGGAAATTTATAACGAGTTTTCTGAAGGACGTCAGGAAATAAGTGCGATAAGAAACTTTGTAAGATATATCTATGACAATGCTTCTTCTCCAGCAAATCGCATTCAATATTTGAATATGTTTGGTGATGCGAGTTATGATTATAAAGAAAGAATAAGAATACGAGATAATATTGTTCCTACATTTTTAAGTGCACAAAGTACTTCACTAATTACTTCTTTTTGTACAGACGATTTCTTTACTTTCATGGATAACGGAGAAGGAAATGTGGTTGCAAACGACTTGATGGATCTAGCGGTAGGACGTATGATAGTTAGTGATATACAGGAAGCTAGAGAAATGGTGGATAAAGTAATAAGTTATACTGCAGAGCCAGCATTTGATAAATGGAGAAATAATATTACCCTTATTGGAGATGATGTTGATGAGTTAGGTGATGCAATTTTGCAAGACAATGTAAATGCTCTAGGAGATGAGATTTTTACTAATAGACCAGACTACAATGTCAATAAAATACTATTAGATAGTTATCAGCAATTTAGTACGGCAGGTGGGCCTAAATATCCAGATGCGGTAGACGATATTCGTGATGCATTTGAGCAAGGCTCGCTGGTTATCAATTATTTTGGACATGGTAATGAAGATGGTTTAGCTAGAGAGTTTGTAATCACACAGTCTTTAGTTCAAAACTTAAGAAACCCTAATACATTACCTTTATTTATAACGGTAACTTGTGAATTTACTCGATACGATAATCCGTTGAGAGTAAGCGGCGGCGAGTTGACTTATTTGAATCCGCAAGGTGGTGCAATCGCTTCTGTTGCGACCAACAGATTAATTTTTGTGAGTGTAGGGGCTGGATTTAATAATATTCTGGATCAATATTTATTCGGTTATGATAATGTAGAGCCTATTTCTATGGCTGAGGCATTGAGGTTATCAAAAACAGATCCTAGTTTTCAAGGAGCTGGCACTCGTCGAGTTATCGCATTTATAGGCGATCCAGCTTTGAAACTAGCGTTTCCATTACCTAAGGTAGTGCTTACTTCGGTGAACGGTAATCCAGTTGCTACTAATACTGATGTATTACGAGCTCTTGACAGAGTGACTTTAGGTGGAGAAGTTCAAACCATTTCTGGAAGCCGTATTACTGATTACAATGGTACACTTGCGGTAACTGTGTTTGATAAAGAAATAAATCGAGAAACCCTGGGGAATGATAATACTGCTCCTACCAATCCACCAGGTCCAGTAATAATATTGCCATTTACCCAACTAGGTGAAGCGCTATTTAGAGGTCAAGCAACTATTACTGACGGCGAGTTTGAATTTGATTTTATCATGCCTCGAGATACTCAAATTCCCATAGGAGAAGGAAGAGTTTCCTTTTATGCAAAAAGAGATAATGTTCCTGAGGATCAAAACGGATTTTCCCAAGATCTTCAAATAGGTGGAATTAATCGCAATGCACCTGCTGATGATATCGGTCCAGAAGTAGAGCTGTTTATGAATGATACTAATTTCGTTTCTGGTGGGATAACTGATAGTGATCCATTTCTCCTTGCTTTTTTAAATGATGACAATGGAATTAATACTTCAAGTGGTATCGGTCATGACATTACAGGTATTCTAGATGGAGATGAGACAAACCCATATATTCTCAATGATTATTATGAAGCAAATGAAGATGATTTTACTCGCGGTAAAGTGTTTTTTCCGCTAAGAGATATTGAACCTGGTTTGCATACTTTAAAAGTAACTGCTTGGGATACCTATAACAATAGTGCGATGAATGAGATTCAATTTGTAGTTTCTGAATCTGATGGTATTGAGCTCACTAGAGTATTGAATTATCCTAATCCTTTTACTTCTTACACAGAGTTTTGGTTCAACCACAATAGGCCTTTTGAACCTTTAGATGTGCAAGTTCAAGTTATGACCATAAGCGGTAAACTAGTTTGGTCACAAAATAGAAATCTTACTACAACAGGTTTTACTTCTAGAGAAATAACTTGGGATGGAAGAGATGATTTTGGCCAGCGATTAGGAAAAGGTGTTTACGTTTATAAGATAACCGTAAAATCTACGTTAACTAACAAGTCTGCGAGCAAGATAGAAAAGCTCGTTATTTTATAATCATGCGGATTAACATATATTTGCGATCCGATAAAACTTATTGATGAAGAAGATATTATTACTTTTCATAGCAGCCACATTTGCAATTCCTAGTGTGAGCAAGGCTCAAGAGAACGATACAAGAGTTATAACAACAGCACTACCTTTTCTTAGAATAGCAGGAGACGCTCGTGCTGCTGGTATGGGAGATATGGGTGTAGCAACTAGTTCTGATGCTTGGTCTCAACAATGGAACCCTGCTAAATATGCTTTTAGTACTAGAGCACAAAAGTTTGGTATTGCCTACACGCCGTATTTAGGTAATCTAGTAGATGATATAGCAATCGCTCAGTTGGTTTATTCTAACAGAATTAATGAGCAAAGTGCATTTGCAGGAAGTTTAAGGTATTTCTCTTTAGGTTCTATCACATTAAGGCAAGATGCAGCAGATCCTGGTAGAGAAGAAAATCCTAATGAATTTGTATTAGATGGAACGTACTCTTTGAAGCTAAGTGAACAATTTGCAATGGCAGTAACAGGTCGTTTTCTTAGATCTGATTTGCGTATTCAAGGTGTAGATAATGATGCTAGCGCAGCAAATAGTTTTGCGGTAGATGTTTCTGGTTATTATCAATCTGAAGAAAATGCCTATGATAATTTTAATGGTCGCTGGAGAGCAGGATTCAATATAAGTAACATTGGTCCTAAAATCACTTATGATGCTGGTGGGCAAGAGAATTTTATTCCTACCAACCTTGCTTTAGGTGGTGGTTTTGACTTTATACTAAATGATGGTTTCAGTAAAATAGCAGTTACTGCTGAGGTGAATAAACTATTAGTTCCTACGCCTCCTATTAGAGAAGATGGTGATGCAAATGGAAATGGTGTTCCTAGAGAAATATTAGAAGGTGAAGATGATGATGTGACTTTTATTTCAGGAATTTTTCAATCTTTTGGTGATGCGCCAGGTGGTTTTAGTGAAGAGTTAAGAGAGTTTACATGGGCGTTAGGTGCAGAATATACTTATAACGAGGCATTTGCTTTACGTGCAGGTTATTTCAATGAGGCAGACGATAAAGGAGCTAGAAAGTTTCTATCGTTAGGTGCAGGATTTGAATTTTCACAGATCAATGTCGATTTATCATATCTATTCTCTACTAGTAGAATCAACAGTCCTTTAGAAGGTACACTTAGATTTGGTCTCACATTCAATTTTGGTGATGAATACACAGAATACTAGGTCATAAAAAAGCTAGAACTACATACTACATTAGCCGTCTATGATAATGCAGACGAGCTTAGCATACAAGATCGATCTTTAATGGACCAGGCGATAGAGGCAAGGCATAGAGCTTATGCTCCGTACTCTAATTTTACCGTTGGTTGTGCATTATTACTGGATAATGGCATTGTTGTAACTGGTAACAATCAAGAAAACGCTGCATACCCTTCTGGATTATGCGCAGAGCGTGTTGCGATATTTGCAGCTGGAGCTCAATATCCAGGTGTGGCAGTTTTAAAAATGGCAATAACCGCTAGTCCTAAAGATGATTCTTTTCATAAGCCGGTTCCGCCATGTGGAGCGTGTAGACAATCCATTGCTGAATATGAAAATAATCAGAAAGAGCCCATAGAACTCTACTTTATGGGTGCTGCTGGCAAGGTCATGAAATCAGACTCGATTAGTGATTTGTTGCCACTTATTTTTGATAAAAACTATTTATAACGTTTGCGTACATTTTTAACCCTTCAATAGGTTTTTCTTTCCCCTTTTTTCATCTATTTTTGTTATTCGCTTTGTCTTAGAGTTGGAATATGATCTTTATATTTGATCTTTAGTTCCGCTTTCGCGAAAGCGATATACCTAACAAATAATTACATGAAAAAAGTCACTAAAGAGGTATTACTCAATTGGTACGAGGAAATGCTATTCTGGAGAAAGTTTGAAGATAAACTTGCTCAAGTATATATTCAGCAAAAAGTTCGTGGATTTTTACACCTATACAACGGTCAAGAAGCAATTTTGGCAGGATCTTTACATGCAATGGATCTTACCAAAGATAAAATGATTACAGCTTATCGTAATCACGTTCAACCTATAGGAATGGGCGTTGATCCTAAAAGAGTTATGGCAGAGCTTTATGGAAAAGCAACAGGAACTTCACAAGGTTTAGGAGGTTCTATGCATATTTTCTCAAAAGAACATCGTTTTTACGGCGGTCATGGAATTGTAGGAGGACAAATACCTCTAGGAGCTGGAATCGCATTTGGAGATAAGTACCATAATGTAGATGCGGTTACACTTACGTTTTTTGGAGATGGTGCTGCTCGTCAAGGTTCTTTGCATGAAGCATTTAACCTTGCTATGTTATGGAACTTACCAGTAGTTTTCTGTGTAGAGAATAATGGATATGCCATGGGAACTAGTGTTGCAAGAACAGCAAACCATACTGATATCTGGAAACTAGGTTTAGGATATGAAATGCCTTGTGGACCTGTAGATGCAATGGATCCTGAAAAGGTAGCTGAAGCAATGCATGAAGCTATAGAAAGAGCACGTTCTGGTGGTGGACCAACTTTCCTAGAATTAAAAACCTATCGATACAGAGGTCATTCTATGAGTGATGCTCAAAAGTATAGAACTAAAGATGAGGTAGCAGAGTATCAAAAAATCGATCCTATTACTCAAATTAAGGATCGATTAATGAAAGAGTACGACGTAAAAGAAGACGAAATTAAAGTAATGGATAAGCGAGTAAAGTCTCGTGTTGCTGAGTGTGAGAAATTTGCAGAAGAATCTCCATTCCCAGAAAAGAATGTGATGTACGACGCCGTATATGAACAAGAAGATTATCCATTTTTACCAGCAAAATCATAACTCATGGCAGAGGTAGTAAATATGCCGCGATTGAGCGACACCATGGAAGAAGGTGTTGTGGCAGCGTGGCTCAAACAAGTAGGAGATAAAGTTGAAGAAGGTGATATTCTAGCTGAAATCGAAACCGATAAAGCGACAATGGAATTTGAATCTTTTCAAGAAGGAACTTTGTTACACATAGGTGTTCAGGAAGGAGAAACAGCTCCTGTTGATCAATTATTATGTATCATAGGTGAAGAAGGAGAAGATATTTCGGTTTTGTTAGAAGGAGACGCATCTTCAGATAAAAAAGAAGAAAAAGCTTCAAAAGAAGAGTCTTCTTCAAATGATGATAAAGATTCTTCAAATGATTCTGATGATAATTCTGACAGTGGTTCTAATTCTAGCTCATCTGATTTACCAGAAGGAGTTGTGATTGTAAATATGCCTCGCCTTAGTGATACTATGGAAGAAGGAACGGTTGCTTCATGGTTGAAAAAAGAAGGTGATGAGGTTGAAGAAGGAGATATTCTAGCAGAAATTGAAACAGACAAGGCAACTATGGAGTTTGAGTCTTTCAATGCTGGTACCTTGCTTAAAATAGGAATCCAGGAAGGAGAAACAGCAAAAGTAGACTCCTTACTAGCCATTATAGGTCCTGCAGGAACTGATGTTTCTGGAATATCAATGGATGCCGACACTACTCCAAAAAAAGAACCTAAGAAAGTAGAAAAGAAAGAAGAGCCTAAGAAAGAGGCTCCAAAAGCTGAAACTAAAAGCGAGCCTAAGGCAAGCACTTCAAGTACAAGCTCGAGTTCTGCTTCAAGTTCAAATTCTAATGGAGGAAGAATTTTTGCTTCTCCATTAGCAAAGAAAATGGCCGAAGAAAAGGGAATTAACTTAAGTCAGATTTCTGGATCTGGTGAGAATGGTCGTATCGTAAAAAGTGATATAGAAAACTTTACGCCTAGTGCTGCTGGAGCTTCAGCGGCTCCAAGCTCATTTGTAGCAGTTGGGACAGAAACTTTTGAAGAAGTACCTAACTCGCAAATGCGTAAAACAATTGCAAAACGTCTTGGCGAGTCTAAGTTTACGGCACCGCATTATTATCTAGGACTTGATTTAGATATGGATAATGCGATTGCTAGTAGAAAAGCAATTAACGAGTTACCAGACACAAAGATCAGTTTTAATGATATGGTGATCAAAGCGGCAGCTATGGCGCTTAGAAAACACCCTAAAGTAAATACGCAGTGGACTGATAAAAATACTATTATAGCTAAGCATATCCATGTAGGAGTTGCCGTTGCAGTAGATGATGGTCTTTTAGTACCAGTATTACCATTTGCAGACCAAATGAGTATGCAGCAAATAGGAGCTAAGGTTAAAGAACTTGCTAGTAAAGCTCGTAATAAGAAGTTGCAGCCTGACGAGATGCAAGGAAGTACTTTTACTATTTCTAACTTGGGTATGTTTGGTATCACAGAGTTTACCTCTATTATCAATCAGCCTAACAGTGCGATTATGTCTGTAGGAGCTATTGTTCAAAAACCAGTAGTTAAAGATGGTCAGATTGTAGTAGGCAACGTTATGAAAATAACGCTTGCGTGCGATCATAGAACAGTAGATGGAGCAACTGGAGCTGCATTTTTACAAACGTTTAAATCTTATATTGAAAATCCTATCGTGATGTACGTTTAGGAAATTTGAATAAAAATAGTGTAGATAAAGCTGAATCTCAGGATTCGGCTTTTTTTGTGCTTTGATTTTTTTTAATGAAAAACAGATTCATGATTGTGCCATCGATTTTTTATATGTTATCTAGGAGTTGGGTTCTTGTCTAGTTCATTATTATTGTAACATAAATCAATTATCTTTACTTTTTTACTAAACAACCAACATGAAAAAAATACTCTCCATTTTATTTATTGCATTCCTACTAGTCGCTTGTGGATCGCAAAAAAAAGCAGACCGCATAGGTCAGGCTTTAGATAAAGTAAATAAATCTACAGAAATAAAAATGCCTAAGGCTAGCCCGATACAAATCGCTCAAGATGTAGCTTTTCTTGCTAGTGACGATTTAAAAGGTCGCGATACAGGATCTGAAGGAATAGAGAAAGCCGCAATTTATATTTCAGAACGATTTCAGGAAATGGGAGTAAATCCTTTTAAAGGCTCTTATATGGACGATTTTCAAGCTAAAGGTACTGAGGCGTTTAATGTAGTAGGTGTCATTACAGGATCTGATAAAGATATGCTGGATGAGATCGTAGTAATAGGTGCGCATTATGATCATATAGGAGTGATGCAAGGCGTTCAAGGAGATAGTATTGCAAATGGCGCCAACGATAACGCTACAGGTACTGCTACAGTTCTCGCCATTGCAGAGAACTTCAAAAAATTAGAATTTAATAGAAGAACCGTGGTTTTTGCGCTCTTCTCTGCCGAAGAAAAAGGCCTCATAGGTTCTAAGCATCTCGCACAACGCATGAAAAAAGAAGGGATGAATGTCGTTGCAATGATCAATTTTGAAATGACAGGAACACCTATGATTGATAGTCCTTTTATAACTTATGTTACTGGCCATGACGGCTCTAATATGGCGGCTGTATTTAATGAGGCAAATGAGGATGTTACGGTTACAGGAAAATTAGAAAAAGCAGCAGAATTTAATTTGTTTATGAGATCTGACAACTATCCGTTTTTTCAAGAATTTAATGTGCCATCACAAACTTTTTGCACCTTTGACTTCACAAATTTTGATCACTACCATAAAGTAGGAGATGAAACCTCTCTTGTAAATACAGGTCACATGGCAAATGTTGTTGATGCAGTCATGCCCGGCGTGTTTAAGGTGGTAAACGGTGAAAAATTAAAATTAACGCCTCAACAACCTACTACTGATGAGTAAAAGAGTTATTGTTACAGGTGCAAGCCGTGGAATAGGATTTGAAATGATTCAATTATTTGCAAATGCAGGTCATGAGGTCATAGCGCTTTCGCGAAAGATAGATGCCATTCAATCACTTGATAACACTTCCATTCAAGCGATAGCTACAGACTTAAGTGCACAGTCTAGTATCGAGGAAACGGCTAAAACTATTCTAACAAAATGGGATCGCATAGATATTGTAATTCACAATGCAGGAATGTTAGTCAATAAGCCATTTCAAGAATTGACACCAGAAGATTTTCAGCAATGTTATGCGGTAAATATATTTGGAGTAGCATCATTAACCCAAGCACTATTACCAGCATTGACTAAAGATTCACACGTTGTTGCAATTAGCTCTATGGGCGGTATTCAAGGAAGCGCAAAATTTCCTGGTCTTGCGGCATATTCCAGCGCAAAAGGAGCTGTAATCACCTTATTTGAACTCCTCGCCGAAGAATACAAAGAAAACGGACCGTCATTTAATACACTTGCCTTAGGAGCAGTACAAACAGAAATGTTAGAAGAAGCTTTTCCAGGTTATCAAGCTCCATTAACAGCACCAGAAATGGCAAGCTATATCATGAATTTTGCCTTGACAGGAAATAAATTCTATAATGGAAAAGTGTTGCAAGTAAGTGCGAGCACGCCTTAGAGAAATTGAAATTGAACCTGAACTTGAAAAAATAAACAATCAATACAGAATATTGATTTAAGATATCAGATAATTGATTGGAGATGTTCGATTATAAAATTGTCAGTTCGAGCGACAGTCGAGAACGGTTTGAAGTCGAGAAGTTTTAAAATGAAGATCGTTTTAGCTAACAGTTAGGTTTTGCTTTGCAAACACTATTCAAATGCATAATGAATTCGTTCAGGCAGTCTCACAGATTGAGTTACTATTATGAGTAATTCGTAGTTATTAAAGAGAGCTATTAAAACATATAAATTGATAACAGTAAATCTTATCATCAAATGGCAATACTTGCCTACAAATGGTTGCGGCGGAGATTGCGTAACTCCTGATGTGTGGATGGTATTATCTGTCGTCGGACCTATTGTAGTGATAGGCTTGTTGTATTCATTTGTATTCAAAAAATGGATAGATAGAAGACAATAACTTTGGTACCAAATTTTAAAAATAAAATAGCGCTTCGAGGTTAAAGAGTTAATTGTGAGATAATAATGTTATATTAAAAAAATTATCAAATTAAACCTCCGCAACAACTCTTATTCTACCCTTCACCTTTTCGGCAAGCTCACGAGCTTCGACCACATCGCTAGCAACAACCGTAACGTGACCCATTTTTCTAAAAGGTCTGGTTTCTTTTTTTCCGTAAATGTGTGGTGTTACACCTGGTAACGCAAGTATATCTTCTATACCATCATAAATCACTTTGCCATTGTGACCTTCTTCACCTACTAGATTCACCATAACGCTAGCTACCGTACTTTCTGTTGCTCCTAAGGGTAAGTTGCATACACATCGTACATGTTGCTCAAACTGATCTGTAATGGCACCTTCGATAGAATAATGTCCAGAATTATGAGGTCTTGGCGCGACTTCATTAACAAGCAACTCGCCAGTTTTGGTCAAAAACATCTCTACTGCAAGCAAACCTACGTGCTCAAATGATTCTGATACTTTCAAAGCAAGTTCTCTAGCACGGTCAGATATATCCATGTTAATACGTGCTGGACAGATCACATACTCCACCTGATTTGCCTCTGGATGAAACTCCATTTCTACCACAGGATATGTTTTCATTTCTCCATCGTAATTGCGAGCAACAATAACTGCCAGTTCCAGATCAAAATCGATCATGTCTTCATAAATGCATTCTGCTTGAGGTAAATCGGTTAGATCACTAGCTTGTCTTATCACTTTGACACCTTTACCGTCATAACCACCTTCGGCACTTTTCCATATAAAAGGATAGGATCTCTCGTGACCTAAATTAGGTTTAGGGTAAACTTCAAATGCTGCAGTAGCAATTTGTTGCTTTTGATAAAAAGACTTTTGGCGTGCTTTGTTTCTTATAAGATTCAAAACTTTTGCACTTGGAGAAACAGCAATTCCTTTATCTTCCAGATCTTGCAAGGCTTGAACATTTACATTTTCGATTTCTATGGTCAGCACATCTACCTGCTCGCCAAATTCCATCACCGCTTCATATTGCATGATATCGCCTTCAAAAAATACATCGCAACCTTGAAAAGCTGGAGCTGTATCATCTTTGTCCATCACATAAGTTGCTATGTCCCATTTTCTAGTAGTGTAGAGCATCATTTTGCCCAATTGTCCACCGCCTAAAATACCTAGTGTAAAATCTGAAGAGAATTGTGTCTGTTTCATAATTCAAAAATAAGCGGTTCTCATGAATTTGAACTCGAACTCGAACTCGAATTTAAAATCAAATTAAAAAATAACGTTTGAGCCTTAACAAGCGCTGTAAACTGCAACAACATACTGTTCACTAATGATTATCTTTGCATAAAATTACCCATTGTGATTAAGATCGACGATCTTTATTTTAAACCTTTTTTGAGTGCGCAGGAAATTGCTGCTGCAATAGATAATTTAGCTTATCAAATTAACCGTGATCTTGCTGGAGAGAATCCTATTTTTCTAGGGATTTTAAATGGCAGTTTCATGGTACTTGCCGATCTTACACGCAAGTTCTCCCATGATTGTGAAGTAAGTTTTTTAAAAGCAAAAAGCTACGAAGGAACTAGTTCTACTGGCGTGGTATCTCTTGGTGACGAGCTAGATGTAAACTTAAAAGATAGGACCGTTGTAATCGTGGAGGATATTGTAGATAGTGGCTTGACAATAAGTACGCTTTCGCGAAAGCTACAACAGCATCAACCTAAAGAGTTAAAAATAGCCACCTTGTTTTTAAAACCAGAAGTCTATAATCAAGAGTTGAAAATAGATTATGTAGGAAAAAATATTGAAGATAAATTTGTCGTAGGATACGGCATGGATTATAATAATTTAGGGCGCAACTTGCCCGAACTTTACGTACAAACAGAACGCATGAAAAATATTGTATTATTCGGTCCTCCAGGAGCAGGAAAAGGAACTCAAGCAACACGTTTAAAAGATAAATATGGACTGGTTCATATTTCTACAGGAGATGTTTTCCGTTATAATATTAAAAATGGAACAGAATTAGGAACACTAGCCAAGTCCTATATGGACAAAGGAAATCTTGTTCCTGATGAAGTGACTATAAAAATGCTTAAAGCTGAGGTAGAAAAGACACCTGATGCTGAAGGGTTTATTTTTGACGGATTTCCAAGAACAGATGCTCAAGCAAAAGCTCTTGATGAACTCCTTGCTTCAAAAGGGACGGAAATTGCAGGAATGGTAGCTCTTGAAGTAGACGACGAGGTACTCGTAGAACGTTTATTAGAAAGAGGTAAAGACAGCGGCCGTGCAGATGATGCTAATGAAGGCGTTATCAGAGATCGTATTTCAGTTTATTATAAGCAAACAGCACCCTTGAAGAATTATTATGCAGCTCAGAATAAATATTACGGTGTTGACGGAGTTGGTGAAATGGATGCTATTACCGAACGTTTGAGTACAGAATTTGATAAATTATAAAAAACTGATTATATTAAACAACTCAAAATTAAATATTTACATATGAAACGATTTTTACTCACTTTAAGTTTAATTTGTTTTGCAACGATAGCCTTTGCACAAACAATAGGAATAGTAGGACCAGCAGCAAACGGCTGGCCTGATGCCGCAAATCCAACTCCAGATATCATGCTTACTGATAATGGTGATGGAACACACTCCATAAATGCGCTTACTCTTACTACCGGAGCAGCAAAATTTAGAGAAAACCAACAATGGAATACTAGTTATGGAGGAGATACTTTCCCATCTGGAATGGTTTCTGGGAATGATATTTCTGTTCAAGCAGGAATATATGATATCGTTTTAGACTTGAACACTAGTACGTATACTTTTATTTCAGTTTCTGGTTTTACAGATGTAGAGTTAGTAGGAACAGCGCTCAATGGAGCTGCTAGTCCTCAAATGGCTACTTTAGATGGAATCAGTTATGAGTTAACAGTAACCCAATTTGTAGCTGGTGATATTCAATTTCAAGAAGCTGGTACAACAACAACTTACGGAGGAAGCGCTTTTCCTTCTGGTACAGCAACTGCAGGGGCAACTAACATACCTGTAACAGCAGCTTATTACAAAGTAATGTTCAATTTAAATACATTGGATTATAGTTTTGAAATTCCAGACGTAGGACTAGTAGGTCCAGGAGCAGATGGATGGCCAGGAGCTACAGATACAGATATTACTATGAGCAGTACAGATGGTGACGTTTATACACTAGATAATCAAGTACTAACTACTGGAGCTGTTAAATTTAGACAAGACAAAGCTTGGAATTTAAGTTGGGGTGGAACTAGTTTTCCAAGTGGTACAGCAGATGTTAATGGTGCTGATATCAACGCAATGGCTGGAACTTATAATATCGTTTTCTCCAGAGGAGCACAAACTTATGCTTTCAACGAAATACTATCTACAGGTGAGGATAAATTTTCTAATTTTAAAGTATATCCTAACCCATCAAGTAACGAATGGTTTTTTGAAAATACAGATACGGCAATAAAAAGTATTACAGTTTATGATAGTCTAGGTAAGCAAATTTTGAACCTAACACCTGAAGCGACATTGACTAAAATAGATGCCAACTCATTTGTACAAGGTTTATACATTGCACGAGTTACATTAAACGATGAATCTGAAACCACAGTAAAACTTTTCAAAAAGTAGATTTTTAAGTTTTACGAATAATATTTGATCCAGTTGCTTTTAATATATAGTGCAAACAAAAGTGCTATTAAAAGAAACTGGATTTTATTTATCACGACATACATTAATCACAATTCTAATTTAAAATAAATTAGAAAAATATCGATCAATTTAATGGTCGGCTGAAAAAAGAATTATGACTGAAGGAAATTTTGTTGATTACACTAAAGTAACTATAGAATCTGGCCGAGGAGGAAAAGGAAGTACGCACTTGCATCGTGAAAAGTACATTGATAAAGGTGGTCCTGATGGTGGTGATGGTGGTCGTGGTGGTCATATCATCCTTAAGGGAAACAAGAATTTATGGACCTTATATCACTTTAAATATAAGCGTCATTTTAAAGCTGCTCAAGGTGGTAATGGAGCAAAACAACGTCGTACAGGTAATGATGGTGAAGACATTGTTATAGAACTGCCTTTAGGAACAGTTGTAAAGGATACTGAAACAGGTCAAGTAGTTCATGAAATTCTTGAAGACGGCAAAGAATTCATCATTTGTGAAGGAGGAAAAGGAGGAAGAGGAAACTGGCATTTTAAGTCGGCAACAAGGCAAACACCTCGATATGCACAAACAGGAATGGATGGGCAATCGCTTGACGTTACCTTTGAGCTTAAGATTCTTGCAGATGTAGGATTAGTAGGTTTTCCTAATGCAGGAAAATCGACTTTACTATCAGTTCTTACCGCTGCAAAACCTAAGATAGCTAACTATGAATTCACAACCTTAAAGCCCAACTTAGGAATTGTAGAATATCGTGATTTTAAGACTTTTGTCATTGCAGATATTCCAGGAATTATAGAAGGTGCTGCAGAAGGTAAGGGAATAGGACATCGTTTTTTAAGACATATAGAACGTAATTCTACCTTATTATTTCTGGTTCCAGCAGATTCAAATGACATCAGTGCAGAGTATGAAATTCTTGTCAATGAGTTGAGAAAGTACAATCCAGAGATGCTGGACAAAGAACGATTTGTCGTGATTTCAAAATGTGATATGCTTGACGAAGAATTAATGGAAGAAATGAAAGAAGAACTTGATAATGAAGGAGCTTTTAATGGAGCACCATACATGTTTATTTCATCTGTTTCACAAATCAATTTGACACAGCTCAAAGACAGACTTTGGGCGATGCTAAATGATTAAAAATAATAGTATTACTTTTCCAGTTCATAAATCAACACAATGAAAAAAATAACATTTATTGTAGCACTGTTTATCGCTATATCAGTGCAAGCTCAGGAATATCTAGGAACATGGAGTTTTGAAAGTGTAGATCGCTCTGCTATACAAGAAGAAGGTGCAGATGAAGCAGCGTTAGAGAAGAAAATCAAGATGGTCTCTAATATGTTTAGTTCTTTGAGGATGACTTTTGAAAAAGATGGCACGTATACTATGAGCTTTATGGGGCAAGAAGAAACAAAATCCTATACTGCAAATGAAAATATATTAGTTCTTGATAAAGGAGAAAAATTAGAAATTTTGACACCAAGTAAAGCGCGATTGTCTTCTGGTGACATGGTTTTACTACTTCAAAAAGGAGACCTCAGTGTTGAGAAAAGTTATACTTATCTGACAGAGGAATCTTATGAGACTAAAAAAATAGATCTCAAGGATCTTATAGGTAAATGGAAAGTTGAGGAAGTAAGAGTGAAAGATGGTGTCGAAGGAGCTGAGATGCAGGAGATGATTGCATTAATGATCACTTTTAATTTTATAACCGATACAGATATGGCTTTTGGAGCTATGGGAATGGAAACAGTAAAAAAATATGCTGTTGATCTAGAAACTAATGTTTTGACAGATAAAGACGCTAAGTCAGGTGTAGAGAAATCAACTTATACCATAAAAGAGTTAAATAAAGAGCACATGATTGTTTCTCATAATAAAGAGGGAACTTTATTATACTTAGTTAGGGAATAGTATTCACTATATAAAATTACAAAGCCATGAGGAATTCAATTCCTCATGGCTTTTTTTATGCATCACAACTTTCGGTAGCTAGACTCCAAATTGCTCAAAATGATGGTTCAAATGCTTCCATTGTAAAATGCCCCATTGTTCTTTAGTAAAAGTACCAAAAACGGGATGTGGCGTTCTATTTTCATTATCGCGATCTTCCCAAAGTTCCTGCATCCATTTCTTTAATTCAGCTTTTTCTTTTTCAAAATCAAAATCGCCTGTACTTCTAAATTGTGGTGGAGTAGGAGCGTTCTTTCTAAAAGGCTTGGGGCTGTAGAGCATCTTTTTAAAAAGTAGTTTTACTAACCAGTTAGGTTTTAAAGTCTTTTCAGATTTGTTTACCGCTATTTTGAGAGGTTCTTGACAGTGATTCATCATTTGCCCAGCATTCATTTTACCCCATAGCGGTTGTGAATCTGGTTTAATTTTTTCTAGACGTACTTCTAGCTCTTGATAAACTTCTGGTTGGAAAAATGATTTCATAGTCTTGGTATTATTCGTAAAGCAAGTATTTCACTCTCATTTTTTGATACTCTTCGAGTCCTTTCTCCCATGTAGCTGCGATTTCTTGAGCGCTCATGCCTTTCTCGATCTGAGCTTGCAGGGTTTCAGTTCCAGCGAGCTTGGTAAAAAAGGAGTTAAAGAACTTTGATTTGTATGGCGCTTTCGCGAAAGCGTCCACTAAAAATTCCAACTCGATATGATCAAGCTTTTCATATTCTCTTAGGTCTACACCGTAGCATTTCTTGCCGTTAAATAAAGGTCTTTTTGCTCCTACATTAGGCGTAGGAGTGAATTCAAAGTTGGTATATTTTACGAGAGATGGAGAGCCATAGACTTGAAACTGCATCTCTGTGCCACGACCTACGCTTACATCAGCTCCTTCAAAAAAGCACAGACTAGGATAGAGGTTTATAGATTGATCATTAGGTAAATTAGGCGACGGCTTGATCGGGATGCTATACGAAGAATCATGTGTATAATTTTTACATTTGATGATTTCAAGGTTGGCTCGTAATTCTTTTTCCAGCCATTTTTCACCATTGATCATTTGAGCATATTCTCCTATGGTCATTCCGTGAACTACGGGAACTGGATGCATACCTACAAAGCTTTGGTGTTCTTCTTCCAGAATAGGTCCGTCAATATAATGGCCATTTGGATTTGGTCTATCCAGCACAATTATTTTTTTGTTGTATTGAGCGCAGGCTTCCATTACATAATGAAGTGTAGAAATATAGGTGTAAAAACGAGCGCCTACATCTTGTATGTCAAATAAAACAATATCTACATCTTCCAGCTGTTCCTTAAAAGGCTTTTTATTCTTCCCGTAAAGCGAAATGATAGGAATTCCTGTCTTTGCATCTATTCCATCTTTAATGGTGGCACCAGCATCTGCCGTACCTCTAAAACCATGCTCTGGTGCAAAAACGCGTTTGATATCTATCCCATGTGCCAGTAATGTATCTACTAGATGTGTGTAGCGCAGTTTATCTTTAGATTTCCACTCTTTAGAAACAATAGTATCTCCGGTTCTTACAACGCTAGTTTGGTTTCCTACTAAAGCTACTTTTTTACCTTTAAGTTTACCGATCCATTCATTCAATAAATAGGCTGCGGGAACAGGCTCATTGTCATTTGTAGTAATAAGAACGTCCTTATAACGTTCTTCTGCTGTGACGATTTTTTCTTCCTTGGGAGATGTAGGAGAGTTATTGCCACTTACATGAGAATTACAAGAAGACATTCCTACAACCATAGCGATTATGGTATATTTGAATATTGAATTAGAAAAAGTGAATCTAGAGTATTTCATTGCTAAAAGGGTACAAAGTAGTACGAGCTATAAAAATAGCGTAAGTGCGCCGATAATAAAAATTGCGATAGCAGCAATTGCAATAGGTATCATTGTGATGTTGATCGCTATTGCCACTGGCGTCGGACTTCAAAAAAAGATAAAAGAAAAGGTAAGTGCCTTTAATGGTCACGTGAGTGTGTCACTTTTTGATCGAAATAACTCGATCACTACCATTAAACCTATTTCGAATAATCAAGATTTTTATCCAGATTTTACTGCTGTTCCAGAGGTAAGTCATATTCAAGCAGTAGCTACAAAAGGCGGAATGATACGCACAGCAACTGACTTTGAAGGCATCATTCTTAAAGGAGTAGGAAATGATTATGACTGGCAATATTTAAAGGGCTTCTTGCTGGAAGGAGCTTTGCCAGATGTTTCCTTAGAAAAAACATCTTCAGATATTCTTATATCAGATGATATTGCAGCGCGCTTGCAATTAAAAGTAGGTGAACAAGCGCCTACGTATTTTATGAATGCCAATGGTCAAGAGCCTATTGCGAGATTTTTTAAAGTCAGCGGTATTTATGACAGTGGTCTTGAAGAATATGATTCTAAGTTTATCATAGGTGATATAAGAAATATACAGCGCATCAATAAATGGGAGGAAGATCAAATAGGTAAATTTGAAATATTTATAGATGATTTTGATAGGCTCAATGAAATAGGTAGAGCGATTCAACTCAACACGCCGTCAGAATTAAACGCAACTACTATTGAACAAGAATTACCAGCGATCTTTCAATGGCTAGCCTTGTTAGATGGTAATATTTTTGGAATTATCGGTATCATTCTTATAGTGGGAATCATCAATATGATTACGGCATTATTGGTATTAATTTTAGACAGAACTAATATGATAGGCGTTCTCAAATCACTTGGAGCATCTAACTGGACCGTGCGCAAAATCTTTCTTTATAATGCAATGAATCTGGTCTTAAAAGGCCTAATTATAGGTAATGCCGTAGGATTAGGTCTTATTGCTATTCAATATTATTTCAGCCCGCTTACTTTAGATCCACAATCCTATCATGTGACCGAGATGCCAGTTTACATTTCTTTATGGCACGTTCTTGCTCTTAATCTTGGGACCTTTGCCGTTTGTTTACTTGCTTTGATTATTCCAACTTTAATCGTAAGTAAGATCAGTCCTGTAAAGGCGATGCGATTTGAGTAGAGTATTGATTAAAATTTTATAATAAACTTTACTATTTTGATAATCACCTTGTAATCAGCCTATGTTAGATAAACAAACATTTCCAGAATTTATAAAGCACATTTGCGAAAGACCTTTAATGTACTGCTTAGGAGAAACTTTTAATGAGGTTTCTGCATTCATAAATGGATATTCTTATGCAAAAGAAACACCAATAAGTGGAACTGATTTTCATCGTTTCGTTTGCTTGAAAAATTCATACCCAACAAATTATCATTGGGCTCACGTAATAAAAGCTCGTTCTAAAAATGATAAAGAAGCGTTAGAGATCATGGAATGTACAATTCTCAAATTTTGTGAATTAAAATTGCTGATGAATGAGGAAGAATTAATCCGCTACGCAACTGATAATAAAAAAATAGATTTTGAAAAGTAATTATTTGAATTCAAGTAACTAAAAAGATATACTGCTCAAATTTTTTTTGACTCTTCAATCAGATGTAATTTAATTTTGATAGTATCTCTTGATGCGATCTCTTATAAAATCACCATCCCTTAGAACTACTACTAGCCTCTAATTTATCTTCGATACTATCAGGAAGTGAAGCAAAAAAGTCGGTACCAGTAAGTTCTTCAATACGATCTACGCTGGTAATAAAATCATATATAGAAGCATCTGTTTCTTTATGAGGCATTAAAAAAGCGAGCATTTTACCGCCATTAGCATCGTTGCGGTATATAATTTTATAAAATCGCTCAGGAACAGACACTTTTTCTGTTCCTATCGTTTTCAAATTCTTTTTTAGAATAGAACCGGTAACTACATAAACTTCATCATATCGCTTTGCATAATACCTTGTTTTTTGTTCCAAAGTATTCCATATTCCTGCATTGAATTCATGAATTTGTGGGCTTATGTTAGATGTTAAAAATGTTTCATCATACGCAGCTTTTGTTGCTTTTCTATCTCCAGCAGGAACTAAATGGCCTCTATCATAACCGCTTTTCTTATAATTACGCCAGTGCGCCGTCTTTGTTTTTACTTTATCGTCTATTTCAAAATAGGGTCTTTTATAATCTCTACTTGTAATGTCGCTAGCTCTTAGAATATGAGCTGTCCATTCTGCTTGCTCGTGTTGTTCATTGTATGAAAGACTGTACGTGTGGTGGTGTACGATTTGATTTTCTGAACTAGGTAAAAGTGCTTTTCGCGTAAGCGGTATACTTCCATCGGAGTTATTTTCCTTACCATTTGTAATCTCTTCTAAACGTATGTTTTCTTCAGAATAGGCATCGCTACCGTTATCTTGATAAAAATAATAAGTCGCAGCGCATGCCAATATAATAATAGGGTAAATGTACTTTCTCATTTAGCTTGTTTTTACGTCCAAAGCATCTCTTAACGCGTTTCCTAGCAACATAAAAGCCATAACTAAAGTCATGATTGCAATGCCAGGAACGATCGCAAGATAAGCTTTGTCGAGAATGATATATTGATAATGATCTTTAATCATGCTGCCCCAACTAGGCATAGGCGGTCGTGCGCCTAATCCTAAGAAACTTAAACCACTCTCAATTAGTATGGAGGCTGCAAAATTTGCAGCGCTTATCACAATTACTGGAGCCATGATATTAGGTAAAATGTGTTTCGTAATAATTCTAAAGCTATTAAATCCTAAGGCTTTTGCTGCAGTAACGTATTGGTACTCTTTTGCAACGATCATTTGACCTCTTACCACTCGAGCAACTTCTACCCACATGGTTAATCCTACGGCGATAAAAACGGTTAGAAAACCTTTTCCTAATGCGATACTTATGGCAATTACCATGAGTAAAGTAGGGATGGACCAAGTAACATTAATGAGCCACATAATTGCTGCATCTATTTTGCCGCCGTAATATCCAGCAATTGCACCTAGCGAGATGCCTATAAGTAAGGATATCAGCACAGCGATAAAACCTATAGAAATACTTATTCTAGTACCTATTATCATACGACTCAAAAGATCACGGCCGTATTTATCAGTTCCTAAAAGAAATGTTTTTTGTGAAGTGTAGCTTTCGCGAAAGCGAGATAATTCCATCCCTTCTGGCACATTCCATCTTGTTTTTATAAAAGGCAATTCTTTACCATCGATATCAAACGGGCTATAGAAAACGGAACCGTTCTCTAGCTTTACTTCAGAAAAGGGAATTTCTTCCACATTTGAACTTTTGCCATTCCACCAATCCCAGAATTTTGGTTCTTCTTCATCTGTTCCTATACTAAGAAGGTCTACGGTAAATCCAGGCGGCTGAGAGTGTATAGAAATATGCATTTGATTAGCATACTTTGTGTCGTCTGGAGCAATCACATAAGCAAAAACTGCAATTAGTGCGTAAAAAAGAATGATCATAAAGCTCAAAACGCCCCAAAAATTCTTTTTGAACTTTTGAAGCGCTAATGAGCTTAATGATGTGGACTTATGAGCCATTAATCTTTAACGCTCCATTTGGTTTGATTTGCATTTTTGATATTGTTCATGCGTAAATCTTTAAGAACATTTACCGCTTCTGTAACGTAAATATCTTTCTTAAGATTTTTTATCCACGCATTACGTTTGTCACCCAAAGCACTATCTGTTTTTACCAACGCTTTTTCATAAGAAAGCATCTCAAAATTTAGGTTATTCTTATAGTCAGCTAAGGTTTCAAACTTATCGGTTTCTTTTTCTAGTCGATCTAATCGAGCAGCATATGCTTCAAAATTAAGTGGAATTTCATTATCCTCTCGTTGCTCGCTCAACCACTTTGCGTTATCATCTAAAAGTTTAAAGTTAGGATTTGCATCGATTCTTTCTTGCGCTTTTTCTATAGACTCTGCAAGGTTTGCGTAGCCTTGAAATTTAGAATAATCTGCTTTTGGGATTTCATCATAAGGTAGCGGGAATTCTTCATCTCTTTCACCTACATCAATATAACTAAATCTACTAGGAGTTACTACATCACTTTTAACACCTTCTAGTTGTGTACTACCTCCATTAATTCTATAGAATTTTTGAGTTGTTAGTTTAATGGCACCTAGATCACCGAATTGATTATTGCGCACCCATTGATTCAAATCTTCAAATACTTGAACCGTACCTTTTCCAAAAGTTTGCTTACTTCCTATAATCACTGCGCGATCATAGTCTTGCAAAGCAGCAGCAAGAATTTCACTGGCACTGGCACTAAATTCATTAACCATGATAACTAATGGTCCTTCCCATAAGATTTCACCACTGTCACTATCTTTAAGTGTGCGAACTCTTTTATCTTTTAAAGCAACTTGTACGACCGGTCCTTCATCTACAAATAGACCAGCCATTTCTATTACTTCTCTCAAAGAACCACCGCCGTTGTTTCTCAAATCAAGAATTAGACCGTCCATTCCTTCCGTTTTAAGTCTTTTTATTTCTTGAGCAATGTCATTTCCAGAAGCACGACCATTGACATCTTGTGGATCAAAATAGAATTTTGGGAGATTTATAAATCCGAACCTAAACTCATCATCTTGACCTATCAGAGATTTAGCAAATGTTTCTTCGATTTGCACTACATCTCTAGTTATAGTGATTTCTTCAATACTACCATCTACTTTTTTAAGGGTAAGCTTTACATTAGTTCCTTTAGGGCCTTTTATAAGTTCTACAGCATCGCTTATTCTCATTCCAACTATAGATGTAGCAATGGTATCTTTCTCTTGTGCTACTTTAAGTATTTTATCTCCTACCTCTATCAATTCACTTTTCCATGCTGGACCACCAGAAATAATTTCTAGTACACTGATGTAATCCATTTTTTTCTGTAGTCTAGCTCCTATACCTTCGAGTTTACCACTCATAGAAGTATCAAAACGATCTTTATTTTGTGGAGGGAAATAATTAGTATGCGGATCAAAATGTGTTGTGATGGCATTTACAAATAAAGAGAAATAATCAAGACGTTCTACGTCCTCATTTAAGTCAAAGTTTTCAAGCATTGATTTTTTAATTTCTGCTCTAGCTTCTTTTTCTAATTCTTCTAAGCTTTTCTTTTCCCCTTCAAAGTTCTCATCATTTTGCTCTTCGATCTTATCATAATAAGTCCCAATAGCAGAAAGTTTCATCATCTTTCTCCAGTGCTCTTTTAATTCTTTTCTATCTTTAGAATAAGCGATTTTTTCATAATCAGTATTGATATTCTCATCAACAGTAAAATCAAAAGGCATTTCAATTACCTCAGCAAATATTTTTTGAGACTCTTTTTGTCTTTGTACGAGTCTATCGTAAGTAAGATTAAATAGATCTACTTTACTATCTCGTATTTGATCATCGATAAGATATTCATAGGTTTTGAATTCTTCATAATCGCTTTCAAGAAAATATCTTTTTCCAGGATCTAAATCCTTTATGTAATTATTAAAGATGTCTTGAGAGAACTCATCAGTTAAATCTGCTGGTGAAAAGTGATTTCTTTTCAAAACATGAGAAATCAAATTTACAAGTAACTGTTCTTTTTCTTTGTCTCCAGGATCTATGCTATTGTTAGTGAAACTACAACTTGCAGTGGCTACAAGGAGTGTAAAAACTGCTAGTATAAAGTTGTTTTTAAGGAAATTCATAAGGATCTTCATTTGTCTTTTTCTATATAAGTAAAAACCGTGCCATTTTAAAGATGGTTAAAGTAAGGCAAGAATCTTATATGGTAAGGCTAATTTACTTAATTTTAACCACCTGAAAAATCTTATGGAAAATAAAAAGAAACCGCTCATTCTAGTAACTAATGATGATGGTATAACAGCTAAAGGAATAAGAACATTAATAAGTATAGCTAGAGAACTGGGTGACGTAGTTGTAGTCGCTCCAGATAAACCTCAAAGTGCAATGGGACATGCAATTACCATAAATGATACTTTATATATCAAAGAGTTTCTACAGCATGATTATGACCATAAGGAATACACAACTAGTGGGACACCGGTAGATTGTGTAAAAATGGCCAGTCATGAAATTCTTCATCGCAAACCAGATTTGTGTTTGAGCGGCATCAATCATGGAAGTAACAGTGCAATAAACGTCATTTATAGCGGTACGATGAGTGCTGCGATGGAAGCAGGAATAGAAGGTATTCCTGCAATAGGCTTTTCACTATGTGATTACAGTCACGATGCAGATTTTTCTCCAGCTCGCAATCATGTAAAACAAATCATTGAGCAAGTTTTAAAAAACGGAATGGCAAAGGGAGTAATTTTCAATGTCAACATCCCTAAAGCTACAAAGGAAGAAATTAAAGGTGTCAAAATCTGTAGACAAGCAAATGCGTATTGGGTAGAAGAATTTGATAAGCGTACTAACCCTTATGGAAAAGACTATTACTGGCTTACTGGTAAATTTGTTAATGATGATAAAGGTGAAGACACTGACGAATGGGCGCTAGCACACAATTACATATCTATCGTGCCTACACAATATGACCTTACTGCACATCATTATATAGGAGAATTAAACACTTGGGATTTTGGGAATTAAAATTTTAAAAGGATTTATCTTAGGACTTATAGCAAATGCTATTGGAACTTATTTGTATGTAGTTGTTTTCACCGCTTATGAGTTTGAAGATGCTATTAGAAGTGGTTATCAAGAAGGTTTTTTAGGTAAACTCATCGTTCTAGGAGCAGTTTTCAATTTGGTTTTATTTTTCTTTTTTCTCACTGGCAAGCTGGGTAATTTTATAAAACCCATTCAACATTATGAGGCTCGTGGCGTTCTTATGGCAACGATAGTTGCTGCAATTGCAGGATTCATTTTTAATTTTATGGTATGAAGTACTATTTGATTGCAGGAGAAGCCAGTGGCGACCTTCATGGCTCTTTGTTAATGAAGGAATTAAAAAAGCAAGATCCAAATGCCCAATTCCAATATTGGGGCGGCGATTTGATGCAACAGCAAGGCGGTACACTTGTAAAACATTATAAAGAACTCGCCTTTATGGGTTTTGTGGAGGTGTTGAGCAACCTTAAAACTATTCTCAAAAATATAGGTAGTTGTAAAAAAGATATCAAATCTTTTAATCCAGATGTAATTATTTACATCGATTATCCTGGATTCAACTTTAGGATTATGAAATGGGCACGTTTGAAAGGATATCGCAATCATTATTATATATCTCCGCAAATATGGGCTTGGAAAGAAGGTCGCATCAAGGATATAAAAAGAGATGTGGATGAGATGTATGTGATTTTACCCTTTGAAAAAGACTTTTATGAGCAAAAACATCAGTTTCCAGTTCATTTCGTTGGTCATCCATTGATAGACGCTATTTCTCAAAGACCACCAGTAGATCATGTGAATTTTTTAAAACAATATGACCTTGACGATAGGCCTTTAATCGCTCTCTTACCTGGAAGTCGTAAACAAGAGATTAAAAAGATGCTTGCAGTGATGCTAGAAGTAGTGGAGCAATATCCAGATTATCAATTTATTATTGCTGGAGCGCCTGGTCAGGATGCTTCATTTTACAGCACCTACTTAAAAAGTTATCCGGTCACTTTGGTTATGAATCGCACTTATGATTTAATGAGCTTGTGCCATGCTGCATTAGTTACTTCAGGAACTGCTACTTTAGAAACTGCTTTGTTTAAAGTTCCTCAAGTGGTTTGTTATAAAGGAAGTTCTATCAGTTATCAAATTGCAAAACGTGTCGTGAAATTAGACTACATCTCGCTGGTAAACTTAATTATGGATCAGCCAGTGTTAACTGAATTAATTCAATCTGATTTTAATATCAATAAATTAAAAGAAGAATTGGACTTGATTTTAAGTCCTACTCAGCGCAACCGTATTTTTGCAAATTACTATGATTTAGAAAAAAAACTAGGCGGTCTTGGTGCCAGTGAGAATACAGCAAGTCTTATTTATAAAGCTATTCAAAATTAGAATGAAGTTATTAGAACGCTTACTTTTTAGTTATAAATACGGGAGAGATTTTTTAAAATTCCGCTTTCGCGAAAGCGAGATCATACTACCTCACAAGACACTTCTTAATTCTTCAAAAAAAATTATTTTACTCACATTGTTTTCTTCAATTACACTGAGTATTACTTCCTGTGGTAGTTCAAAGCCACGCGTTATCACTACCAAAAAAGAAGCAGCTCGTATGGAAGGAAGAACTATGAAGAATCCTGCAACTAGAAATGACAGTAGAGCCAAACTAAGAAAACCAGATGAACAAGAGACTGAAGATAATGATGTAAAACCTTATGCTAGAAGTACCGATTTCATTGATGAGGTTGTGGAAAATGCAATGGATTATAAAGGTGTGAAATACCGTTATGGTGGTACAACTAGAAAAGGAATGGACTGCAGTGGGCTCATAGGAGTCGCTTTTGAAGAAGCTGGTAAAACGGTACCACGCACTAGTCGTGCTCTATATGCACAAGCCGAAGATATTTCACTGGATGAAGTGCGTAAAGGAGATTTTTTATTCTTTGCCACAGGTAAAAACAAACGACAAGTTAATCATGTGGCACTGATTACTAGAGTTACACCTGCCGAAATTGAATTTATTCATTCTACCACTTCCAGAGGCGTCATTACCTCTACATTAAATGAAGCTTACTGGCTCAATGCTTTTTTAAGAGCAGGAAGGATTGATTAAGAATTTGAACTCGAATTTGAACTCAAATTTAAATTGGGACTGGTCAAGCCGTTGTAGAGCGGCTTCGCTTTAAAATAATCTCGATGTTTTTATTTCGTATTTCCTAAGGGCAGAATTAATTCTGCCCTTAGGAATGGGATAACGGTCTTTGTAATCTATAAAAGTTTTAAAAACAAACCCCTTCGTTAATTCTAACTATAATGTGAGTTCGATATAAGAATTCTAGACATTTAAAGTTTAAAATATTGATGTTCAACTCCTCGCTTTAGAAAAGGCAAGGACAGATTGACCTCGTCGCACCAGCGACGATGCAATCAGGAGTGGTTGAAAGTCCCAAACCGTTGAAAGAATTCAATTCTATTTATTATAAAAATAAAAATCAAAATAACTTGTTGAATATCAATCATTATTACGTCGAACTCACGTTAACTATGACAATTTGAAATTTGCAACTTCTGCTTTGAATTATTATTAAATATTGATAATCAATTAGCTAAGATGAATTATATTTAATCATGCGATGGCTGGATTATCCTTTTTATAGAATTTTATTCTTTTTATTAGCTGGTATTGTATGTTCTAATTTTATAGAAATCAATACACAGCTATTCGTATATGGTATCGGTATATCCTTTTTGCTAAGTATTCTTTTTTTGATGTTGCGTAAGTATATGTCAATGGTGAAATTTCTATTTAATATTACAGTCTATACCTTTTTCTTTTTTCTAGGAGCGATTCATTTGCAATTTCAGAATGAGCTGTCAAACGATCACTTTATTCATAAACAAGTTCAAGGTCAAGATCATGTTTTACAACTTAAATTAAAGCAGCGATTAGCACCTAATAAGTTTAACGATAGGTTTTATGCTGAGGTGATAGCTCTAGATCAACTACAAGTTACAGGAAAGACTTTAGTATTGTTCAAAAGATCTGACAGTCTGGATTTTCAAGTAGGCGATCGACTTACGGTTTATGATGATGTTAATCTTCCTGCTTTTGAACGTAATCCAGGTGATTTTGATTATAGAAAATACTTGAAATCAATTGATGTTTACGGTCAGATTTATGTTGACACGCCAAAGATCTTAAGTTATGAAAATGGTTCTCAAGAATTAGGTTTTCTATTAGGGTTGAGAAATACTATTTTAGAAAAATTAGAGGATTCTGGTTTGAATGAAAATCCGCGTGGTGTGATTGAAGCGCTGGTCTTAGGACAACGACAAAACGTAGATCCAGAAGTTACCAAAAGCTTTAGAGACGCTGGTGTAATCCATATTCTTGCTTTAAGCGGTTTGCACGTAGGGATTATTCTATTAATTCTAAGAATTCTTACTAAGAGAATATTGAGAGTGAAATACGGTCGGTGGATTCAAAGTGTCGTCCTTATAATTCTTTTGTGGTCCTTTGCTTTATTGACTGGAATGTCTCCATCAATCATGCGAGCGGTTACTATGTTTTCTTTTGTTGCGATAGGATTAAATTTAAAACGCAAAGGCTCTGTTTATCATAGTTTGACTTTGTCTGCTTTTGTACTACTGCTATTTGATCCTCGATTACTATTCCAAGTAGGTTTTCAGCTCAGTTATATGGCGGTGTTCTCCATAGTTCTAATTCAGCCAGTTCTTGCTGGATTGTGGACGTGGCGCAATAAGGTAAAAGACTTTTTTTGGAACATATTTACGGTCACTGTTGCAGCGCAAATAGGAGTTGCTGGAATTAGCTTGTTTTATTTTAATCAGTTTCCAGGTTTATTTATTTTAGGAAATATGTTATTGTTGCCAGTTTTGCCATTGATAATTGGAGCAGCTTTACTTTTAATATTCTTGTTATTATTAGGTTTTCCTACAGACTGGTTGACTTCTGTTTTAAATGCGGTATTAGAATTTATTATTAATACAGTGGCAAGAATCAGTTCTTTGGATGCTTTTATTATTAAAGACATATATCTTACATTTTGGGAAACAGCTTTGATTTATGTCGCCTTATTTAGTTTTGTACTTTTCTTATTACCCTATTTTAAGCGAAGTAAAAGAGAACGTTTTTACCTCAAAAAACCCAACTGGATGTTGCATTTGAGTTTACTGTCTTTAGTGGTTTTGTTTGGTTTGAAAAGTTATGAAAAGCTAAATACTGATAAAGATTCTTTTTTGGTACTGCATCAAGCCACAGGAAGTGCGGTTAGTTTAAGTAATCAAGATCAAGCTACCTTATTTACAGATTTACACGTCATGGATTCTTTGCGAGCGGTAAATAGTTTAGAACGATTAAAAGCCATAGAAACTCACAGAGATAAGAATCTTTCTTTAGCTGATTTAAATAACCTCATTCAATATAGGAACAACCAGTTATTAGTAATAGGTGAAAACGGATTATATGATTCATCGATGAAGAATGCGACCGTTCTACTTTCTCATTCTCCTAAAATAAATCTCGAGCGATTGATTCTAGAAATCCAACCTAAACGCATCATTGCTGACGGTTCTAACTACCGCAATGTGGTAGAAGGTTGGAAAATTACTTGTGATAAAATGGGAATTGATTTGCTCAATACTTATGAAGTAGGAGCAGTGGAGTTGATGATTTCAAATGATTGATGAATATCATTTATCTCTTCAAAACTAGTTTCTTTAGGTTTATGTTTTTTAAAAGCCTTCGTTCGTAAGAATATCTAATATCGACGATTAATTTTAAGATCGTAAAACCTATCCGACCAAAACTCGCTACGGCTCCTTTTGCCCACCTTTCCTTTTTTAAGGAAAGGAGTTTGCTAGAATTTGTTATTTAGGAAAAATCTTTTAAGCTTATTTGCCCTGCAATTTATATTTAAAATTACGTTGGTAGTCGCTCCATTTTTGACCGGTATTGATGGATTTGTAGGTCTCATCTGCCAGCATGGTGATGTAAATTTCTAACTTTTTAGCATCTAGTTTTCCAGCTACTGGATTGATAATTGTTCCTTTTTCATCAAAGAAGACTAGTGTAGGATATTCAAATATCTTGATGAATTCGGCAAACTGATGTTGCGCGCGATCGTTCCTCTTCTTTAATGGATTTGCATAAGTCGCTCCTTTGTAATTGATGACTTCTGTTCCTTCTGCATTGAAACTTACGGGATAGTAATTCTCGTTGATGAATTTTGCTATGTCCGCTTTCGCGAAAGCGTACTTATCCATCCATTTACAATTAGGACACCAGTCTGTATAGGACTTCATCAAAATCTTGCGAGGTTCTTTTTTCTGTGCTTCAAGAGCTTCATTCATGGTCATCCAGTTCACTTGAGAAAAACCAAGTGCCGAAAACAATAGAAAAATAATAGGGAATAATTTCATGGTGCTAATTTACAAAATCATAAAAGCAAAAAACGCACCGTAATGGTGCGTTTTATGTTAAAATATAAAAATGGATTTTTATCTAATTCCGTGCATCATTTTTACAAGGAGCTTGCTTATTGCTAACATTATAATTCCTGCTGCAATAGGTATGATCGTGAAGATCATAAAGAAAGTAGCCATACCATAGTCTTCTACAATCGGATCAATAACGCTACCTGTAAGTCCAGCAGCAGTGTTTGCAATGAAGTTTGCTACAAACCAAATACCGAACATTAGACCGACAAGTTTAGCTGGGGAAAGTTTACTAACGTATGATAATCCTACCGGAGAAACGCAAAGTTCACCAAGCGTATGGAATAAATAAGCTAGAATTAAGAAAATCATGCTTACTGAAGCAGTTTTAGCTCCTAACGGAATTCCCATCGAACCAAATGCTAATATCCCAAAACCAATTCCCAATAAGATTAAACCGATAGCAAATTTTACTGGTCCAGAAGGGTTGTATTTAGATTCCCATATTTTTGAGAAAACAGGTGCAAAAGCTATGATAAAAAACGAATTTAAAATACCAAACCAAGACGCTGGAACTTCTGGAGCAGGATCAGTAAATTGTCTATATAACATCCAGATTACAATTGCCCAAATAACCACAAATCCAGATCCCAAAAGTATATTAGAAAGTGCATATTTTGAAAAAGTTTGTTTGAACAACATCCCAAGAACCCATGTTATTATAATCATAGGAATTACTGTAAGCAATGTGTTGAAGATTTTAAATATTAATGCGCCGTCACCTTCTAGAACTCTATCAGTATAATCTGCTGCAAAAATAGTCATCGATCCACCGGCTTGTTCAAATGCCCACCAAAAGAAAATGGTAAAGAATGCTAAAACTCCAATAACAATTAATCTATCAGAGGTAACTTTAGATTTTTTTGCTTGATCCATTGTTGCTTCAACAGCATCTTCAACATCTTCAAACGCTTCTTCAATTGCGTCATCAAAATCCTCAGCATCTTTAGGTGATAATCCTATTTTGCCAAAAATTTCTTGGGCGAAGTAAAATTGTAGCATTCCTATAAACATAAATATACCAGCAAGTCCAAAACCATAATGCCATCCTACAGATTCACCTATGTAGCCACACAATAGAATACCAAGAAAAGCACCAGCATTGATACCCATGTAAAAAATTGTATAACCAGCATCCTTTTCTTTGTCTTCAGTTTTGTAAAGTTTTCCAACCATCGAGGATATGTTAGGTTTGAACATACCGTTACCTATAATCAAAAGAATTAAGCCTAAATAGAAGAACGTACCTGTCAGGCCTTCTAATGCCATCGATGCATGACCTAGAGTCATTAATACAGCTCCTATAACAACTGCTTTACGGTAGCCGGTAATTTTATCTGCAATTAAACCTCCAAAAATAGGAGTAACATAAACTAAACCTGTATAAAAAGCATAGAGAGTTAAGGCGTCTGCTCGTTCCCAGCCCCAACCTTCATCAAATACAGAAGCAACTAAGAAGAGTACCAATAAAGCACGCATTCCGTAATAGGAGAAACGTTCCCACATTTCTGTAAAGAAAAGAACAAAAAGTCCTGATGGATGGCCGAGTACGGTCTTCTGGTTCGTTATAGAACCACCAAATTTATATTCCATAATTAAAGTTTAGTATTTTCAGATTAGTTGATTGTAATAATTATAAATTCTCTTTGATGAAGTTGGTCATCTTATTGTACAAATGAACCCTTGTGTTTCCACCGTATATTCCATGGTTTTTATCAGGATAAATTGCCCAGTCAAATTGCTTGTTTGCTTGTACCAGCGCTTCTACCATTCTCATTGTGTTTTGTACGTGTACGTTATCGTCTGCACTACCATGAATAAGCAAAAACTTTCCTTTTAATTTATCTACATGATTGATAGGACTATTTTCATCATAACCACTTGCATTTTCTTGTGGAGTTGTCATATAACGCTCTGTATAAATAGAATCGTAAAATCTCCAATTAGTAACAGGAGCAACAGCGATTGCCATACTAAAAGTTTCGTTTCCTTTAAATAAACAGTTAGAGCTCATAAAACCACCATAACTCCAGCCCCATATTCCTAAGCGATTTGCATCGATGTAATTCATCGCGCCAAGTTTTTTTGCAGCGGCGATTTGATCTTCTACTTCATATTTACCCAGTTCTTTTTGAGTGATTTTCTTAAAGTCGGCTCCTTTATAACCAGTACCTCTTCCATCTACACAAACCACTACATAACCTTCATTTGCTAGCATGCTGTACCAGAAGTCATTTGCACCATACCAGCTATTTGCTACAGATTGTGATCCAGGACCGCTGTATTGAGTCATGAATAATGGATACTCTTTATTAGGATCAAAGTCATTAGGCTTCATCGTCCACATGTTCAAATCATTTCCATTAATGTTAATCGTAGAAAATTCTTTTTGAGCAACTTGATAATCGTTTAATTTAAGTTTAAGATCGTTGTTGTTTTTGATTTCACGTACTTTCTCTCCATCTTTAGCATTATTCAAGGTGTAAACTGGTGGAGTAGTTGCACTGGAATACGTATTTATATAATAGGTAAAGTTTTTACTAAAAGAAGCACGGTTGGTACCTATTTGAGAAGATAGTTTTTTCTTCTTTTTCGCCTTGAGCGATATAGAATAAATACCACGATTTATAGATCCATCTTCTGTGCTTTGGTAGTAGATGCGTTTAGACTTTGTATCATATCCATAATATGAAGTTACATCCCAATTACCTGATGTAATCTGACGTTTTTCCTTACCGTTTGCATCATACAGATAGATGTGTCTCCAGTTGTCTTTTTCACTTGTCCATAGAAAACTACCGTCTTCTAGAAAAGTAAGATCATCTGTTACATCTACATAGGCCGCATCAGTTTCTGTGAAAGCAACACTAGCTTTACCATCAGGATTTACATAAAAAAAGTTTAATACATTTTGATGTCTATTAAGCAACTGAGCAGCTAGTTTACCGTTAGGAGAATATTTGATACGCGCAATATAAAACTCTTCATTTCTTCCCATAGAAACTTCTTTCCTACTACCTGTAGCAAGAGTAAAAAGATGAAGCGCTACAACAGCATTCTTTTCTCCAGCTTTTGGGTATTTAAAAACATAAGGCTTTTGATACAACTCATTTCCATAAACATCCATAGAGAATTCTGGCACTTCACTTTCATCAAAAGATATAAAAGCAATTTGCTCACTGTTAGGACTCCACTCATAAGCTTTTACAAAAGCAAATTCTTCTTCATAAACCCAGTCTGTTACACCATTTATAAGGGCATTAGTTACACCATCGTCAGTTGCTTGAATCACAGCGCCAGATGCTAAGTCTTTATAATAAAGATTATTTTCAAAAACGTAAGCGACTTTAGTCCCGTCTGGAGAAAAAGATGGACTTCTTACTAGATCGTCACTTAGTGAAGTCAATTTATTAGTTTCAAGGTTAAGGATATGAACCTTATCATAGGAACTACGTCTAAAGATTTGATTGCTCTCTGAGATAATCATCATTTGCTTTTCATCGTCGCTCAAGATATAATCTCTTATTGGCAAATTAATATCGGCACTGTTTACTAAAGTGGCTACTTTTTCACCAGTTTTGTAACTGTATTTATCTATGGTTTGAGTGCGATCTCTATTATAATTGAGAACGAGATATTCAGTTCCATTGTTTAAAGATGCTAGAGATTGAAGACCTTGGGTGCGAAACTCGCCTCTATAAATATCTTCAACGGTAATGTTTTTTTGTGCGGTAAGACTTTGACTTATAAATACAAAAGCCAATAAAATCATGCAATTCTTGATCATTCCTCAGTTTTAATTAAGTGTGACCTCAATTTTACTAAAAAAATACCAATAAAGCTACGGTTTTAGTGATTATCATGTGTCTACATATTCTCACTAAGTGATTGTATCTTTGCCGCTCAATTTTTACACCTATGCAACCTGTAACTGGATTTTCAAAACTTTCTAAATCGCAAAAGATCGATTGGCTTGTTTCAAACCATTTAAATGATGATGCGACAGCAAAGCAAACCTTGACGCAATACTGGAATGAAGATCAAAAGCTGCAAGATTTGCACGATGGATTTAGCGAGAATACGGTAACTAATTATTATTTTCCTTTTGGTCTAGCGCCTAATTTTTTGATTGATGGTGATTTAATTACCATTCCTATGGCGATAGAAGAGAGTAGTGTAGTCGCAGCAGCAAGTAAAGCCGCTAAATTTTGGCTGGATCGTGGTGGTTTTAAAACACAAATTAAAGGCACTAAAAAAGTAGGGCAAGTACATTTGATGTATCATGGTTTGAGCAGTGAAATGGATGCTTTTTACGCTTTCGCGAAAGCGGAATTACTACAATCCCTAGAACAAATAAATGCCTCGATGAAAAAACGTGGTGGCGGAATCCAATCTCTTGAATTGGTGAACAAGACCAAAAGCCTCGATGGATATTATCAATTGCATGCCACTTTTGAGACCAAAGATGCGATGGGTGCCAATTTCATAAACACCACACTTGAGCAACTGGCAAATACGTTAAGATTAAAAGCTTCAGAATTCAAAGGTTTTTCTAGCGATGCGCCAGAAGTGATTATGAGTATTTTGAGCAATTATGTGCCAGAATGTGTTGTGAATGTATCGGTTTCTTGTAAAATCGATGAAATCGGAACGATCAATGGAGTAACTGGAGCAGAGTTTGCTACGAAATTTGTTAGAGCAGTTGATATCGCAACAGTTGAGCCGTTCCGAGCGGTCACGCACAATAAAGGAATTATGAATGGTATAGATGCTGTTGTTATTGCGACTGGTAATGACTTTAGAGCGGTAGAAGCTGGAGTGCATGCTTACGCTTCTAGAGATGGACAATACCGCAGTCTGACCAGAGCAAGAATTGAGAACGACACCTTCATCTTTGAGGCCGATTTCCCACTAGCATTAGGAACCGTAGGTGGACTGACTTCATTACATCCACTTTCTAAGCTGGCTTTACAGATTCTAGATAATCCTAATGCTGAAGATTTAATGAAAATTACTGCGGTTGCAGGATTAGCACAAAATTTTGCTGCCTTACACTCATTAGTAACGACAGGGATACAAGCCGGACACATGAAAATGCATCTTGCTAACATGCTGGAACAAATAGGAGCAAACGATACAGAAAAAGAATCTCTACGTAAAGAATACAGCGATAAAACACCTAGTTTTTCAAGTTTGAGAGAAAGTCTGGACTTACTGCGTAAGTAAATTCGAACTTGAACTTGAACTCGAATTCGAATTTTAAATTGAATTCTCAATTTGTCAAGCCGTTGCAGAACGACTTCCCTTAAATGTGATCTAAGTTGGTAATATAACAACCGTTTGCTTGAGTAAATCATTATAGTTCAATAAATAAACGTTTTTGAAACTGCGATAGGGTTAGATCATTATTGTTACTCCAGTTGGCATACGACTTCTAATTGGATTGGAAACTTCAATATTCGATATTCGTTAATCTTTGATCGATATTCATTTTTCGAGTTCGAGTTCAAATTCTCTAGATCCAGTCCAGTTTATCTTTAGTCAACTTGTGCTCAACGTTACCTGTGTGTTTTATTGCTGCAGGTTCAAAAAGTAGTACATGAACCTCTTCTTTTGCAATGGGTTTGTGTTCAACACCACGAGGTACTATGTACATGTCTCCTTCATTAAGAGTAATGGTTTGATCTCTTAACTCGATAATAAGCTGACCTTTTATCACATAAAAAAGCTCGTCCTCATCTTTATGATCGTGCCATACAAATTCTCCTTGAAGCTTAGCAAGTTTTACATGCTGGCCATTAAGTTCTCCTATAACCTTAGGCGTCCATTGCTCTTGAAATAAATCGAGTTTTTGTTTTAGATTAATGACACTCATAGTTTTTCCATTAATTTTTTAGGGTTAGTGTAATAGATAGAATCGGCTGTGGGAATTTTTGATTTAATGTTTTCTAGAATTTCATCGTAAATTTCTATCTCTGGATGTATAGCAATACCACGTTCTTCCATGGAGTATTGTTGCAAGCTAATGAGCATTTTATCATTTTCGGGAGTGCGATCATATGATTTAAAACGATCTACTTTCTCTTCAATGATGAGATACCCACTTTTTGATTTTCCTGAATACAACATCATACTCAAATTTTCTGGAATCCATGTAACTTGAGATATTGCAGGCAAGAGCCAAAAGAAAAAGCCTAAGGTAATTATTAGACCTCTAGCAGCTCCTATTTTAAACTTACAGAAGGAGCTTTTCCTAAATAAAAATATTAGTACAGCTATCATCATCACGTTCCATGGGATGACAATGTAATTCCAGTCCAGCTTCCACGGGCCTAATTTCCAGATAATAATAAGATGCATGACTATGAGTAGGATACTTGCAAACTTTCGCGCAAGCGGAATCAATAAAAATAACCCTGCTACTGTTTCTAGTATAGCAAATGAATAGCCTATAGAATTGTTATAAGAAAATGGCAAAGAATGAAACCATAACCTAGGTGCGATATCAGTTACAAATCCAGCATTGAGTTTATGTAAACCACTAAATATATATATTCCTGAGGCAATGATTAAGAGTGCGGTAAAAAGCACACTGGAGTCGTATTTTAAAAGAATAAGTGATGTGAATATTCCCAAATACACTATCATATATGGTGTTAAACGATGTAGATCAAAAAGGATAAGTAGGGTGTAAACAAATACAGCTGTGATAAGCAACCATTTTGCAATTCTTACGTTTACAAATAAACCTATAACGGGAAAGGTAAAAGCAACTGCTCCTAAAATAGCAGTTAGACCATTACCTATCTGATAATTAATACTTGAAACCGTAAGTAAGTCGTGGGATTTAAAAAATCCATTGAATCCCAAAATAGCGGTTGCTAACCAGCAAATGATAAGCACAGCATTTAAAATATAACGGTTTGTGAAGTAAGATTTCAATCGCTCAAAGTTGATTTCAAGGTATAAAAAAAACGAGGAATTTACATTCCTCGTTTTAAAATTTCTTTTTTAAGATTAGTTCTCGTAAGAATGTTTGTAAGGCTGTCCAGTAACAATCTTCAACATATCTTTTTCAAGAGACTCTCTAGGTCGTTCTACATAACGTCCTATTTCTGTCCCATTACGGTAAAATATAAATGTAGGAACTCTTATAATATTATAATCAGATACTAACGCAACTGGCTTTTTCTTTGAACGATCTACTGTGATCATGGTAAGATTATCCATGTCGTAATAGGCTGCTTCTAGAATATTGTAAAATTGTGGAGTTTCCCTTTTTGAATCTCCGCACCAGGTTCCCATGTAAGCCCTAATCTCAACATCTTTAAGAGCAACTTTTAAATCTTCAATGGTTTCGGGATCTGCTTTATAAGATGCCATACGGCTGTTGAACCAAGAACTGAAAGGCTCTTGCATAAACGCATCTTTATCCACCTTGCCAGAAAGGTTTCCAGAAGCATCTTTAACATAATTAGAACTTGCTTCTATGGTTCCATCCACTTCAGCAATCTCTCTAGTTTTTTGAACAGTAGTAGAAGAAGTTGAGGTATTCGTTTTAGTAGTGGTTGCTTTTTGGGAACCACAAGCTGTTACTATTACAGCTGCTATAATTATTATTATCTTTTTCATAGGACTAAATTAAGGATTTTTGAGTCATTTCAATAGGTTGTTTAACACCTATTAACTTTAATACGGTAGGAGCAATGTCTCCTAAAATTCCATCTTTAACCTCTTTCAGGTCTTTATCTACTAAAATAATAGGTACAGGATTAGTCGTGTGCGCTGTGTTCACTGACCCATCTTCATTGAGCATTACCTCGCAATTACCATGGTCTGCTATTACAATTACAGTGTAATCTTGATCTATTGCTGCGGTAATAACAGCTTTAGCTGCTTGATCCACGGCTTCACAAGCTTTTACTGCTGCTTCCATAGAACCAGTATGTCCTACCATATCTGGATTTGCAAAATTTAGGCATATAAAATCTGCTGATTGCTTTTGTATCTCGGGAACAATTTTGTTTTCTACGCAATCTATTGACATTTCTGGCTGCAAATCATAAGTCGCAACTTTAGGCGAGTTACACATTAATCTATTTTCTCCTTTAAAAGGTTCTTCTTGACCACCATTGAAGAAAAAAGTCACGTGAGGATATTTCTCAGTTTCGGCAATGCGTATTTGTGTTTTTCCTGCGTTGGAAAGAACTTCTCCTAGCGTATTTTTTAAATTGTCTTTCTCAAAAATGACTTTTATGTTTTTATAACTATCGTCGTACTTAGTCATAGTTACGTAATATAAGTCAAGCGCGTGCGTGTTTTGCTCGTGATAATCTTGTTGAGATAACATTTGAGTTAATTCACGACCACGATCGGTTCGGTAATTAAAAAAGATTATCACATCTCCTTCTTCCACAAGTCCAGCTGGTTCTGTTCCATTAAGAACCACGATTGGTTCTATAAATTCGTCAGTTGTGCCATTTGCATAATTCTCCTCTACTGTGGCAACAGGATCATGAGTCGGAGCGCCCATTCCATGAACGATCACATCATAAGCTTTCTTCACTCGTTCCCATCTTTGGTCTCGATCCATAGCAAAATAGCGACCAGTAATACTGGCTAATTGAGCATTTGTCCCTGCAATGTGAGACATCAAATCCTGTACATGTCCTGCACCAGATTTAGGATCTACATCGCGACCATCAGTAAAAGCATGTACAAAAACATCTTTAACTTCTTGTTCTTGCGCCACATCAAGCAATGCTTTTAAATGATCAATATGTGCATGTACACCACCGTCAGATAGTAATCCTAAGAAATGTACTTTTTTAGAATTCGCTTTCGCGAAAGCGAGAGCATCCACCAGCACTTTCTCTTCCTTGAGCGTATCGTCTTTTATGGCTTTATTGATTTTGGCAAGATCTTGATATACAATTCTACCAGCTCCAAGATTCATGTGTCCTACCTCACTATTTCCCATTTGTCCTTCAGGAAGACCGACGTGTTCTCCATCGGTACGCAATGTCGCATGAGGATACTTCTTGTATAAACTATCTATGAATGGTGTGTTAGCTTGAGCGATAGCACTCACTTTAGAATCTTGTGTGATTCCCCAACCGTCGAGAATCATGAGTATGGTTTTCTTATTCAATGTTTCAAAATTTGAACTCCTAAATTACGAAAAATGCAGGTTTTAAGTTCAAGATTAAGAAATTGATTGATCGATTACTTACGAAAGCGATTGCGTTGTCTCAATAATTCTAAAACTAATAATATCGCAATTCCATTCACTTTATTTTAATAGCAATATTTTTTTTTGAAATTATTAATTAATAAGTATAATTGAATCCGAATTATATGTTTGATTAATAACACTTTAACTATAGGTTTTTTTACAGGGACAGGCGGTTTTTCCATTGAGTTTTTCTTGTAATACCTTAATAATTTCAATTTTCTTTATGGATCACTTCTCAAATCTTTCTCCGCTAGTTTTAATAATAATGATGATTTTATCATTTTCCATAGCATTGTTAATTCTCTTAGCTATAATTCCTGATCATAAAAGAACATCTGTTACTAGTAGCTTTGTTAAGATAATGAGATCAATTTTCAATAAATGATAGCCGATACTTTAGACTCTAGCAATCGCCCTCGCAATCATCCAGCCGCCAGTCCAGGCGTTTTGAAAATTAAAACCACCTGTTATGGCATCTATATTCAAAACTTCTCCAGCCAGATATAGATTTTTTTGTTTTTTTGAAGAAAAATTTTTGAAGTTAATCTCTTTTAGATCTACGCCACCAGCAGTAACAAATTCTTCCTTAAAGGTACTTTTGCCATTGATGGTAAATGTACTTGCTGTAAGAAGTGTAGCTAGATTTTGAAGGTCCACATTAGAACAGTCTGCCCAATTTTTTTCTGTTAGAGATATGCTTTCTACTAAGTATTTCCACAATCTTTTAGGAAGATCAAACAGCCACTCATTACCGACTTGCTTTTTGCTCTTTTTTCTTTTTGCGGCTAAAGTTTCAAAACATTCTTTTGTAGAAATGTAATTGAGCCAGTTGATAACCAAATCAAATTTATAACCAGAATCATGTAATTCTCGTGCGCCCCAAGCGCTCATCTTTAATATGGCTGGTCCAGAAAAGCCCCAATGTGTAATTAATAAAGGTCCTTGCGATTCAAGTTTTAGCTGAGGTATTTCTACTCGCGCTTCAATAGCGATTCCTGCGAGTTCGGTAATTTGCTTGTCGACTATATTAAAGGTGAAAAGTGATGGTACAGCATCTACAATCGTATGATCTAACTTTTTCATCATTTGCCAGACTTTAGGACTGCTTCCCGCAGTTACTACGAGATGATCACAAGTAAAGGTTTCGGTTTTAGTCTTGAGTTGCCAAGATTCTATTTTCTCAATGGAAGCTACATTCTGACTGGTAAGGATGTCTATGTGATGCTTTCGCGCAAGCGAGATAAAACAATCAATAATTGTTTGAGAAGAATTAGAAACGGGAAACATGCGCCCATCTTCTTCAATTTTTAATTCTACACCACGTTCTTCAAACCAGCTTATCGTGTCGCCAGTCATAAAACTATGAAATGGTCCCAGCAATTCTTTCTCACCACGCGGATAATTTAACGATAAAGGCTTCGGTTCAAACTGCGCATGAGTGACATTGCATCTTCCGCCACCAGAAATACGTACTTTTTGAAGGACATCTTTTCCACGTTCTAAAATCGCAATAGAATGGTTCTCGGTTTGCTCTGCTAGGTTAATAGCTGTAAAAAATCCAGCTGCTCCGCCGCCTATAATTATGGTGTTGTAGTGTGTTTTACTCAAAAGTTGGTAAAAATGAAGTGTTTAATTGATAAGCTTTATGTGCTGCGACAAAGTTAGTCGAATCATCAAACAATTCTAGAACAAACTCGCGGTCTACAAATGTTTTTACATCGTCTATAATTTCATGATACGATGACCATGGAAAAGAAATCGAATCTTCTACAAAGCCATCTTTTACTGGATTGCAATGAACATATAAAATCACATTTTTCAGATAGACTTCTGATTCAATCAATTTTCTTTTAAATGGTTTTTTAAATAAGCTGCCTGATCTGTTGTAGACTTTATTGTAGGCTTTTGCATAGCCAATAAATAAATTTGCAAAAGCTCTAGATTTTTTTAATTCTTCTATCTCTTGTTTTGTCTTGATGACCAGATGAAAATGATTTTTCATTAGACAAAAAGCAATGATCTCGCAAACTGGAGTTAAATGCTTTTCCATTTTATCAATAAAGAAAGGGTAATTGCGAGACTCTTTGAAGATATCGATCATACCATTTGCCTGATTGAAAATATGGTAATATTTATCGTTTTCAATTTTATGGTACATCTGGAAAAGATAAAGAGATCTTGTAAATCAACCAAACATGCCAAGACGCAAACTTGGCATGTTGGTTTCAAAATATTTTTTTGAAAAGAGTTTTTAAGATTTGACATGCCAACTATTCGTGTTGGCATTGTCTAAATCAAATCGGGATGCTGGTTGTTAGACCAGTATTTTAGTTTGTCGACATCAACCAAACATGCCAAGACGCATGTTAGTTTCGAAAGAGGTCTTGGCTGAGAAAAAGTTGGTAAGATTCGGCATACCAACTATTCGTTTTGGCATTGTCTAAACCAAATCGAGATGCTTGTTTTTAGACCAGTATTTAATTTTATCGATAGCAACCAAACATGCCAAGACAAATACTTGGCATGTTGGTTTCAAGAAGATGTTGGTTTTTAATTTATTTCTCTTTCCCTAATTCTACAGCTCGATCAAAAGCTGCGTAAGCTGCATCTTGAATAAGTTGCTTTACATTATTATCGTCCATTGAATCTATGGCAGCTTGAGTTGTCCCGCCTTTTGAGGCAACTTTATTGATCCAGCTTTTAGGAGAAATGTCAGACTGATTAAAAAGTTCAATCGCTCCTTCAAAAGTATTGCTTACTAAAACTTTAGAATCATAATCTGAAAAGCCCATTTTCAAAGCTGCATCCAGCATAGATTGCATAAAGTAAAAAACATAAGCCGGGCCACTTCCAGAAATACCAGTAGAGGCATCGATAAACTTTTCGGTTTCTACGTGAATAGATGTTCCAGTAGTGTCAAGTAAATGTCTTGCGGTTAATAATTCTATTCGAGACACTTCTTTTGCGCCTGTGTAAGAAGTTACTCCTTTACCTACTTTAGCAGGTAAATTAGGCATAGTTCTTATTACTTTAGAAACTTTTAGACCTTGTTGAATTGTGTCTATTGTAACACCAGCCATTAAAGATACAAACAATTGATCAGGTCTAACTAATGATTGCATCTCTTCAAAAAGATCTTGAGAATGATATGGTTTTACCGCTATAAAAACAATATCAGCTTGCGGCAAACAGTCTTCTAATGAAGTGTAGATGTCAAATTTATTTTCTTCTTGAAGCGTTTTAATTTTATTAGGATCGGTATCATAGATTCTTAACCTTTTACGCCCTAAAATCATGGAATCGCCCATTCCTTCGGCATAAGTAAGTCCCATGTTTCCTGCTCCTATAACTAATACTTTCATAACTGTTTTATGTTTTCTAGATAATTTGCAATTACTGTGCAATAGCCTTATGATACATAATTTATTTGAAATATAAAACCAAAAGTCCTTGAACCTCAGGCTGTAGTGGAAATTTAAAAAAATCATGTTTGAGAAAATACTGGTAACTGGTGACATCCTGTCGGTGACAGTTCTTAGTATTCGATACAAACATTCTTAGGTTCTGTAAAAAAGTCCAGTGCTTCAAAGCCTCCTTCACGACCTACGCCGCTGTCTTTCACGCCTCCAAAAGGTGTTCTTAAATCACGATTCAACCACGTGTTTACCCAAACAATTCCTGCATCGATTTCTTGCGTCATGCGCATGGTTCTCGATAAATCGTTGGTCCATAAAGTCGCGCTCAGTCCGTATTTGGTGCCATTTGCCAGTTCTAGTGCGTGCGCTTCATCTTTAAACGGCATGATGGTCACGACCGGCCCGAAGATTTCTTCTTGGTTCAATTTGCAGTCATTTGATGATACCTCGATTACGGTTGGTTCTAGGTAGTAACCGTTTTCAAAATTTGCAACGGTTACTCGATTGCCACCTGTTAAGATGGTGTAGGATTTGGGTTCCGCTTTCGCGAAAGCGAGATACTCTTCAATCTTTTCTCTATGAATAGCACTTACTACCGCACCGACTTTAGTGCTAGATTGCTCTGGATGGCCAACTCTAAGATCTTTCACACGATCAACAAAATCTTTTTTGAATCGTTCATAGATTTCTTGTTGGACAAAAATGCGACTACCACAAAGACAAATCTGACCTTGATTTGCAAAGGAAGAGCGCACGGTTGTATCTAACATTTTGTCATAATCGCAATCGGCAAAGATGAGGTTGGGATTCTTACCGCCTAATTCTAGAGATAATTTCTTAAACATGGGCGCAGCCGTTCTTGCGATGTGAGCGCCAGTAGTTGTGCCTCCAGTAAAACTGATCGCTTTGATATGTGGATGCGCCACAATCGCTTGACCGCAACTTGCTCCATTTCCATGCACGATGTTGAGAACTCCAGCTGGTAATCCAGCTTTTTTAACGATCTTGCCCAATAGATAAGCCGTCGCAGGAGTCACCTCACTAGGTTTTGCTACTACACAATTTCCAGCAGCTATGGCTGGAGCGATTTTCCAAGAAAATAAATATAAAGGCAAGTTCCAAGGAGAAATACAACCTACGACACCTATAGGTTTGCGCAACGTATAATTGATCGTGTTTTTACCTACACTTTCATGAGACTTGCTCGCGTACTGAGTGATCGCATTTCCATAGAATCTAAAGTTCGAACTCGCTCGCGGGATGTCAACAGCTTTGGCGAGCCAGAGTGGTTTTCCATTATCACGACTTTCGGCAGTGGCAAGTTCTTCTAGATTTTCTTCAATCAAGTCTGCGATGCGCAACATGATTTTAGAACGTTCATCAATGGTAGTTGTGGACCAAGATGGAAAAGCAGCAGCGGCCGCTTGATAGGCTTTTTCTACATCATCTTCATTAGAATTTGGGATATCGCCGTAAACTGTTCCCGATGCTGGTTCATAGTTATCCAGCCACATTCCCGATAGCGGAATCATTTCTTGATTATTGATGAAGTTTTTTATTTCCATGTTCCTTGCTTAGTGATTTTGTGAAGATACAAGTTGTGGCGAAAATAACTAGAATCGAGTTAACCTTTCCGTTAATCAAATAAGCTTTTTTAAGCTCCTCGCCTTGGAAAAGGCGAGGACAGATTTAACAGCTTTGCTGAAAATCAGGAGTGGTTGGATGCGGTATTTGAAAAAAGTCAAAGGTTCTTTTATAATCTAAAATGCATGTAACAAACATCGCATCCAACCTTTCCGACCAAAGCTCGCAACTGCTCGTTTTGTCCACCTTTCCTTTTCTTAGGAAAGGAGTTTTTTAATTATTTCAATTTTTAGGAAATAGTTCAGAGAATTATCAATTTACCCAATAACCCAATAACCCAATAACCCAATAACCCAATAACCCAATAACCCAATAACTCAAAATCTACTCCACTGTTATTTCATCCACAAAAATCCAAGCGTCACCATCATATGGATAACCTAAATGCCATTCAGGTAATTTACCATAGGTAACGGCTCTCATTTTTACAAAACGTACATTTTTTATAGAAGTTTTGATATCAACATCGTGAATGGCAACTATTTCTTCTTTATCGGTTTCTGGTAGTTTTTCTGATACATTCTTGAGCAGTTTTCTATTTTCGTCATATAGTTCAAAAACCACTTCCTTGGGGTAAAAAATCCAGCTGCGTTGATCTTTTAAGAAACTGGTACTTATTTGAGAAACATTCTTCGAACTTCCCAGATCTACTGTTGCTACGATATCTTCTTTTTGGGTTCCTTGCCAGGATCCAGATCGGAAATCTTCTGTTCCTTTCATTCCGTCTATTAATGCATCGTTTCCACCTGCACTGTACTCGTTTGCATATTCGTGCTCTAGCACAACCGACATATTCTTATCGTATTTAAAGAAATCTGTTGTTACCGTATAACTTATTTTATCGTTATGAATTGCGTAAATAGATAATTGAGACGGTTCTGAAATAGTTATAGGTTCTTGGTACAACTTAAACTCATCATCATTGATCTTGAAATAAATATCAGCATTTTCATCAATACTGTTCAATGAAATGGTAGTAGTGTCAGAAAATGAAATGTCTCCAGATTTAATATAAGGTACTGCTGGCATATGTTCTTCATTAATTGCACTTACTATTCTGTTTTCCTTTTCAGTCGCCCAATCTGTAGGTGTTTCACTCATGTTGTAGATCAATTTTCCAGATTTGGTAATCATTTCATGAGTTAGGAATGAACTCGAAATTAAATTTGAATTTGAACTCGAATCTATTTTGGATTCCGCTTTCGCGAAAGCGGAACTTGAATAATCAATTCCATCAATATACTTCCCATTTCCATTTTTAATCAATGTAAACTGCTCACCATTTTCTAGGTTGATCGTCGCTTTATCAAAAAGAGGCGTCCCAATCGCATACTGATTACTTCCTGGAGTTACCGGATAAAATCCTAGCGAACTCAACACATACCAAGCACTCATCTGGCCGCAATCTTCATTTCCAGAAACTCCATCTGGATCGTTGTGATATAAAGTAGTCAGTATTTCGTGAACTTTTTCTTGTGTTTTATGAGGTTTGCCTACATAATTATACAAGTATGCCATGTGATGACTCGGCTCATTTCCATGAGCATACTGACCTATGAGTCCAGTAATATCTGCTTGATGGCGACCAGAGGTTTCCATTTGTGCGGAAAACATATTATCGAGGTGTTTTTCATAAGCTGTAGCGCCACCCATTAAATTGATATGACCGGAAATATCTTGCGGTGCGTACAAGCTGTACTGCCAGGCATTTGCCTCGGTATAATTAAAGTTGACCTCTTCTGGTTTAAAAGGAGCAAACCAAGTATTGCGGTAGCGACCTTGCATAAAACCTGTTTGCGGATTATACATGTTTTTAAAATGCTGCGCTCGTTTGATGTATTCGCTATATTTTTCTTCATTACCCAAGGCTCTTGCCATTTGAGCAATAGACCAATCGTCATAAGCATATTCTAGCGTTTTAGAAACCGATTCACTTTCTTGTTCTACAGGAATGAAACCATATTTTTTATAAGATTCTAAACCTAATTTATCTTGAATAGAACTATGTAGCATCGCCTCAAAAGCTTTGTTAGTATCATAACCTCTGATTCCTTTTAAGTAAGCATCTGCAATTACAGGAACGGCATGATAACCTATCATACATCCAGTATAATTACCACTTAAATCCCAAATGGGCAGAATGCCACCTTCGTCATATTTTGCATTAAATGTGTTAATAAAATCATTAGTGCGTTCTTGCTCGATAATGGTATACAACGGATGTGCAGCGCGATACGTATCCCAAAGCGAGAATACGGTGTAGTAGTCAAAATCTTGCGTCTCATAAATTTCTAAATCCATGCCGCGGTAACGACCGTCCACATCTTGATATAAGTTAGGTGCAATCATCGTGTGGTACAATGCGCTGTAGAAGTTGACTTTATTATCGTAGTTCTCATCTTCAATAACGATTTTATTCAATTGTTTTTCCCAGGTGTCGTTTGCGGCTTTTCTGACTGTCTCAAAGTCTTTATCGCCTATTTCGGTCTCAAGATTAAGTTTTGCGCCAGCTTCATCTACTGGGCTGATTCCTATTTTGATGGTGATGGGTTCGTTGTTTGGGTTGTCAAATTCTAAAGCGATGACCTCGGGAATTGACTCCTGTTTTGCATTCCAATTTTTTATAGGGTGAGATGTTTTTACATAGAAAAATAGCATTTGATTTGTAGCCCAAGCGCTAGAAAATCTTTTGCCTTGAAACTCGGTTGAGCTATTGAATTGAAGGTCATGTTCTAGTAGCTTATCTCTATGTAGTAGATCTAGGATGACGTATTGGTTCTCGCTTTCGCGAAAGCGGTATTCATGTATTCCAGCACGTTCTGTAACTGTTAGTCGTACGTCTATATCAGTATCGTCTAGGTGTACTTCATAGTATCCAGGACTGGCTTTTTCATTGTTGTGAGAGAATTTTGAAGAGTAACCTTCATTTCCATCGGCTCCATTATTCAAGACTGGTTTGTTAGTAGGCATGAGTAAAATATCGCCATAATCGCTCACGCCTGTACCACTTAGATGTGTATGTGAAAATCCATAGATTACGTCATCACTATAATGGTAACCGCTGCATCCATCCCAACCGTCGAGTCTGGTATCTGGACTTAATTGCATCATCCCAAAAGGCATTGTGGCACCAAGATAAGTATGTCCATGACCGCCAGTTCCTATAAAAGTATTGACGTATTCGGTAAGTGGGCGATCTGCTGCGGCTTGTGAAATATCTAATTTTGTATCATCGGCTTTATTGCAGGAATAAAAGAGAGCACATGCCCAGAAGATGCTAATGAAGTTTTGTTTTACCATTTAAGATATTTTAAAATCCTAAAGATAATAGATATAAGTCGATCTGTTTTTAACGGACTTGATGATATAACAGAGTATGCAATACCTTTATCTTTGCACAAATGAATGAGATGAGATCACTATTAATTTTCTGTTTACTATGCTGTTGGATAGTTAAAACAGAAGCTCAGAATACGACGGTAAGAATAACTTTATTTGATCAAAATAGATTTGACAACGGTCTTTCTGCATCAGACGGATTGCTCATTGCGTTTGAGGCAGGTAATAATAACGGAGTAGATTCTTTTGATGCTCCTAAGATTTTTAATCTAGATGAATCATTTGCCAGACAGAATGGTACTAATTTATTAAGTATTGAGCGCAGGGATATTCCAGTTGATAATGAAACGCTACCATTCTTTATTACAAATTATAGAACTCAAGATTATGTTTTTGAGGTAACAGCGTTTCAATTACCAGGATTTTTGTGCTATATAGAAGACTTGTATACTGGCGAAATTTTTGAAATGGGAACTGGCCAAACAGAGGTAACAAGATTCAGCATTGATAACTCGATTCCAGAAAGTATAGATGTTAATCGATTTCAGATGACTTTTATGGAACAATCAGATTACATCTATGATAACACATGGATTAATCTTGATCCTTGTATTGCTCCTATCGCAGCAACAGATAATTTAAGTATTTTATCAGGTACAGCGATAATCGATTGTGATGCGGTTTTAAATAATCTTGCTATCTCAAATGGGGCAACTTTACAAATTGAATCTGGAAGAACAGTAACTATTAATGGAGAAGTATATAACTCAGGAGCTATTGAAGCACAAGATGCAACGGTTGTTTTAAATGGATCCTCTTCTGTTTTTTCTGCTAGCGCTCAATTAGGAAATCTCACTGTGACTGATAATAACAACATAGAACTCGCTGGTCTTTTTGATGTTTATGGTACATTAAAACATTCTGGAACTAGTGCATCCGTAGTTGATAATTCTAATGCCAATATCACCTTTAAAAGTTCGGTAAATAGAAATGCCTATTTTATTCCTACAGACGTACAATTAACGGCTCCTGTAGTTTCAGAAACCTATATGAGTGCCAAACGAGCTTATAGATTCTTGAGTAGTCCTGTAACAAGTAGTGGTAGTATTTATGAAAACTGGCAAGAGAATGGTGATGAATCTATCGTAGGTTTTGGAACCGATATCACTGGTACGGCTGGTGCTTCTGCTGGTTTTGACGTTACTGGAACAAATAATTCTTCTATGTTTGAGTGGGATAATGCTGGTCAAAACTGGACTGCACAAACTAGTACTAACAATGCAAGTGACATCATAGAGACTGGTAAGCCTTACCGTCTATTTATACGTGGTGATAGACAGGTAGATCTTACCACAAATGCTGATGCACAAAGAGAAACTGTACTTAGAACAAGAGGACTATTTGCTAATACAATCCCTACGCCTGTAATAAATACTACAGATGGTGCCTTTAATATGATAGGTAACCCTTTTCTTGCGCCATACGATTTAAACGGTATGTTAAGCAACCTTAATATGGGTGGTGTTCCTGTCGATGCGCCTAGTACTAGACCTACGTTTTTCTACGTTTGGGATCCTACAATTCAAACTAACGGTGCTTATGTAACTTATGATGTCATGGCTAATATGAATAACATGACGATAAGTGAAGTAAATGGTTATTTACAGCCGTATCAAGCTGCATTTGTTGTAGCTAACGGTAGTGCTGGCTCTTTTAATTTTAATGAGGCTTTCCTAGATGATAATCAAGGCAATGTACAAGTGTCCTCAACGCCTACTATCATGAGAGTAGAGTTATCAAAAAATGGCCATGTGAAAGATGGTGCTCTGATCAAATTTGATGCAACTTATTCAAATCAGCTTGATCTGTTTGATGCGACTAAGCTAGCTAATCTAGAAGAGAATTTATCAGTAAAAGAAGGTATTCAATTGACAAGTATAAATTCCAGAAACTATCCGGTTGCTGGAGAAATTATTCCTCTTCACGTAGAACAATTGACCTCAGGAACCTACTCTTTAAGCCTTTCACCTTTAGATTTTTCAAATTTAGATGCGTTTTTAGTCGACAACTTTTTAGGACAAACGACACCTTTGGATAGAACAACTATCACTAGCTACACTTTCGATTGGGATACTTTAAATTTTCAAAGTAGTGATGCTGCTCGTTTACAGATAGAGTTTTTAAATAGCACATTGAGTGTTGATGAGTCCGCTTTCGCGAAAGCGGTAACCATATACCCAAATCCATCTAAAAGCAGAATTATCAATGTAACGCTTCCTGAAGTAAGTCGTGTACAAAATATAGATGTATACAACACTTTGGGTCAAATGGTGAAGACTTTTAAAACCTTAGACCAAAATAATCAACTAGACTTATCTAGCCTGACAAATGGAGTTTATTTAGTAAGATTTGCTTTGGATGAAAGACTAGTAACTAAAAGAGTAATTCTAGAATAATAACAAGCTTTAAAAGATTGCTGTTTAATATTAAGATATGTTGACACCACTTTCAGAACAAGAATTGCATCAGCTTGCGATGAATATCGTTGGGAAAGAAATGGAAGAATTAGGTTTTGAGTTTTTATCAATCAATTCTAAACCAAAAAAAGATCCGCAGTTTGTAGCTTTAAAGGATAAATACCTGCATTTTGTAGTCGTGCGAGCGGTTACATATCCAGCAAATCCTGTTCAATATGATGAAAAATTAATGAACATGATGCGCGATCATGGTAACAAATACAAAGCGACTACATACTACGCAGGAGTAGGATTAGCAAATTCTCGTGATTATGAAATGCCAGTGCATCATGAAGATGATTATGTCGTAAATTTTGCAGGTTTGATTGAGATAAAATAAAATTAACAGTGTCAGTTCGAGCGCAGTCGAGAACGCTTTAAAATTGATAATGAGTCAATTTGCATTAGTATTAAAAATTTATTTATGAGAATTAGTCTTATTATAATATTGGTTTTAGTATTCGTTTCTTGTAAAAAAGAAGTTGAAAAACCTGTAGTTCCCGAACCACAAGAATTTGTAGGTCAGGCCATAGGTACTACGTACTCGATAAAACTCTTTGCAGAAGATGAGGTGACACTTAAAAGTGATGTGGATAGCATCATTGATATGTTTAATAATTCCATGAGCACTTGGGTAAAAGGTTCTTTGATTAATAGAATTAACGCTGGAGAAGATAGTGTGCTCGTAGGGAAACCATTCAAAGAAGTATTTGAACAAGCACAAGAAGTATATCGTAAAACCGATGGGTATTTTGACCCAACCGTTGGAAATCTTGTAAATGCTTATGGTTTTGGTGCTGATGGAAAACAAGAACGCATTCCTTCCCAAAAGAAAATAGACAGCCTAAAAAAGTTTGTAGGATTTTATAAAATGAATATAATTCCTTCTAAAGTTAAAGATTCTTTTTACATCAAATCCGATCAAAAAGGAATGTATCTAGAATTTAATGCCATTGCAAAAGGTACGCTAGTTGATTACATGGCGCGATTGCTCGATGATAAAGGAGTGGAGAATTATCTAGTGGAAGTAGGAGGCGAGCTAGTTACCAAAGGAATGAATTTAGAGCGCAACGGCAAATGGTCTGTAGGAATAGACGACCCAAATCAGAAACCAGGAGAGCGTGTTTATGTTACCGTGCTAGAATTGTCTAACGAGGCTATGGCAGGAAGTGGTAATTACCGCAAGTTTAAAATAGACGAAGAAAGCGGTCAGGAATTTGTGCATACGGTAAATCCTTTAACAGGAATGGCACAACCTAGCAACGTATTAGGAGTTAACGTCATCGCAAAAAATTGCACACTCGCAGACGGTTTTGCCACAGCATTTATGGCGATGCCGTTAGAAAAATCAAGAAAGCTGCTTAAAAACTTACCAGACTTAAACGTCGTTATTATGTATACAGACGAGAGTGGCTTGTTGAGATTTGAAACTACACCAGATTTTGAGAAGTTTGTGAAGAAGGCTGGGTAAATTTTATCCCGATTAACCTTATGAAGCGCAACAGTGTTATTCCCAAAGGGTAGAATTAATTCTACCCTTTGGGAAGTAAATGAGAACTTAATTCTAATTCAGAATTTACAGTTCCGTTGCTATGATGCATTTTCTGATTTCTGATATATTCTGCAATAAAGCTAATGTCTATTTTACTTACCGTAAAAGCCTCATAACCTCGAGACCATTCAAAGTAGTTACTTTGAGTAAGTTCGTTTAGAAACCTAGAATTTGGCGCTTTTAATTTTTTAACAACCGCTGCAACGGTTATGGTAGATGGTATTTTGATAAGTAAATGGACGTGATCTTGAATGCCATTAATCATTAGTGGCGTTAGTCCTAGTTCTAAAGACTTATTCCATAAAAACTGGTGAAGCTTACTCTCAACTCGATCAGTTATCAAGTAATCTCGATACTTAGTCACAAAAAACAGATGTATATAAAGCTGCAGATTATTTCTAGACATAGAATAAAATTACATTTTATTTCTTTAAGTGAAGAGAACAATATACTCAGGTTTTTGTTTTTCCTAAGGGTAGAATTAATTCTACCTTAAGGGAAAACTTTTGCTGTTAGTATCTGATACTAATTTGAGAAATGAGGTTTACTTTTTAACCACAGGAATCAATTCTCCAGCTGCGAGTCTATAGCGATCTACTCGTTTTGCACCTAAATCCTTGGTGTAATCGATTGCCTTTACTTCAAAGCCGACTTGAGCCAGTCTATCAAAGTAATCCATTCCATAAACTCTTACATGATCGTATTGTCCAAAAATTCGTGCTCGTTCTTTACGGTCGGTAATAGAATCGTCTTCAAAAGTCACCTCGCGATTATTTTCTAAAGGAATTTGAAGGATTGCAGTGCCGCCAGGCTTAAGAACTCGGTAGATTTCTTGCATCGCCTTAAAATCATCTGGAATATGTTCTAAAACATGATTACAAAGAATAAAATCAAACTCGTTATCTGTAAACGGTAAATCACAAATATCTGCAGGAACATCAGCTAGTGGAGAGTTGAGGTCTGTTGTGGTGTAGTTGATGGTCTCGCTTTCGCGAAAGCGTTTATAAAAACATTGCTCTGGTGCAAAGTGTAATAATTTTTGTGGTCGCGTTAATAAATCGGTCTCGTTTTGCAAATACAACCAAAGCAATCTGTGGCGTTCTAAAGAAAGTGTAGAAGGTGATAATACATTTTTACGTACATTTTCGTAACCATAAGGTAAAAAGCTTTTAAAAGTCTTCCCATCGATAGGGTCTTCATATCGATCACCTCGATACCACCATGCGATCAAAGGACGCACGTAATAACTTGCGCTAATGAGCCAAGGTCTTGGGATGAGGTTAAGGAAGAATTTGAAAATACGCTTCATTATTATAGTTGATCATTCCGCACTTGATGCGGAATCTGATTCAATCAGATTTATTTGAATTACTACAGAATAGTCTTGATCATTTTTTAAGTTTAAATTATCTGGGTGTTGGGTAGGAAATCATAATTTTTTCTAATTCTTTCAAAGTTGATTTGAAATAAGATTGATCACTAAATATTATAAAATTTAAAAAAGTATCAGAATTCAAATGCTGTTGATGTTTGCCAACTATTTCTATTTTTCCATTTGAATAAATTATTTCAAATTCGACGTCATATTCGCAAGATGAAAAATTTGCTTTACCATTAAGATTTATATTGCATTTATTGAGTTCATCATATAATTCGGATATTATTCCTGTTGATGAATAAAAAGTGTTTTTTAAATAGTAGCAATCACACTTGATTTCGATCTCCATTTTACAGCTATATCCACCTTCGAAGCATGTTGAGTTAGGAAAGCCGTATACTTCAAGAATTTCTAGCTTCAAATAGCCGTTTTCACCAGGGAATTCTATAGAATGATTCATTATTAACTTCTTTTACTCCTTCCATCGATAAGGATCTTCCTCATTTGAAGTAATTCCTAAAACTTCATAGATATAATCAAATGTACTTAACAATCGAGGCTCACCATCTACTATAGCAACATCGTGCTCAAAATGCGCGCTAGGTTTCATGTCTCTGGTTTTTATCGTCCAGCCGTCTGGATAGTGCTTGATGTTTTTAGTCCCTAAATTGATCATAGGCTCTATCGCAACCGTCATTCCTTCCACAAACTTCTTCCCACGCCCACGTTTACCGTAATTTGGCATTTGTGGATCTTCATGCATTACACGGCCTAATCCATGACCTACTAATTCACGTACAACTCCGTATCCAAATGATTCACAATATTCCTGTATCGCATGTCCTACATCGCCCACACGTTTGCCAACTCTAAATTGCTCAATTCCTATGTACAATGAGTTTTTAGTTCGCTCTAAAAGATCTAAAGTTTCTTGAGGCACTTCTCCTACCGTAAAGGTATACGCATGATCACCGTAAAAGCCATCTACTATCGCACCACAATCTATGGAAAGCACATCGCCTTCTTTAATAGCTACTTCTTTTGGAATTCCATGGACTACTTCTTCATTAGGCGAGATTAATAATGTACTCGGACAGTCGTACAACCCTTTAAAACCAGGAATTGCACCATTATCTCTTATATATTCTTCAGCTAGTGTGTCAAGGTGTAAAGTGGTAACACCAGGCTTGATTTCGGCAGCAATCATTCCTAATGTTTTACTTACCATTAAGGCTGCGCGACGCATAATTTCTAGCTCTTCTTTATTTTTTGTTACAATCATAATTTGTTGAAAGTCGCAAAGGTAATGATTCCGATAATCTTGATTCAAACAATATTCTATTTATCAAGCATCTTGTTACTTTTTCGCATTGCTCCAAAAAGTAACCAAAAAGATCTAGGCTGTGGAACACCTGTCTAAAAATTTCATTCTTTGCGCTAAAGAAAAATAAAACTCTTTAGAATTCAAATGCATTATCATTGATTTGTTTTTATAATATTCAAATCATATCCCTGAGAAATCAACAATTTTTCTTTTTTATGCTACATTCTTTTCATTTTTTACGACAGGCTTTCCAATGCCTTTTTAAAAAATCGACACACATCACAATTTTGTAACCCTATTAAGTGAATTAGGATAGATTTCGATAAAATTAATTAATACGGTTAACACTTAATTTTTATTTTCTCTAGGCAAAACGGTATTTTAAGGAGTTTTATAATCTTGTTGCTCTAGCTCGTAGTTTTAGCTTTCCTTTTTTGCATTTGAAGAGTGCAACAAGAGGGACGAACAATTACCTTAGTGGATTTAAAAAAAATGAACGTTATGAATTGTATGGGTTTTCTCCATTGGGGAAATGTACGCAGGACAATGGGGCTTGTGCATGAATGAAAAATCTGAAATCTTAATTTTTTAAATCTCCGTGTTCAACACTCTCGATTCTTATACCTCATAAAATATCTATTTTCCTTAAATTAGCCATATGAATATCAACTTAAAAGACAAAACTGCTCTCGTTTGTGGCAGCAGTACCGGAATAGGAAGGGAAACTGCAAAACAATTTGCTCAGGCAGGTGCTCGAGTGATACTACTCGCTCGCAACCCTAATAAATTGCAACAGGTTCTTAGTGAATTGGACACGAGTCATCGCGATGATCATACGTATTTAGTAGCCGATTTTTCTAACTTTAGAGAAGTGGAAGATGTGGTTTCCGCTTTCGCGAAAGCGAATCCTATACACATCATCATCAATAATACGGGCGGTCCTGCACCAGGATTTCTCATCGATGCTGAGGTAGATGCGTTAGAACAAGCTTTTACACAACATGTAAAATGCAACCAAGTTTTGATCAAAGCTTGTGCGCCAGGAATGAAAGAAGCTGGTTATGGTCGTGTGATCAATGTGATCTCCACGAGTGTAAAAGCACCTATCGAATTTTTAGGAGTTTCTAACGTAATACGTGGCGCTGTAGCAAGCTGGGCAAAAACTCTAGCGACCGAATTAGGACCACATGGTATTACAGTAAATAACATCTTGCCAGGATTCACAGCAACAGATCGATTAGATAAAATTATTTCTGGAAAAGCATCTCGTGCTGGTCACAGTGAAGAACAAGCTGCCGAAATCATGAAAAGCTACGTGCCAGCAAGAAGATTTGCACAACCAGAAGAAGTAGCAAATGCGATTACTTTTTTAGCAAGCGATAAAGCTGGCTACATTAATGGTATTAACTTGCCAGTTGATGGTGGAAGGACGAAGAGTCTTTAGGACATAGAATTAAATTGGATATATCATAAAGAGATAAAAAATGGCCTCACCTCTGATATTTGTTCTCGCCTTAATTCTGGCAATTTTTATAATAGTTCCAATTCTTTTTGTGACTAGAAGAAACAATAAGAAATTTGAGGCTTCTATTGATAAAGAACTGGAGCAACGAAAACTTCTTACTGATTCTTGGGATGATTTTTACGATTATTATTTGAAATTAGATTTTGAAAAGGACTTCATAACAGCCGTGGTAGATTCCGTAAAAATTTACTCTCCAATTGCTCAAATTATGATGTTACCTCATGATGATTTGTATAAGGATTTAAAACTAGATGCAGTAAACGAAGATGATGATGAAGTGATGAAACTTATTGAGAAGAAGATAGAAGGTTTTACTTATCAAGAAGGAGTATTGATAGATAATGATATCAATACTGTTTTTCAATTATTTAATTTTATTAGAGAGAAATAACGACTAATTTAAAAATTGTTCTTGAACCTATTGCTAGTATTCGAAAGTCTAGATTCTGCTTTTTAAGTCAAAATCTTTGTACTTTGTACTCCAGACTTAACACAGCCCCAAAATGAACAAAAAACTACGCATCAACGGTCATTCCCATTTACTTCCTTATCCAGAGCAAATTCCTGATTTCATGAGAGAAAAAGGGATTTTTTGGGTAGATCCAGAGCGTAAGAACATGCTGCAAAAAGACTGGTCACGTCCAGTTACTGATTCCAGTTTCTTTCTAGATGAAAAACTTGAGTGGATGGATAAGTACAAACTGGACCATGCTGTGATTCTTAATTTGAGTCAGCTATATGGAAATGGTTTGCGCCTGGAGGAAATGAAACAAGCATTACGTTTCCAAAATGATTTTAATGCCAAAGTACAACACGATCATCCTTCAAAATTCACGAGTGGTTTTGTGGTGCATCCAGGTTACGTGCGCGGTGCATTGTGGGAAATAGAGCGTTGTGTAAAAGTTTTAGGGATGAAGTTGCTTTGTCTGCCTACGCATTATATGGATACCATCGGGCAGTGGCGATGTATTTTTGATGAAGAAAATGAACCGATTTTTGAACTCGCCAGCGAGCTCAATCTTGCTATAGAAATTCATCCTTATGATGGAGAAAAATTTATAAAACTACAAAATACCTCTTGGCGTTTTCATTTGATTTGGATGCTCGCACAATGTGCAGATGCCTATCATTTTTTGACTTTAAACGGTTATGCTTTTAAATATCCTGGCATGCGTATATGTTTTGCGCATGGAGGTCAACTCGCTCAAATGAATCTGGGACGTAGAATTCAAGGTTTTGACGGTAGACCAGATTTATTTGAAGGTAAAACACACCCAAGAAAATCAGTAGGTCATCCTAATATTTTCTTTGATACGCTGGTTCATGATACTGGTTCTTTAAAGTTATTAGTAGAGAATCAAGGAGCCAAACAGGTTCTTGTCGGTCTGGACGATCCATATCCGCTTGGAGAAATGGATAGTGAAAAACAAAGTTCTTATCCTGGTAAAATTATTGATCTCGCCATGGAGCGCAACATTATTACACCAGATCAAGCAGACGATATGTGGGACGAGCATGTGGTGCGATGGCTTTTTGGTAGTGATGAAGCTGCTAAAAAGGTTTTTTATGAGCGTTTGAGAGCTTAGGTTCTTGAATTGTGTCTTCGTGTTTTGAGAAGCTACTTTAGTGATTATATGAAATAAACTGTTAAGATTATGGAACAAAAATTTGAACTTACAGAATCAGAAGAGCTTGGATACTACACAACTTTTAATAAATTATTTCCTGCGTTTCTATACCAAGACAGTAGCGAAAAAGTCCGAACTATTCAACTTAATTTTCAATTTACGGATGAAGATACACAACCTAATGAAGCTCAAATAGCTGCACATGATTATCTATTGACTCATTCTAATCAAATGCTTGAAAATTTAGTTGCATATCTCAAGCAAGATGAAGAGTATTTTATGGAGTTTTATGGAGTATATAGAGAAATTGACTACGAATATACCTTTAACGGAAAAAAACATACAAGCAAAAGCAAAAATGGTTTTCCAGCAGTTGAAAAAGCACAAGATTTTATAAATTTTTTATCAATAACTGGTATAAATATAAGTTCGTCTAATGAAAATGGAATTGCTTATATAGGTTTTACAGGTGAATGTCCATGGGATGTAGAACATGGTATTGGGGTTTCGTTCCATGAAAAAAAACTACTACATGTAGGTGCTTGGGATTACGGATATCATCCAAGTTGGGGAAGTCGTGAGGATCATGACTTGTTAACTAATAGTTTTTTAAAAGGTCATAACTTAGAACAATTAGATAAAAGAAGAAAACGATTATCCACAGCAAGTGAACTTATTCAAGTTAGTAATAGCGAGGAATATGACCGATTATTTGATTGGTTGGCAAAACATCAAATGATTTATGGTTATAGAAATAGTCATGTGGATTTAACTTCTAAGGAGAAAATAGTAGTTTTGAAAGAAATTAAAGAACTTTACTTAAGCGGTCAAAATATTCAAAATATCCCTGACTCTTTACATCTTTTAGAAAACCTTATTTCTTTGGAATTTTGGGTTAATAATTTAGGAATTATACCACCTCAAATATTTAAGTTACTAAAGTTAGAGAATCTTTCTATTAATAACAATCAAATAAAACTTGTTCCAGAAGAAATAGGTTTGTTAAAAAACTTAAGATCACTTAACCTAAGTAATAACGAATTAAATTCAATACCTGACCATATTTCACAGCTAGAAAAACTTGAGCATCTTGATTTATCGGGAAATCAACTTTATGATTTAAGCGTTTCTATTTTATTATTAAATAGATTAAAAACGCTTAATTTGATGAATAACAATTTAAGTGAAATTAATGAATCTATTTATGAACTTAAGAAGTTGGAACGACTAGATTTAAGGTATAATAAATTGTCCAAATTTCCTGAAACCATAATTGATAAATGGCATTCTCTCAACTTTATTTTTTTAGTTGGAAATCAATTTAGTATTAACGCCTTAGAGCGCATTATTAGATTCAACAATAGAAAAATAAATTCTGATATTGAAAAAGAGCTTTCTTTTACAAAAGATAAACTTATTAGAGAACTTAGGGAGGAAAAGAATAAATTAAACATAGAGAGAAGAGAAAGGCAAAAGCAAGAGAATTTAAAGTATCAGGAATTTAATAGAGCTCAATCTCAATCAAATTTGTCTGATTTTAAAAGCGATGATAAGCCTGAGACAAGGTGGTGGGAATTTTGGAAATAATTCTGATTTTATAAGTGATAATAGATAATCTATTTATTTTTCGCTTTCGCGAAAGCGGATTTTTTAAAAACATCTATCACAAATTCATATTTACTGTAGAGATTCACACTTATTTCCCATTTAGACATTTCTAAAATCCTATTTTTGCAAAACAAATACATTACATGGATTACGCAGAAAATATATTAGGTACTATAGGAAATACGCCACTTGTTAAAATGAACAAGTTAGTAGAAGATATTCCAGCATTAGTACTTGCTAAATACGAGACTTTTAACCCAGGAAATTCTGTTAAAGATAGAATGGGATTAAAAATGGTAGAAGATGCCGAAGCTGATGGACGCCTTAAACCTGGTGGTACCATCATTGAAGGAACAAGTGGTAATACAGGAATGGGACTTGCTCTCGCTGCCATTATGAAAGGTTACAAATTGATTTGTGTATTAAGTGATAAGCAGTCTAATGAGAAAATGGATATTCTTAGAGCAGTAGGTGCAGAGGTGCATGTATGCCCTACAGATGTTGCTCCAGATGATCCACAATCTTATTATTCTACGAGTAAACGTTTGAGCGAGGAAATTCCCAATTCTTGGTATGTAAACCAGTATGATAATCCATCCAATTGTAAAGCGCATTACGACAGTACAGGTCCTGAAATCTGGAAACAAACTGAAGGAAAAATAACGCATTTTGTAGTAGGAGTAGGAACTGGTGGAACAATTTCTGGTGTAGGAACTTTTTTAAAATTGCAAAATCCAAATATCAAAATTTGGGGAATTGATACTTATGGATCGGTTTTTAAAAAATACCATGAGACTGGAATTTTTGATGAGAATGAAATCCATTCTTATGTGACGGAAGGAATAGGTGAAGATATCTTACCATTAAACGTTCGTTTTGAAGTTATTGATGGATTTACTAAAGTAACCGATAAGGACGCTGCTGTTTATACAAGAAGACTTGCAAAAGAAGAAGGAATGTTTCTAGGTAACAGCGCAGGAGCTGCGATCAAAGGTCTAAAGCAGATTCATGAAGAAGTAGGATTCACTAAAGATGACGTGGTAGTTATTTTGTATCACGATCATGGTAGTCGTTATGTAGGTAAATTTTTTAACGATAACTGGATGCTAGAAAAAGGCTGGTTAAAAGAAGATGGCACCTACCATCCAGATGATAAGTAAACCGTAATACTGAAAAATTTACGAAGTAAATTTATTCAGTATCTCAAGCAATATAGCAACTACAGTTAATTCATAAAAACACCTCAAAAGCATTATGTTTTTGAGGTATTTCATTTCCCAAAGGGCAGAATTAATTCTGCCCTTTGGGAAAGAAGTTGGTTTCTATCGCAGCATACTTGCTTGTAACTCGTTTAAATTATTTAAATTATTTGAAATATTTGCTATATTTCATCTATGCAAGAAGATTTTATTCATTACCTCTGGAAGTTCAAGCAGTTGAGCGGTCAAGAACTCCTGACAACAGAAGGAAAAGAGATTAAGATAAAGTCTTTAGGAACGCACAATTTCTTTTCGGGACCAGACTTTTTTAACGGTCGTGTAGAGATAGACGGTCAGGATTGGGCAGGAAATATAGAAATGCATGTCAAAGCGAGCGACTGGTACCTGCACGGCCATGATGATGATCCTGCTTATGATAACGTTATTTTACATGTCGTCTGGATGCATGATGCCGAGATTACTCGCAGAGATGGAGTTAATATTCCTGTTTTAGAAGTTTCAAAATATGTTGATGAACATTTAGTACAATCCTATCGCAAGTTATTTGCTGTAAAAAATGACCAATTCATAAACTGCGAGAATCAATTTTCTAGTGTAGATGATTTTAAAAGAGATCAATGGTTAGAGAAGCTTTTCTTTGAACGACTAGAATATAAATCAGATCGCATTAAGCACATACTTGAGCAAAATAACAACGACTGGGAAGCGACTTTTTTTCAGTTGCTAGCCAGAAGTTTTGGAACAAAAACAAATGCCGATGCTTTTGAACAGCTTGCTAGCAGTATGGATCAAGCTGTGATACGCAAGCTTGCCAAAGATGCTTTTCAATTAGAATCTGTTTTATTAGGTCAGTGTGGATTGTTGAATGTTGAGAGAAAAGATCCTTATTATAAAGAGTTGGTTAATGAGTTCGCTTTCGCGAAAGCGAAATACAACCTACAACCTTCACTTACATCTATGAAGTTTTTTAGGCTGCGACCGGCTAATTATCCTACGATACGGATTTCACAACTATCAAGATTATATCAAAAGAATCCAATGCTTTTTGGTGAGGTTTTATTGGCTAAAAGCAGGAAAGAAATTCATAAGCTGTTTGAGGTCAAAGCTGCGAAATACTGGGTTACGCATCATGTATTTGATAAAAAAACGGAAGAAAGGGAGAAAACACTCTCCTCAGATTTTATTGATTTACTGATTATCAATTGCATCGTGCCTATAAAATTCATGCATGCGCAATTTGTAGGTAAGGATAAAACTGAAGAATTAATGGAGCTCATGTACGAATTGAAACCAGAGAAGAATACGGTTGTTTCAGGTTTTAAAAAACTCTTCAAGGTGGAGAACGCTCTGCAAACCCAGTCATTATTGCAATTAAAACCCAATTATTGTGATAAGAATTGTTGCTTAAATTGTGATGTAGGCGTTGCTCTTTTACGTAATTAGTATCTAAGTTTTAAACTATTGATCAAGTCCTGTTATTTTTGAGAGCTTTGGCTTAAATTTACATTATGGGAATAGTTACATATTTACGCACGCTTATGGAGAAATACGGTTTTTACGTATCTACTCGCGTTGCCGAAAAATTAGGTATGAAAGCTAGGAATGTAAGGTTAACGTTTATCTACTTTACTTTTGCCACTTTGGGAGCTGGTTTTGCCGTGTATTTAATAATGGCGTTTTGGATCAAAATCAAGGATCTTATATATACAAAGCGCAGTAGCGTTTTTGATCTTTAAACAAATCTTGTGCGCAGTAAACTTAAAATAGCATTTTCTCTATTATTTGTGATGCTCCTAGTAGGTGTGTTAGGGTTCAAGTTTACCATGGATTTGTCTTGGGTAGACTCTTTATACATGACGGTGATAACTATCACTACGGTAGGTTACAGAGAAATAGGAGAGCCTTCTCCACAAGCAAAGCTATTTACGGTTTTCTTTATTTTGATCAGTGTTATAGTTGTGGGTTATGCAGTATCTGCAATTACGGAGTATTTATTATCGCGCAATAGTCTGGCAGATTTAAGAAAAAAGCGAAAAATTAAACATTTAGAGTCTATGGAAAATCATATTATCGTTTGTGGATATGGTCGTAACGGTAAACAAGCCGTTCAAAAACTACAAGATTATAAAAGAGATTTTATTATCATAGAAAAAGACCAACAGGTTATAGATGATGCACCGCTGGATGAAGAAAATTTCTATCGTGGAAATGCTAATGAAGACGACGTTTTGCTAAGTGCAGGCATCGAAAGAGCATCAACTCTTATAACTGCGTTGCCTGAAGATGCTGATAATTTGTTTATTGTTTTGAGTGCTAGACAGCTTAATAAAAATTTGAAAATAATTTCTCGAGCAAGTGAAGAGAATTCTTATAAAAAATTAAAATTTGCCGGTGCAGATAATGTGATACTTCCAGATACGATTGGCGGACAGCACATGGCTTCTCTAATTGTAAGCCCTGACTTAATAGAGTTTTGGGATAATTTAAGCTACGGAGGTAATGAAGGTGTGAACCTCGAGCAAATTTCATTTGAGCAAATGTTTGATGAAGAAAGGGATTGCACCATTATCAACTTGAATTTAAGAAAAGAAACAGGCTGTACTATTATAGGTTATAAAGCTCCAGATGGCAATTATACCGTTAATCCAGACCCTACATTACCACTGGTGCCTGGTTCTAAAATCATTGTCGTTGGGAATTCTAATCAAATCGCAAAACTTCAAAAAGTTTATAGAATTAACAATGAGGTAACATAGTACTCTCAAAACTTTCAAAAAGCGATATTTTTGTGCATCTTGCTGGCTTAACCATAAAATTAATATTTATTCATATGAATCGTAATAATAAAGTGATGTTATCTATAGCATCGTTTTTACTGCCCGTTATTGGCTTTGCTCAGGAAGCAACAACAGAAGCTGCAGAAAAAGGAATTGATGAAAAAATCGATGACGCCTTTGGTTGGGCAACAGGTGATTACGTAAACGCCGTGTTTTACCAGATACCATTTACAGATGAGATTAAAATTTACTGGGTTTTATTTCCCTTAATTCTAGGTGCTTTATTCTTTACCATCTATTTCAAGTTTATCAATTTTACTGGGATATGGCGTGCTATTAAAGTGGTACAAGGTAAATATGAAGATATTGAAAAACATGGAGCAGAGATGCTTTATGGTGAAGATGGAATAGCAAATGGTGTTGACATTAATAAGGTCGATAATCTTGAGGAACATATCGACGAGGTTAGTGATGAAATCACTATTGATGGAGATATTAAAGATACGATCAGGGACGAAAGTTCTGATGGAGAGGTAACACACTTTCAGGCCTTAACGGCTGCTTTATCTGCAACCGTAGGTTTAGGAAACATTGCTGGAGTAGCAATCGCAGTTTCAGTTGGTGGAGCTGGTGCTACATTTTGGATGATTGTTGCTGGGTTCTTAGGTATGGCTTCTAAGTTTGTAGAGTGTACACTCGGTGTCAAATATCGTGACGTAGGTCCTGACGGTACTATTTACGGTGGGCCAATGTATTATCTTACTAAAGGTTTAAAATCAATGGGACTTGCAAGTTTAGGTAAAGTCCTTGCTGTTTTATTTGCAATTATGTGTATCGGTGGTTCCTTCGGTGGAGGAAATATGTTTCAAGCAAATCAAGCTGCTCAAATGGTAGAAAACATCACTGGAGGAACAGAATCATTCATGTATGGTTACCGTTGGGTATTTGGTCTGTTAATGGCAATATTTGTCGGAATTGTTATCATAGGAGGAATCAAATCAATTGCAAAAGTGACTGATAAAATTGTACCTTTTATGGTAGTAACTTATGTAGGAGCTGCGATCTGGGTGATTATTGCTAGATATGACATGATAGGAGATGCATTTATGCAAATCATTGATGGAGCTTTCAGTCCAGAAGGAGTTGCTGGTGGTGCCATAGGAGTTTTAGTTCAAGGATTTAGAAGAGCTGCATTCTCAAATGAAGCTGGAGTAGGATCTGCATCAATTGCTCACTCTGCTGTACGTACAAAATACCCTGCAAGTGAAGGGTTAGTAGCATTATTAGAGCCATTTATAGATACTGTTGTAGTTTGTACAATGACTGCTGTAGTGTTAATTATTACTGGTAACGTAAATCCAGAAAATGCAGGTCTTGCTGACGCTGATGCAATTCTTTTAACTTCTGATGCTTTTGCTTCAGTTATAAGTTGGTTCCCATATGTACTGACCTTAGCTGTTGTTCTTTTTGCCTTCTCAACAATGATCTCCTGGTCTTACTACGGTTACCAAGCTTGGGCTTACCTATTCGGTAGAACTAGCAGGACTGAATATACTTACAAAATCTTGTTCTGTATTTTTGTTGTAGTAGGATCGGCTGCGAGTCTAGGAAACGTTATAGGTTTCTCAGATGCGATGATCTTTTCTATGATGGTGCCTAACATGATAGGTATTGTTCTTCTTGCTCCTAAAGTTAAAAAAGAGATGTCTAAGTATATAGAGGCAATAAAATTAAAAAGACAAGCGATCGATTAATTTAATAATATGAGTATCATAAGATCCCTCTTTGCATTTGATAAAAAACAGCAAAGAGGGATTTTTGTATTGATGATACTTTTAATTATCGTTTTTTCAGGGTATATCTACTTGAAAAATATGCCTAAAGAACCCTTAGTTATTGAGGATTCTTCAGCTTATCAAAACAAATTAGATTCACTAGCAACAATTCAGCAAAGAAGAAAAGACACGATTTATCCTTTTAACCCTAACTATATTACAGATTATAGAGGATATAAATTGGGATTGAGTGTGGAAGAGATCGATCGATTGCACCGCTTTCGCGAAAGCGGAAAATGGATAAACTCCAAAAAAGACTTTCAACGTATAACTCAGGTTAATGACCGGTGGCTGGATAGCATATCTCCTTATTTTAAATTTCCAGAATGGGTGACTAATCCTAAGAAGTCATATACGAGTAATTACACGTCTTTTAAAGATCGAAAAGTTGTTGCAAAAGATATTAATACAGCGAGTCAAGATGAGCTTAAAAAAGTTTATGGTATCGGACCAGCGCTTTCTGGTCGAATTGTAAAAGAAAGGCAACTTCTCAAAGGGTTCATTGATATTTCCCAAGTTAGAGGAGTCTACGGCTTGACAGATTCTACGATGATTCAATTAAAGAAACACTTTTACGTTTCACCACCTTTAAATTTTAAGAAAATAGCACTTAATACTGCCACTGAAGAAGAGTTGTTATCTATTCCATATTTTGACGACTATCTAGTCGAGAAACTTATAGAACAAAGAACTTTGCGCGACGGATTTAAAAGTTGGGATAAAGTCTTGTTAACATCTAGGTTTCCACAAGAAAAATTAGGCTTAATTCAGCTATATTTGACGTTAAATTAATAATATCAGTTTTTACTGAGAATATCGCATTTAAAACGAGCTTTTAAATGTTTTTTAATAATTTACTTTATACTTTTTTATGTATTCAAAATATTTTACCGAAGAGCACGACGCTTTCAGACAAAGTTTTAGAGATTTCTTGAAAAAAGAAGCTGTTCCTCATATTGATAGATGGGAGGAAACAGGACAGATTGATCGTGAAATCTTTCAGAAAATGGGAGAAATGGGTTACTTCGGATTGTATTACCCAGAAGCCTACGGTGGTCTAGACTTAGACTTTTTCTACACCGTTATCTTTCTTGAAGAAATGCAACGTATTAATTCTGGAGGTTTTGCGGCAGCTATGTGGGTACAAGCCTTTCTAGGAGCACAACATTTGCTTAAAGAAGGAGATGAACGTATTAAGCAAGAATACCTTGTTCCTACACTTACAGGAGAGAAAATAGGTTGTTTAGGGATAACTGAGCCATTCGGTGGTAGTGATGTCGCGGGAATGAGAACTACAGCTGTAAAAGATGGTGACCATTACATTATTAACGGTTCTAAAACCTTTATTACAAATGGTGTGTACAGCGATTATCTCGTAATAGCTGCAAAGACTGACATGGACGCTAAAGGTCGCGGTATTTCCATTTTTGTAATGGATCGTGAGACGCCTGGTATAAGTGCCACAAAGCTTAATAAATTGGGATGGAGAGCAAGTGATACAGGAGAGATAGGATTTGATAACGTACGCATTCCTGCAGAGAATCTTATGGGTGAAGAAGGCAAAGGTTTTCCTTACATCATGCAGCATTTTGCCTTAGAGCGATTGATTATGGGTATAAATTCTCATGCCCGAGCAGAATATGCATTAGAATATACCATTGGGTACATGAAAGAACGTACAGCTTTTGGTAAATCTCTTGATAAGTATCAGGCATTGCGTCATAATCTTGCAGATATGATGAGCGAGGTAGAGATGGCAAAATGCTTTAACTATGCCATTGCTGAAGAGTTAGATAAAGGTTTGTATCCAGTAAAAGAAGCAAGTATGTCAAAATTAGTGACCACTAAAATTGCTGATGAAGTTATATATAAGTGTCTCCAGTATTTAGGAGGTTACGGTTATATAGAAGAATATCCATTGGCGAGAATGTGGCGTGATAGCCGCTTAGGTCCTATAGGTGGTGGAACTAGTGAGATCATGAGAGAAATCATTGCAAAAATGACTCTCGATGGTAAAGACTATAAGCCAGCCGCTAAGTAGTTTATGGGTTACGCTTTCGCGAAAGCGAGAACAAAAACTTGTTTTAAAACAAATAAAACTTTGAGATTGCAAAATAAAATGTATTTTTGCCGTCCCAAAGAAAGGAGGTGATGACACTATGTTAATAATACCAGTAAAAGACGGAGAAAATATCGATAGAGCCCTAAAGCGTTTCAAAAGAAAATTTGATCGTACAGGGAAGATGCGTGAACTACGTAGAAGACAGCAGTTTACTAAACCATCTGTTGCAAAACGTGCTCAAAACATTAAAGCAGCCTACATTCAAGGATTGCGTGACGCAGAGAACATCTAGATAATTTCTATCTAAAATATTTAACCGCTAGTTGTAAATTTATACATTTACAACTAGCGGTTTTTTTATGGACTTAGAATCATACATAGAGTATCTGGAACTGGAGAAGAATTATTCCTCTCACACTATAATAGCTTACAAAAAGGATTTAGATCTTTTTAATTCTTACCTCGAACTTGAAATGATCACCTCTGTAAAAGATGTTAATTTTAGTATAATAAGAGGATGGGTAACTTCATTACTAGAAGAAGGAATCTCAAATCGATCTGTTAATCGTAAAATGGCAGCTGTAAAATCGTATTTCAAATTCTTATTGAAGGTAGGTGTGATAAAATCAAATCCAGCGGCGGCCTATAAAAGTCTTAAGGTTGCTAAGAAGGTGCAAATACCTTTTTCTACAGAAGAAGTTTTAAAATTGCTGGATGCTCCTTATGATAAATCAAGTTTTATAGATTCTAGAGATGTTTTAATTATAGAACTTTTTTACGCAACTGGAATAAGAAGAGAGGAATTGATTAATATGAGTAAGAGCGATGTTGATTTAAATAACAAGACTATTAAAGTTATTGGTAAACGAAATAAAGAGAGAATTGTGCCGTTTGTAAGTACATTGATGCAACACATGGAGCAATATTTGTTATTGAGACGAGATGTGATTAATGGTCCAATTGATAATTTATTTCTGACCACTAATGGTGATAAAATTTATCCAAGCCTTGTTTATCGAGTTATAAAAACTTATTTTAGTAAAGTTTCTTTAAAGGTCAAGATCAGTCCTCATGTTTTGCGGCATACGTTTGCAACGCACTTATTAGATAAAGGAGCAGATCTTAATGCTGTCAAAGAACTTTTAGGACATACGAGCTTGTCTTCTACACAGATTTATACTCATTCTAGTATGGCAGTATTAAAAGGTGTTTATAGTAACGCTCATCCTAGATCAAAAAAATAATTAACCTAAACTATTAAATTATGAAAGTAAACACACAGGCAGTGAATTTTGATGCAGATGCAAAGCTGATTGATTTCATTCAAAAACGGTTAGATAAATTAGAGCAATTCTATAATAAAATTATCAATGCAGATGTGTATTTGAAAGTTCAAAAGACTTCTGCACCAGAAAATAAAATAACTGAGATACGACTTTTTGTACCAGGAGATGATATGGTGGTTAAAAAAACATGCAAGACATTTGAGCAATGTGTCGATGAATGTGCGGCAGCATTAGAGCGTCAACTGAAAAAAAGAAAAGAAAAATTATCAGCACACTAAAAAAAATAATAAAAATATTTGTGCAATTAAAAAATAGGCTTACATTTGCAGTCCGTTAGAAATAGCGGACTTTTTTTTGAATAAAAAGTTAAAGATTGCCGATGTAGCTCAGCTGGCTAGAGCAGCTGATTTGTAATCAGCAGGTCGTGGGTTCGAGTCCCTCCATCGGCTCTTTAAAATAGGAAGTTCTTTATGGACTTTTGGGGAGATACTCAAGCGGCCAACGAGGACGGACTGTAACTCCGTTGGGAAACCTTCGCAGGTTCGAATCCTGCTCTCCCCACAGAATATTATCTGAAAAGATAATTTGAAATATTGATTACCTTTTAGTTGTTAAAAACTAATAAATGCGAGAGTAGCTCAGTTGGTAGAGCGTCAGCCTTCCAAGCTGAATGTCGCCAGTTCGAACCTGGTCTCTCGCTCTAAATTAAACTCTATTTTTATTGAGTTTAAAGTCAAGTTGTCCTTTCCTTTAAAAAGGGTTTTGCCGGTGTAGCTCAGGGGTAGAGCGTTTCCTTGGTAAGGAAGAGGTCACGAGTTCAAATCTCGTCATTGGCTCATAAATAAAAATAGGTCTCATTTGAGACCATTACTAGTATAGACTGATTTGGTTTTAGCTCCGTATCTGTCTCTTTTAAATTGAAACACTAATATAAATTAAGATTTTAAGTTATGGCTAAAGAAACGTACGATCGTTCGAAACCTCACCTTAACGTAGGTACAATTGGTCACGTTGACCACGGTAAAACAACTCTTACCGCTGCAATTACGAAAGTACTTGCTGATGCTGGTTTTTCTAATGCAACAAGTTTTGACCAAATTGACAACGCTCCTGAAGAAAAAGAGCGTGGTATTACAATTAACTCATCACACGTAGAGTATCAAACAGAAAATAGACACTACGCTCACGTAGACTGTCCTGGTCACGCCGATTATGTAAAGAACATGGTTACTGGTGCTGCTCAAATGGATGGTGCTATTCTTGTTGTAGCTGCAACTGATGGTCCTATGCCACAAACTCGTGAGCACATCCTTCTTGGTCGTCAAGTAGGTATCCCTCGTATTGTTGTATTCCTTAACAAAGTGGATATGGTAGACGATGAAGAGCTTCTTGAGTTAGTAGACATGGAAGTTCGTGATCTTTTAAGTTTCTATGAGTATGATGGAGATAACGGTCCTGTTGTTTCTGGTTCTGCTTTAGGTGCTTTAAATGGAGAGCAAAAATGGGTAGATACTGTATTGGAATTAATGGCTGCTGTAGATGAGTGGATTGAAGAGCCAGTAAGAGATATGGATAAGCCTTTCTTAATGCCTATTGAAGATGTATTCTCTATTACAGGTCGTGGTACTGTTGCAACTGGTCGTATTGAAACTGGTGTAGCTAACACAGGAGATCCTGTAGAGATTATTGGTATGGGTGCTGAAAAGTTGACATCTACTATTACTGGTATTGAAATGTTCCGTCAGATTCTTGATAGAGGTGAAGCTGGTGATAACGCAGGTATCTTACTAAGAGGTATTGAAAAATCTCAGATTTCTAGAGGTATGGTAATTACTAAGCCTGGATCTGTTACTCCTCACGCAAAGTTTAAAGCTGAGGTTTATATCTTGAAGAAAGAAGAAGGTGGACGTCACACTCCATTCCACAACAATTACCGCCCTCAGTTTTACGTACGTACTACTGATGTAACAGGTAACATTGCTCTTCCTGATGGAGTAGAAATGGTAATGCCTGGAGATAATCTTACAATTACTGTTGATTTGATTCAGCCTATTGCACTAAACTTAGGTTTACGTTTCGCTATCCGTGAAGGTGGTAGAACAGTAGGTGCTGGTCAGGTAACTGAAATTTTAGATTAATTTCTAATTTAATAAACTAAGTATCCTGTCTTTTTAGGCAGGATACTTTCCCTATATATAAGGGATACATAACGTTCTTTAGAATGTTATGCGGGCTTAGCTCAGTTGGTAGAGCACTGGTCTCCAAAACCAGGTGTCGTGAGTTCGAGTCTCTCAGCCCGTGCACATTAATATACGCTCTTCTGCCGTGTTAATTATAATTGATTACCGATAAAGGAGTTTTGAATAACTAAAATATGAGTTTAATAACATACGTAAAGGAGTCTTATAATGAGCTGACTAATCATGTTACATGGCCGACGTGGGAAGAAACACAGAAGCTTACAGTAACTGTAGCAGTTTTTTCTATCATTTTTGCACTTATTGTTGCAGGTATTGACTATGTATTTAGCACTGCGATTGAAAACTACTTTAATTGGGTGAAGCCGCAATAATAATTTGATTATGTCAGAAGAGAAGGATTTAATGAAGTGGTATGTTGTTCGTTCTGTAAGTGGTCAAGAGAACAAAATTAAAGACTATATTGAGTCTGAAATTGCTCATCACAATCTTGGAGATTACTTAAAGAATATTTTGGTTCCTACTGAGAAAGTAGTTCAAATCAGAGATGGAAAAAAGTATAATAAGGAACGTGTTTACTTTCCTGGTTATATAATGGTTCAAGCTAGATTAGAAGGAGAAGTTCCTCATATCATTAAATCTGTAAATGGAGTTATAGGTTTTCTTGGAGAAACTAAAGGTGGAGATCCTGTTCCTCTAAGGAGATCAGAAGTTAACCGCATGTTAGGTAAAGTTGATGAATTAGCAGAACAAACAGATAATATTTCGATTCCTTACAAATCAGGGGAAACTATCAAAGTTATTGACGGACCTTTTAACGGTTTTAACGGGACTATCGAAAAAGTAAATGAAGAAAAGCGTAAGCTAGAAGTTATGGTTAAAATATTTGGCCGTAAGACTCCATTGGAGTTAAGCTATATGCAAGTAGAGAAAGTATAATATAAATGTTACAGTTTATAGTTGGTAAATAAGGCTTCCACTTTATTATCATCAAATAAGTGAAATAAATAAAAATGGCTAAAGAAGTATCTAAGGTTGTAAAATTACAAGTAAGGGGTGGAGCTGCAAACCCATCTCCTCCTGTAGGACCTGCTCTTGGTGCAGCTGGTGTAAATATCATGGAGTTCTGTAAGCAGTTTAATGCTAGAACTCAAGATAAAGCTGGTAAAGTTTTACCGGTAGCGATTACGGTTTATAAGGATAAATCCTTTGATTTTGTAATTAAAACTCCTCCTGCTGCAGTACAAATCCTTGAGGCAATTAAGTTGAAAGGTGGTAGTGGTGAACCTAATCGAAAAAAAGTTGGAACTATATCTTGGGATCAAATTAGATTGATTGCAGAAGATAAGATGCCAGACCTCAATGCTTTTACGGTAGATAGTGCTATGCGAATGGTAGCTGGAACTGCAAGATCAATGGGTGTGAATGTTAAAGGTGGCGATGCACCTGCTTAAAACTTGTAACAATGGCAAAATTGACAAAAAATCAAAAAGAGAGTCAAGCAAAAGTTGATAAGTCTACGACTTACACTGTTGCTGATGCATCTAAATTAGTAAAAGAAATTACAACAACTAAGTTTGACGCTTCTGTAGATCTTGCAGTTAGATTAAACGTAGATCCACGTAAAGCAAATCAAATGGTTCGTGGTGTGGTAACTTTACCTCATGGGACAGGTAAGGATGTAAAGGTATTAGCTTTAGTAACTCCTGATAAGGAAGAAGAAGCTAAGAATGCTGGAGCTGACTATGTAGGTCTAGATGAATATTTAGACAAGATCAAAGGTGGATGGACTGATGTTGATGTGATTATAACTATGCCTAGTGTAATGGGTAAATTAGGTCCTTTAGGACGAGTATTGGGTCCTAGAGGTTTAATGCCTAATCCTAAAACAGGAACAGTTACTATGGATGTCGCTAAAGCGGTTACTGAAGTAAAGGCTGGTAAGATTGACTTTAAAGTTGATAAGACTGGTATCATCCATGCTGCAGTTGGTAAAGCTTCTTTTGAAGCTGATAAAATTGCTGGTAACGCAAGAGAATTAATTAATACGCTAGTTAAATTAAAACCTACAACGTCTAAAGGTATTTACATTAAAAGTATCTTCATGTCTAGTACTATGAGTCCCAGTATTGAGATAGACGCTAAACGTTTTGCAGAAGACTAAAAATCTAGATCATGACAAGAGAACAAAAAGCAAATGTTATTCAAGATTTGACGGCTACGTTAGGCGAGAATTCAACTATATATTTAACAGACATATCTGGTCTAAACGCACAGGATACATCTAATTTACGTAGAGCATGTTTTAAAGCTAACGTAAAGATGTCAGTTGTTAAGAATACACTTCTTACAAAAGCAATGGAGGCTTCAGATAAAGATTTTGGCGAGTTGCCAGAATTATTGAAAGGTAATACATCGATAATGCTTTCTGAGGTAGCAAATGCTCCAGCAAAGGTTATTGAGAACTTTAGAAAAAAATCTAAAAAACCTGTATTAAAAGGAGCTTACATTGAAGAGGCTATTTATGTGGGTGACGATCAGATCGAGGCATTGAGTAATATCAAGTCTAAAGAAGAAATGATCGGTGAGATTATTGGATTATTACAGAGTCCTGCTAAAAATGTTGTTTCAGCACTTAAGTCTGGTGGTGGAAAAATAGCAGGAATCTTAAAAACACTTTCTGAAAGAGAGTAACAAATTAGTACGCAAACAATTATTTATAAATTTTATTAAAACGATAGAAAAATGGCAGATTTAAAAGATTTCGCAGAGCAGTTAGTAAATTTAACTGTAAAAGAAGTAAACGAATTAGCAGACATCCTAAAAGATGAGTATGGTATTGAGCCAGCAGCAGCGGCAGCTGTTATGGCAGGACCGGCTCAAGGTGGTGGAGAAGCTGCTGAAGAACAAACAGAATTTGATGTAATCCTTAAGGCTCCAGGTGGTGCAAAACTTGCTGTAGTTAAACTTGTAAAAGAACTTACAGGTGCAGGATTGAAAGATGCAAAAGCCTTAGTTGACGACGCACCATCTCCTATTAAGGAAGGTGTTTCTAAAGACGAAGCAGAAGCACTTAAAGCTCAGCTAGAAGAGGCTGGAGCTGAGGTTGAGTTGAAGTAATTCTACTTGATCATACATTATCGGTTTAGACCTGTGAGCAAGGCTCACAGGGCTAGACCATTTTGCGTATAAAGATGAGACGTCGTCGATAACGCTTTTTTTAATCATTTAATACCGTGCATTGATGCTAGCAACAAACACAGAAAGAATTAATTTTTCAACGGTAACTAACAAGGCAGAATATCCTGACCTGCTGGATATCCAAATTAAATCCTTTCAGGACTTTTTTCAGTTAGAGACTAAATCTGACAAGAGAGAAGTAGAAGGTTTGTATAATACCTTCATGGAGAATTTTCCAATTACTGATACTCGTAATCAGTTCGTATTGGAGTTCCTTGATTATTTCGTAGATCCACCTAGATATTCTATTCAAGAATGTATTGAACGTGGTCTAACTTATAGCGTACCTCTTAAATCGCGCTTAAAATTATATTGTACTGATCCAGAACATGAGGATTTTGAAACTATCGTTCAAGATGTATATTTAGGAACCATACCTTACATGACTCCTTCAGGTACTTTTTGTATTAATGGTGCTGAACGTGTTGTAGTTTCTCAACTGCACAGATCACCTGGTGTTTTCTTTGGACAATCTTTCCATGCAAATGGAACCAAACTATATTCTGCTCGTGTAATTCCTTTCAAAGGATCATGGATAGAATTTGCGACAGATATTAATAGCGTTATGTACGCTTATATTGATCGTAAGAAAAAATTACCTGTAACTACGTTATTTAGAGCAATAGGCTTTGAAAGAGATAAGGATATCTTAGGAATCTTTGATCTTGCTGAAGAAGTTAAAGCTAGTAAAACAGGTCTTAAAAAATACCTAGGTCGCAAGCTCGCAGCTCGTGTGCTTAGAACATGGCATGAAGATTTCGTAGACGAGGACACTGGTGAAGTAGTATCTATCGAGCGTAATGAAATCGTTCTTGACCGTGATACTATTTTAGAAAAAGAGCATATAGATGAAATTTTAGATTCTCAAGCTAAAACTATCCTTCTTCATAAAGAGGATAATATGTCTGCTGATTATGCGATTATTCATAATACATTGCAAAAAGATCCTACTAATTCTGAAAAAGAAGCGGTAGAACATATTTATAGACAATTACGTAATGCTGAGCCGCCAGATGAAGAAACTGCACGTGGTATTATCGATAAATTATTTTTCTCTGATCAAAGATATAATTTAGGTGAAGTAGGTCGTTACCGTATGAATAAAAAATTAGGTCTTGATATTGCTATGGATAAGCAAGTGCTTACTAAAGAAGATATCATTACTATAATTAAACATTTGATCATGTTGATCAACTCTAAAGCAGAGATTGATGATATTGATCACCTATCTAATCGTCGTGTACGTACCGTTGGAGAACAGTTGTCTCAACAATTTGGAGTAGGATTAGCTCGTATGGCTCGTACTATTCGTGAGCGAATGAACGTTAGAGATAATGAAGTATTTACTCCTATTGACTTGATTAACGCAAAGACTTTGTCTTCTGTAATTAACTCATTTTTTGGAACAAATCAGCTTTCTCAGTTTATGGATCAAACAAATCCATTGGCAGAGATTACTCATAAGCGTAGATTATCAGCTTTAGGGCCAGGTGGTTTATCAAGAGAAAGAGCTGGATTTGAGGTTCGTGATGTACACTATACTCATTACGGTCGTCTTTGTCCTATTGAAACTCCTGAAGGACCTAACATTGGATTGATCTCTTCACTTGCAGTATTTGCAAAGGTGAATGGGATGGGATTCATTGAAACTCCTTACCGCAAAGTAGAAAATGGCGTTGTTAATTTAAATGATGAGCCTATTTACTTAAGTGCAGAAGAGGAAGAAGGACTTCATATTGCACAGGCTAACTTACCTCTGTCCGACGGTAAGATAGATCAAGACAAAGTAATTGCACGTATGGAAGGTGACTTCCCAGTGGTAGAATCTAATGAGGTTGCATATGCAGACGTTGCACCTAACCAAATTGCTTCTATATCTGCTTCATTAATTCCTTTCTTGGAGCATGATGATGCAAACCGTGCCTTGATGGGGTCGAACATGATGCGTCAGGCGGTACCATTGTTAAGAGTTGATGCTCCTATTGTAGGGACTGGTCTTGAGAGACAAGTAGCTACAGACTCAAGAGTATTGATAAATGCAGAAGGTGATGGTGAGGTTGTTTATGTAGATTCTCAGAAAATCGTAATACGTTATGACCGTACCGAGAGAGAAGCTCTTGTGAGCTTTGAGCCTGAAGATACTTCCTATAACTTGATCAAATTCCGTAAAACGAATCAAGGTACAAGTATTACTTTAAAGCCTATCGTTGTTAAAGGAGATAGAGTAAGTAAAGGACAAGTTTTATGTCAGGGTTATGCAACTGAAGCTGGAGAACTTGCCTTAGGTAGAAACATGAAAGTGGCATTTATGCCATGGAAAGGGTACAATTTTGAGGATGCAATCGTAATCTCAGAAAAAGTAGTTCGTGAAGACATATTCACTTCCATACATGTTGATGAGTACTCACTTGAAGTACGAGATACTAAACTAGGTAATGAAGAGCTTACAGCAGATATTCCTAACGTAAGTGAAGAAGCTACTGCAAATCTTGATGAGCACGGTATGATACGTATCGGAGCCGAAGTAAAGCCTGGCGATATACTTATAGGTAAGATTACTCCTAAAGGAGAATCTGATCCTACTCCAGAAGAAAAACTTCTAAGAGCGATATTTGGTGATAAGGCTGGCGATGTAAAAGATGCTTCCTTAAAAGCTTCACCTTCATTAAGAGGTGTGGTAATCGATAAGAAGTTGTTTTCTCGTGCCGTAAAAGACAAGAGAAAGAGAGCTCAAGACAAAGAAGATATAGCGAGATTAGAACAAAAATATCAAGCTAAATTTGATGGTCTTCAAGAACGCCTTATTGAAAAATTATTTGAAATAGTAAGTGGTAAAACATCACAAGGTGTATTTAATGACCTAGGAGAAGAAGTTCTTCCTAAAGGAAAAAAATATACTCTTAAAATGTTGAACTCTGTAGATGACTTTACTCATTTAACTTCTGGTACTTGGACTACAAGTAGCGATGTTAATGATATGGTTGCAGATTTACTTCACAACTATAAGATTAAAGAGAATGATCTTCAAGGATCCTTACGTCGTGAGAAGTTTACGATTTCAGTAGGAGATGAGCTTCCAGCTGGTATTATCAAACTTGCTAAAGTTTACATTGCTAAAAAACGTAAACTTAAGGTAGGAGATAAGATGGCGGGACGTCACGGTAACAAAGGTATTGTTGCACGTATTGTACGTCAGGAAGATATGCCATTCTTAGAGGATGGAACACCTGTAGATATCGTATTGAATCCACTTGGTGTACCTTCTCGTATGAACATTGGTCAGATTTATGAAACTGTACTAGGTTGGGCAGGAGAGAAATTAGGTAAGAAATTTGCCACTCCTATCTTTGACGGTGCAACTCTAGATCAAATAAATGGTTATACAGATGAAGCTGGTATCCCAAGATTTGGTCATACTTATTTATATGACGGTGGTACTGGTGAGCGTTTTGATCAACCTGCAACAGTAGGTATTATCTACATGCTTAAACTGGGTCACATGGTAGATGATAAGATGCACGCACGTTCAATAGGTCCTTACTCATTAATTACACAACAGCCATTAGGTGGTAAAGCACAGTTTGGTGGTCAGCGTTTTGGTGAGATGGAGGTTTGGGCACTTGAGGCTTATGGTGCTTCCAGTACACTACGTGAAATCTTAACTGTAAAATCAGATGATGTAATAGGTAGAGCAAAAACTTACGAAGCAATCGTTAAAGGTGAACCTATGCCAGAACCTGGTCTTCCAGAATCATTTAACGTATTGATGCACGAGTTGAAAGGTCTAGGATTAGATCTAAGACTTGAGGATTAATTTTTCTGTGAGGATGGATACTTGTTCCGCTTTCGCGAAAGCGGAACTCTTAAAAGCCTCATTACTTTAAACTAAAAATAGTACCATTATTATGGCTAGACATAAAGAGAACCCAACACAAAAGAAATTTTCTAAAATTTCAATCGGTCTTGCATCTCCTGAAGCGATTCTTGCAGAGTCAAGAGGCGAGGTGTTAAAACCAGAAACGATTAACTATCGTACGCATAAACCTGAAAGGGATGGACTTTTCTGTGAACGTATTTTTGGTCCTGTAAAGGATTATGAATGTGCTTGTGGAAAATATAAGCGTATACGTTATAAAGGAATCGTCTGTGATAGATGTGGTGTAGAGGTTACAGAAAAGAAAGTAAGACGTGATCGTATAGGACATATTAATCTTGTAGTGCCTGTGGCGCACATTTGGTATTTCCGTAGTTTGCCTAATAAAATAGGTTATTTACTAGGGCTTCCTTCAAAGAAGCTGGATATGATCATTTATTATGAGAGATATGTAGTAATACAGCCAGGTATTGCAAAAAATGCCGAAGGTGAAGAGGTAAATAAATTAGATTTTCTTACCGAAGAGGAATATCTTGATATTTTAGATAGTCTTCCTCAAGAGAATTTATATTTAGAAGATTCAGACCCTAATAAATTCATCGCAAAGATGGGTGCAGAGTGTTTGATAGAGTTGTTGCAACGTATCGATCTAGAATCATTATCTTATGATTTAAGACATAAGGCAAACAATGAAACTTCTAAGCAACGTAAAACGGAAGCTTTAAAACGTCTACAGGTTGTAGAAGCTCTTAAAGATTCTAATGAGCGTCGTGAGAATAAGCCTGAGTGGATGATCATGAAAGTGGTACCAGTTATACCACCAGAATTGCGTCCATTAGTACCACTAGATGGTGGTCGTTTTGCAACATCAGATTTAAATGATCTTTACCGTCGTGTAATTATACGTAACAATCGTTTGAAGAGATTGATGGAGATTAAAGCTCCAGAAGTTATTCTCCGTAATGAAAAACGTATGCTACAAGAAGCGGTGGACTCACTTCTTGACAATACAAGAAAATCTAGTGCTGTTAAAACAGATTCTAACAGACCATTAAAATCATTATCAGATTCCCTTAAAGGTAAGCAAGGACGTTTCCGTCAGAACTTACTAGGTAAGCGTGTTGATTATTCTGCACGTTCGGTAATTGTTGTGGGACCAGAACTTAAATTATATGAGTGTGGTATCCCTAAAGATATGGCTGCTGAGCTTTATAAGCCATTTGTAATCCGTAAACTTATTGAGCGCGGTATTGTAAAGACTGTGAAGTCAGCTAAGAAAATAATAGATAAGAAAGAGCCTGTAGTTTGGGATATCTTGGAAAACGTTCTTAAAGGACATCCAGTTATGTTGAACCGTGCTCCTACGCTTCACAGACTTGGAATACAAGCATTCCAACCTAAGTTGATTGAAGGTAAAGCGATCCAGTTGCACCCATTAGTATGTACAGCATTTAATGCCGACTTTGATGGTGACCAGATGGCGGTACACCTGCCACTTGGGCCAGAGGCAATTTTAGAATGTCAGTTGTTGATGCTCGCATCTCACAACATTTTAAATCCTGCTAATGGTAGTCCTATTGCTGTTCCTTCTCAGGACATGGTATTAGGTCTATATTATATGACTAAATTACGTAGATCAGAACCTGGACACATAGTGAAAGGTGAAGGACTTACTTTCTATGGTCCAGAAGAATTAGTAATTGCTTTTAATGAGAAGCGTGTAGATATTAATGCTCCAGTAAAATGTAGAATCAATCTACTTCAAGGTGATGGTTCTTATAAAGCTGAAATCATTGAAACAACTGCTGGTCGAGTAATTTTTAATCAAAAAGTACCTGATGAAGCCGGATATATCAATGAAGTATTAACTAAGAAAGCTCTTAGAGATATTATCGGAGATATTCTTAAAGTAACAGATGTTCCAAGAACAGCTGCTTTCCTTGATGAAATTAAGGACTTAGGTTATGGATTTGCATTCCGTGGTGGATTGTCTTTCTCACTTGGAGATATTATGATTCCAGCAGAGAAGCAATCTATGATTGATGAGGCAAATACTAAAGTAGATGCTATACGTGGTAACTATGGTATGGGTCTTATTACTCAAAATGAACGATACAACCAGGTAATTGATGTGTGGACTGCGACTAATGCGCAGCTTACAGAATTATCCATGAAAAACATTAGAGAAGACCAACAAGGGTTTAACTCAGTGTACATGATGCTTGATTCTGGAGCGCGTGGATCTAAGGAACAGATCAGACAGCTTACTGGTATGCGTGGATTAATGGCTAAGCCTAAGAAATCTAATGATGGTGGTGGAGCAATTATTGAAAATCCTATTCTTTCTAACTTTAAAGAGGGACTTTCCATTCTTGAATACTTTATTTCTACTCACGGTGCTCGTAAAGGTCTAGCAGATACCGCACTTAAAACTGCAGATGCCGGTTACCTTACTCGACGTCTACATGATGTAGCTCAAGATGTAATAGTGAATCATGAAGACTGTGAAACATTAAGAGGTATTGAGGTCTCTGCGTTGAAGAAGAATGAAGAGGTAATGGAGAAATTAGGCGCTAGAGTTTTAGGCCGTACTGCATTACATGATGTTATTGATCCAGCGACACAAGATGTACTTGTTGAAGCCGGTCAATTAATTAGTGAGGATATCGCAGATGCAATTGAGGCATCAGATCTAGAATCAGTTGAAGTAAGATCAGCTCTTACTTGTGAGGCTCCAAAAGGTGTTTGTACTAAATGTTATGGTCGTAATCTTGCTACTAATCGTCTTGTAATGAGAGGTGAAGCAGTAGGTGTTATTGCTGCACAATCCATTGGTGAACCAGGTACACAATTGACATTGAGAACCTTCCACGTAGGTGGTGTTGCAGGTAACGTTTCTGAAGATAGCTCGATTGTTGCTAAGAATGATGGTATTCTTGAAATTGAAGATCTAAAGACAGTTAAAGGCGAAGATAATGAAGGTAATGCAGTAGAGGTAGTAATATCTAGAACGGCAGAATCTAAGCTACTTCATGAAAAGACTGGAATGTTATTGAACTCAAACAATATTCCTTACGGTTGTGAATTATATGCTAAGCCAGGAACAAAAGTTAAGAAAGGTGATCTAATTGCTAAATGGGATCCATTTAACGGTGTAATCATTTCTGAGTTTGCTGGTAAAATCAAATTTGAAAATATTATTCAAGGGGTTACTTTCCAAGTAGAAAGTGATGAACAAACAGGATATGAAGAAAAAGTAATTTCTGACTCAAGAGATAAAAAATTAATCCCTACTCTACATATCTTAGATAGTAAAGGAGACAATGTTATTTCTTACAACCTTCCAGTTGGTGCTCACTTGATGATCAATGATGATGAGAAAATTAAAGTTGGTAAGGTATTAGTTAAGATACCACGTAAATCTGCTAAAGCAGGTGATATTACTGGAGGTCTTCCTAGAGTAACAGAGTTGTTTGAAGCTCGTAATCCTTCTAATCCAGCTGTAGTAAGTGAAATCGATGGTGTTGTTTCTTTTGGTAAAATCAAGCGTGGTAACAGAGAGATTATCGTTACTTCAAAGACTGATGAAATCAAGAAATATCTAGTTAAACTTTCTAATCAGATCCTTGTTCAAGAAAACGATTATGTAAGAGCAGGTATGCCTCTATCTGATGGTTCAATTACGCCTAAAGATATTCTTGCAATTAAAGGACCTAGTGCTGTACAGCAGTATTTGGTAAATGAAGTTCAAGAAGTATATCGTTTACAAGGTGTAAAGATTAATGATAAGCATTTTGAAGTAGTAGTACGTCAAATGATGCGTAAAGTAAGAATCGTAGATTCTGGTGATGGAATGTTCTTAGAAAACCAATTGGTTCACAAGGAAGATTTCATTCTTGAAAACGATAGATTATACGGTAAAAAAGTGGTTGAACTAGCAGGTGACTCTGAGAACTTGAAAGAAGGTCAAATTATTACTTCAAGAGAATTGAGAGATGAAAACTCTATTCTTAGAAGAGAAGATAAAGCATTGGTAACTGCCCGTGATGTAATGCCTGCGACTGCAGAGCCTGTTCTTCAAGGAATTACTAGAGCATCTTTACAGACTAAATCTTTCATAAGTGCTGCATCTTTCCAAGAAACAACTAAAGTATTGAATGAGGCTGCTGTTGCAGGTAAGGTAGATACATTAGAAGGACTTAAAGAAAATGTAATTGTAGGGCACAGAATACCAGCAGGTACAGGTATGCGTAACTATGAAGACATTATCGTGGGTTCTAAAGAGGAATTTGAAAAGCTTCTTAATCAGAAGGAGGAACCTAAAGTGAATTATAACTAATAGTAATGGCAAAGAATAATCCTGATCATAAAATCAATATAGAAATTGATGGGGAAATTGCAGAAGGTCAGTACAGTAACCTAGCAATAATTAATCATTCAGTTTCTGAGTTTGTTGTAGATTTTGTTAATATTATGCCTGGTAACCCAAAATCAAAGGTTAAATCCAGAATTATTTTGACACCACAACATGCAAAACGCTTAGCCAAAGCTTTGCATGATAACGTGAGAAAATTTGAACAAGCTCATGGGGAAATTAAAGATCATGATCAACCGCCCATTCCTTTAAATTTTGGCCCAACAGGCCAAGCATAATTAAAAGCCTGATGATTTATCATCAGGCTTTATTATTTTAAAATAATAAGTAATAGATTTAACTTATAGTAAATTAATTTGAAAGCTCTATTACCGCTTTTTAAACGACTTTTTTCAGTTTTACTATAACATGTTTAGCTTCGTCTATTTTTACCTATCAAGGCTCTTTATTTTGCGTATTTGTATCCTTCTTCCGTTTTTTCAATCCTTTTATTTGATTTCATTTTTGCCTAACCATGATTCAAATTATTTCTTGTTCATATATATTTCAGCCTGTTAATGTTTTTAGACGACATTATAATGTCTTATATCGAAAGGCATTTACTTTACCTTAACTATTTGTTAATGAATATCGTTTTTATCTATATTTTCGTGTGTTAGTAAGATGTTGATAAGCTCAACACTTTATTCAAATAGATATATATGAGAAATTTTACCCCTTTCTTTATTGAAAAAGTAAAGTCCTTTTTGATAGTAATTTTATTGTTGAGTAGCTTTTTAAGTTATTCCCAGTTGACGTTAGATTTTCAAAACGCTACAATCAATAATGGAGGTCTTGATTTAGAAGTAGGTACCCAGTATCGTTTTGCTAACGTAGGAGTAGATCCTGAATCAGGAAATGCTGTGGATTGTTTGGTAACAATTGCTGCAGCTAATGCCTGTTCATTAACCCAATTTGATGATAATACCTCTATCTTGGCTACTGGAGTTTCGGATTTTAATCCAATCTTACAAATAGATGGAGCAACTATTGTAAATGGTTCTAGCGAAGGTGGTTACGTAGATTTTTTGTTTGAATTTGTTTGGAATGCTGATAACTCGGTACCTATTTTTATTGAAACCGATACATTTACTTATGATATTGATGGTAATAATGGTGATATAAGAGAATATATCGAAATTGACGGCTTTCGTAGTTATACCATTAATTCTCCTTCAGAATTAGACTTTGTTGCACCTAATCGATTTGAATCCAGAACTGATCTAGTAAATCCTGGCATCACGGCAGCAGATCAATGGATTGCTAGAACTCGATACTTATTTAATTCATCGTTTACGTACCGCGCTGGAGTAATGAGGGATGCTGGTACGTCGACAACAGCACGTTTAGTTGGTTTAGCTTTTCAACCGGTCGGATTTTCTAACCCTACAACAGTTACAGTTGATTCAGATGGTGATGGTTTAACCGACGATGTAGATCTTGATGACGATAATGATGGTATTTTAGATATCGTAGAATGTTTTACGGCGCCTACAGTAACTGGAACTTTTGATACCTCAAATACTTCGTTTGGTTTTACTGGTACGGGAGGAACTGGACCTGCAGAGCTTGATTTTGTGGAGATCAATTCGATACAATACAATAACTTTATACTTCCTGATACTTACGTTTCAAGTTTTCCAACAGCTGATGATGCAGATGTATACGAAGAGTTAAATAATACTAGTGGTCAAAATACTGGTCCCACTGGTGCTAACATAGAAAACCCCACTTGGGATAACCTCATTTTGGCAGCTTTTCGTGATCCGAATTTTAATCATTATCAGGCCCTATCTAACGGGATTCTTGCGACTGATTTCTATACTCTTACTTATGATACCCCAATTCCCGTTTCAGGAGAATCTTTTATATTAACCTCAGAGCGTGACGGTAATAATGGTTTTATCATTACTATGTTTGATGCAAATGGTAACACATTAGGAACTGAAAATATAGATCCTGCAGATGGTGATTATATTGATACTGGAATACCAACACGTCTTACTGGTCAAAATATTAATATTTCAGTAATTGCATTATCTGATATCGTTCCAGCTGGCTCTTTGATAAAGTCCATACGTGTTGCACCTTTAACTGCTGGTGATGGTGGTGATGGTAAGGTGTTTATAGTTTCAGGTGGATTTACTTGTGTAGATACTGATGGTGATTCTGTAATAGATAGTTTAGACTTAGATGCTGATAATGACGGTATTTATGATGCAGAAGAAGCAGGTCATGGCCAGCCGTATATTGACGGAAGAGTTACTGGTCCAGTTGGTACTGATGGTGTTCCTGATTCAGTTCAAGCAACTGGTCAAGAAGATAATGGTACAGTAAATTATACCATACAAGATTCAGATGGAGGTCTTCAAGAACCAGATTGGAGGGATACAGATTCTGACGAAGATGGTTGTTCTGATGCAAATGAAGCGTATTTTGATCAAAATGCAGACGGTGGGGATGATGGCCAGTATGGAGTTGATCCGGCGGCAGTAAACGGTTCCAATGGTTTAGTTATTGCTGCAAGTTATTCTACGGCAACACCTGTAGATTCAAATGGTAATTCCATTGATGACTATACCGAGAGCGGTCCAGATGTAGATGGCAATGGTGTTCCAGACAGTTGTCTTATCCCGGTAGATACTGATGGGGATGGTGTATTTGATAATAACGATATTGATGACGATAATGATGGTATTCTAGATATTGTGGAGTCACAAGGTTTGGGAGATCCATCTCAAGACAATGATGGTGATGGAATCTTGAATTATCAAGATGCAGATTTTTGTACACTGAATGTCAATGGTGTTTGTGCATTATTGGATGGTGATAACGATGGATTGCCTAATCATTTGGATTTAGATTCAGATGGCGATGGAATCCCTGATAACAATGAAGCTCAAGTAACTTTAGGTTATATAGCTGCAACCGATTCTAATAGTGATGGCATTCCAGATGTTAATGCAAATGGTCTACCTACAAGTTATGATTTTAATGGTGATGAACTAGGTTTATTACCTGTAAATACAGATACTGTAGATCAACCAGATTATTTAGATTTAAATTCTGATAATCAAGGTGCAAATGATACCATAGAGGCTGGACTAACTTTGTTAGGTGTAGACGAAGATAATGATGGTCTAGATGATGCTATTGATACTACGCCTGGTCCAATAGGAACTTATGCAGATCCTAATGGAACGATAAATGATACTGCCATTCTTCCAGATACAGATAATGATTTGAATGAAGGAGGAAATGTAGATTTTAGAGATCGACGTTTACCTAATGATGCTGATGGTGATGGAGTTAATGATATAGATGATCTAGACGATGATAATGATGGTATTACTGATGTTGTTGAAGGTTTTGAGTTCTTTACAGATAATTCAACGACATGTACCGGTCAAACTTATAATTTTACTGGCGCAACTTTAATAAGTGGAACTGCTGGTAACGTAGGTGCTAGGTATAGATTTCCGTCCGTAAGAACTGGAGTAGATGCGATCATAGAAATAACTCAAAGGTCTGCTGGTGCTACATTGAATAGCATAGATAATGCTTCTGGAGATCCTAATGCTTGGCAACCAGTTATTAATTATACAGCTGCTTCAAGTGGAGACCTGACTGTAAGTTTTAGAATAGAATTAGTAGATTCCGTTACCTCTTTGCCGGCAACTGTGGAGAGAATAGGTGGTTTTATACAGGACATTGATAGTGACGGTACAGGTAGGATTAGAGAGTTTTACAGACTTAATAACTTAGTAGGTTATTCTTTAAATGAGCCTACAAATGTGATTGCTCAAGATTTACCGGGCGGTCTTACTCAGTTTAGAGCAAATGGTACAGGTTCTGCTCCTATCGAGCCAGTTGATACAAATCCTGCATATAAAGTTTTCTTCCAAAGACAAGATGTTAATCAGTTTAATTATGTAATTGGAGTTACTAAAAATATAAATTCAACTGCAAGTAGGTTTTATAGTATTCAATTTGATGAATGTGTAATTGACGATTTTGGATCAAATCCTACGATTGTTATTTTAAATGCACCTGATCAAGACGGCGACTTGACTCCTAATTATTTAGATGATGATTCTGATGGTGATGGTTGTAGTGATACGGTAGAGGCTGGTTTTATTGACGCTTTCGCGAAAGCGGATGAGGACGGAATCCTTGGAAATGCTGCCCCTGAATCAGTGGATGGTAATGGTTTGGTTACTTCTGGAGAAATGGGACAAGGTTATACTTCTCCTGCAATGACTGGTACAACGACTTTTGACTTTTTAGATCCAGCGATAAATATTGCTTGTTCAACAACTTTAGATATTAATAAGACAAGTACTTTTAATCCCCTTACTGGGATTATCAACTATACTTACGAGGTTCTTAATTCAGGAACTAATTTTGCATTTGACATAGACGTTGTAGAAAACTTAGGAACATTTACAGGAAATAATACTCCTGTTCCTGTTCCTGTATATAGTTCTGGAGGTACTAATGAAGGAGGGAACCCAGCTATAATAGATTTAAGACCAGGAGCAACTTTGTTTTTTACAGCTACTTATACCATAAATCAAACAGATATAAATACTGGTCAAGTGGACAATCAGGCCACTGCATCAGCAACAGATGATAATGGCGACCCTATTTCAGATATTTCTGATGATGGAAATGATGGAGATGGTAATGTTGATGACGATATTACGGTAACTCTTTTACCTTCTGGATCAGTAAATGGACACTTGTACAGTGACATTAATGGAAATGGAACTCAAGACGTAGGAGAACCTGATCTCAATAACGTTGATGTTGTCATAACGCCTACTAATGGTAGTCCAGTTACTGTAACGACTGATGTAGATGGTAATTATATTGCCACTGTTCTAGTTGGTACCGCAAGTGTTGATATAGATAATACAGATCTTCCATTAAATTCAATTCAAACAGAAGGGACTGATCCTACCAATGTTACAGTGACAGATGGTAATAATGTTTTTGAGGAGGATAATGGATTTACATTACCATCAATCACGATTGGTAATGTAACGGTAACTGAAGGAACCGATGCAATAGCAACAGTACCAGTAAGTATTGATAATCCAAGCAGTGTAGATACGGTAGTAAGTATCACAACGGTAGATAACACAGCAGAAGATCCATCAGATTACACGAGTACGACAGTAACAGCAACGATTCCAGCAGGACAAACCACAGTAGATGTAACGATCCCAATTATCGATGACAACGTAGGTGAGCCAACGGAAGACTTTAATGTAAATGGAACAGTTGTAAGTGGTAACACCTCTAATACCGATCCAAGTGGAACAGTAACAGTATTGGATGATGATACGCCATCAGTAACGATTGGCAATGTATCTGTAACTGAAGGAACCGATGCAACAGCAACAGTACCAGTAAGCATTGATAATCCAAGCAGTGTAGATACGGTAGTAAATATCACCACGGTAGATAACACAGCAGAAGATCCATCAGATTACACGACCACGACAGTAACAGCAACGATTCCAGCAGGACAAACCACAGTAAATGTTAGTATTCCAATCACGGATGATAATGTAGGTGAGCCAACGGAAGACTTTAATGTAAATGGAACAGTTGTAAGTGGCAACACGAGCAATTCAAGTGATAGTGGAACAGTAACGATCACGGATAACGATACCCCAGCATTTAGTGTAGGAGATGTAACAGTAGCCGAAGATGGTGGAAGTGCCAGTGTACCAGTAAGCATTGATAATCCAAGCAGTGTAGATACGGTAGTAAGTATCACTACAGTAGATAACACGGCAGAAGATCCATCAGATTACACGACCACGACAGTAACAGCAACGATTCCAGCAGGACAAACCACAGTAAATGTTAGTATTCCAATCACGGATGATAATGTAGGTGAGCCAACGGAAGACTTTAATGTAAATGGAACAGTTGTAAGTGGCAACACGAGCAATTCAAGTGATAGTGGAACAGTAACGATCACGGATAACGATACCCCAGCATTTAGTGTAGGAGATGTAACAGTAGCCGAAGATGGTGGAAGTGCCAGTGTACCAGTAAGCATTGATAATCCAAGCAGTGTAGATACGGTAGTAAGTATCACCACAGTAGATAACACAGCAGAAGATCCATCAGATTACACGACCACGACAGTAACAGCAACGATTCCAGCAGGACAGACCACAGTAAATGTTAGTATTCCAATCACGGATGATAATGTAGGTGAGCCAACGGAAGACTTTAATGTAAATGGAACAGTTGTAAGTGGCAACACGAGCAATTCAAGTGATAGTGGAACAGTAACGATCACGGATAACGATACCCCAGCATTTAGTGTAGGAGATGTAACAGTAGCCGAAGATGGTGGAAGTGCCAGTGTACCAGTAAGCATTGATAATCCAAGCAGTGTAGATACGGTAGTAAGTATCACCACAGTAGATAACACAGCAGAAGATCCATCAGATTACACGACCACGACAGTAACAGCAACGATTCCAGCAGGACAAACCACAGTAAATGTTAGTATTCCAATCACGGATGATAATGTAGGTGAGCCAACGGAAGACTTTAATGTAAATGGAACAGTTGTAAGTGGCAACACGAGCAATTCAAGTGATAGTGGAACAGTAACGATCACGGATAACGATACCCCAGCATTTAGTGTAGGAGATGTAACAGTAGCCGAAGATGGTGGAAGTGCCAGTGTACCAGTAAGCATTGATAATCCAAGCAGTGTAGATACGGTAGTAAGTATCACCACAGTAGATAACACAGCAGAAGATCCATCAGATTACACGACCACGACAGTAACAGCAACGATTCCAGCAGGACAAACCACAGTAAATGTTAGTATTCCAATCACGGATGATAATGTAGGTGAGCCAACGGAAGACTTTAATGTAAATGGAACAGTTGTAAGTGGCAACACGAGCAACCCAAGTGATAGTGGAACAGTAACGATCACGGATAACGATACCCCAGCATTTAGTGTAGGAGATGTAACAGTAGCCGAAGATGGTGGAAGTGCCAGTGTACCAGTAAGCATTGATAATCCAAGCAGTGTAGATACGGTAGTAAGTATTACAACAGTAGATAACACAGCAGAAGATCCATCAGATTACACGACCACGACAGTAACAGCAACGATTCCAGCAGGACAAACCACAGTAAATGTTAGTATTCCAATCACGGATGATAATGTAGGTGAGCCAACGGAAGACTTTAATGTAAATGGAACAGTTGTAAGTGGCAACACGAGCAATTCAAGTGATAGTGGAACAGTAACGATCACGGATAACGATACCCCAGCATTTAGTGTAGGAGATGTAACAGTAGCCGAAGATGGTGGAAGTGCCAGTGTACCAGTAAGCATTGATAATCCAAGCAGTGTAGATACGGTAGTAAATATCACCACGGTAGATAACACAGCAGAAGATCCATCAGATTACACGACCACGACAGTAACAGCAACGATTCCAGCAGGACAAACCACAGTAAATGTTAGTATTCCAATCACGGATGATAATGTAGGTGAGCCAACGGAAGACTTTAATGTAAATGGAACAGTTGTAAGTGGCAACACGAGCAATTCAAGTGATAGTGGAACAGTAACGATCACGGATAACGATACCCCAGCATTTAGTGTAGGAGATGTAACAGTAGCCGAAGATGGTGGAAGTGCCAGTGTACCAGTAAGCATTGATAATCCAAGCAGTGTAGATACGGTAGTAAGTATCACTACAGTAGATAACACGGCAGAAGATCCATCAGATTACACGACCACGACAGTAACAGCAACGATTCCAGCAGGACAAACCACAGTAAATGTTAGTATTCCAATCACGGATGATAATGTAGGTGAGCCAACGGAAGACTTTAATGTAAATGGAACAGTTGTAAGTGGCAACACGAGCAATTCAAGTGATAGTGGAACAGTAACGATCACGGATAACGATACCCCAGCATTTAGTGTAGGAGATGTAACAGTAGCCGAAGATGGTGGAAGTGCCAGTGTACCAGTAAGCATTGATAATCCAAGCAGTGTAGATACGGTAGTAAGTATCACCACAGTAGATAACACAGCAGAAGATCCATCAGATTACACGACCACGACAGTAACAGCAACGATTCCAGCAGGACAAACCACAGTAAATGTTAGTATTCCAATCACGGATGATAATGTAGGTGAGCCAACGGAAGACTTTAATGTAAATGGAACAGTTGTAAGTGGCAACACGATCAACCCAAGTGATAGTGGAACAGTAACGATCACGGATAACGATACCCCAGCATTTAGTGTAGGAGATGTAACAGTAGCCGAAGATGGTGGAAGTGCCAGTGTACCAGTAAGCATTGATAATCCAAGCAGTGTAGATACGGTAGTAAGTATCACCACAGTAGATAACACAGCAGAAGATCCATCAGATTACACGACCACGACAGTAACAGCAACGATTCCAGCAGGACAAACCACAGTAAATGTTAGTATTCCAATCACGGATGATAATGTAGGTGAGCCAACGGAAGACTTTAATGTAAATGGAACAGTTGTAAGTGGCAACACGAGCAATTCAAGTGATAGTGGAACAGTAACGATCACGGATAACGATACCCCAGCATTTAGTGTAGGAGATGTAACAGTAGCCGAAGATGGTGGAAGTGCCAGTGTACCAGTAAGCATTGATAATCCAAGCAGTGTAGATACGGTAGTAAGTATCACCACAGTAGATAACACAGCAGAAGATCCATCAGATTACACGACCACGACAGTAACAGCAACGATTCCAGCAGGACAGACCACAGTAAATGTTAGTATTCCAATCACGGATGATAATGTAGGTGAGCCAACGGAAGACTTTAATGTAAATGGAACAGTTGTAAGTGGCAACACAAGCAACCCAAGTGATAGTGGAACAGTAACGATCACGGATAACGATACCCCAGCATTTAGTGTAGGAGATGTAACAGTAGCCGAAGATGGTGGAAGTGCCAGTGTACCAGTAAGCATTGATAATCCAAGCAGTGTAGATACGGTAGTAAGTATCACCACAGTAGATAACACAGCAGAAGATCCATCAGATTACACGACCACGACAGTAACAGCAACGATTCCAGCAGGACAAACCACAGTAAATGTTAGTATTCCAATCACGGATGATAATGTAGGTGAGCCAACGGAAGACTTTAATGTAAATGGAACAGTTGTAAGTGGCAACACGAGCAATTCAAGTGATAGTGGAACAGTAACGATCACGGATAACGATACCCCAGCATTTAGTGTAGGAGATGTAACAGTAGCCGAAGATGGTGGAAGTGCCAGTGTACCAGTAAGCATTGATAATCCAAGCAGTGTAGATACGGTAGTAAGTATCACCACAGTAGATAACACAGCAGAAGATCCATCAGATTACACGACCACGACAGTAACAGCAACGATTCCAGCAGGACAGACCACAGTAAATGTTAGTATTCCAATCACGGATGATAATGTAGGTGAGCCAACGGAAGACTTTAATGTAAATGGAACAGTTGTAAGTGGCAACACGAGCAATTCAAGTGATAGTGGAACAGTAACGATCACGGATAACGATACCCCAGCATTTAGTGTAGGAGATGTAACAGTAGCCGAAGATGGTGGAAGTGCCAGTGTACCAGTAAGCATTGATAATCCAAGCAGTGTAGATACGGTAGTAAGTATCACTACAGTAGATAACACGGCAGAAGATCCATCAGATTACACGACCACGACAGTAACAGCAACGATTCCAGCAGGACAAACCACAGTAAATGTTAGTATTCCAATCACGGATGATAATGTAGGTGAGCCAACGGAAGACTTTAATGTAAATGGAACAGTTGTAAGTGGCAACACGAGCAATTCAAGTGATAGTGGAACAGTAACGATCACGGATAACGATACCCCAGCATTTAGTGTAGGAGATGTAACAGTAGCCGAAGATGGTGGAAGTGCCAGTGTACCAGTAAGCATTGATAATCCAAGCAGTGTAGATACGGTAGTAAGTATCACCACAGTAGATAACACAGCAGAAGATCCATCAGATTACACGATCACGACAGTAACAGCAACGATTCCAGCAGGACAAACCACAGTAAATGTTAGTATTCCAATCACGGATGATAATGTAGGTGAGCCAACGGAAGACTTTAATGTAAATGGAACAGTTGTAAGTGGCAACACGAGCAACCCAAGTGATAGTGGAACAGTAACGATCACGGATAACGATACCCCAGCATTTAGTGTAGGAGATGTAACAGTAGCCGAAGATGGTGGAAGTGCCAGTGTACCAGTAAGCATTGATAATCCAAGCAGTGTAGATACGGTAGTAAATATCACCACGGTAGATAACACAGCAGAAGATCCATCAGATTACACGACCACGACAGTAACAGCAACGATTCCAGCAGGACAAACCACAGTAAATGTTAGTATTCCAATCACGGATGATAATGTAGGTGAGCCAACGGAAGACTTTAATGTAAATGGAACAGTTGTAAGTGGCAACACGAGCAATTCAAGTGATAGTGGAACAGTAACGATCACGGATAACGATACCCCAGCATTTAGTGTAGGAGATGTAACAGTAGCCGAAGATGGTGGAAGTGCCAGTGTACCAGTAAGCATTGATAATCCAAGCAGTGTAGATACGGTAGTAAGTATCACTACAGTAGATAACACGGCAGAAGATCCATCAGATTACACGACCACGACAGTAACAGCAACGATTCCAGCAGGACAAACCACAGTAAATGTTAGTATTCCAATCACGGATGATAATGTAGGTGAGCCAACGGAAGACTTTAATGTAAATGGAACAGTTGTAAGTGGCAACACGAGCAATTCAAGTGATAGTGGAACAGTAACGATCACGGATAACGATACCCCAGCATTTAGTGTAGGAGATGTAACAGTAGCCGAAGATGGTGGAAGTGCCAGTGTACCAGTAAGCATTGATAATCCAAGCAGTGTAGATACGGTAGTAAATATCACCACGGTAGATAACACAGCAGAAGATCCATCAGATTACACGACCACGACAGTAACAGCAACGATTCCAGCAGGACAAACCACAGTAAATGTTAGTATTCCAATCACGGATGATAATGTAGGTGAGCCAACGGAAGACTTTAATGTAAATGGAACAGTTGTAAGTGGCAACACGAGCAATTCAAGTGATAGTGGAACAGTAACGATCACGGATAACGATACCCCAGCATTTAGTGTAGGAGATGTAACAGTAGCCGAAGATGGTGGAAGTGCCAGTGTACCAGTAAGCATTGATAATCCAAGCAGTGTAGATACGGTAGTAAGTATCACCACAGTAGATAACACAGCAGAAGATCCATCAGATTACACGACCACGACAGTAACAGCAACGATTCCAGCAGGACAGACCACAGTAAATGTTAGTATTCCAATCACGGATGATAATGTAGGTGAGCCAACGGAAGACTTTAATGTAAACGGAACAGTTGTAAGTGGCAACACAAGCAACCCAAGTGATAGTGGAACAGTAACGATCACGGATAACGATACCCCAGCATTTAGTGTAGGAGATGTAACAGTAGCCGAAGATGGTGGAAGTGCCAGTGTACCAGTAAGCATTGATAATCCAAGCAGTGTAGATACGGTAGTAAGTATCACCACAGTAGATAACACAGCAGAAGATCCATCAGATTACACGACCACGACAGTAACAGCAACGATTCCAGCAGGACAAACCACAGTAAATGTTAGTATTCCAATCACGGATGATAATGTAGGTGAGCCAACGGAAGACTTTAATGTAAATGGAACAGTTGTAAGTGGCAACACGAACAACCCAAGTGATAGTGGAACAGTAACGATCACGGATAACGATACCCCAGCATTTAGTGTAGGAGATGTAACAGTAGCCGAAGATGGTGGAAGTGCCAGTGTACCAGTAAGTATTACTACTCCAAGCAGTGTAGATACGGTAGTAAGTATCACTACAGTAGATAACACAGCAGAAGATCCATCAGATTACACGACCACGACAGTAACAGCAACGATTCCAGCAGGGCAAACCACAGTAAATGTTAGTATTCCAATCACGGATGATAATGTAGGTGAGCCAACGGAAGACTTTAATGTAAATGGAACAGTTGTAAGTGGCAACACGAGCAACCCAAGTGATAGTGGAACAGTAACGATCACGGATAACGATACCCCAGCATTTAGTGTAGGAGATGTAACAGTAGCCGAAGATGGTGGAAGTGCCAGTGTACCAGTAAGCATTGATAATCCAAGCAGTGTAGATACGGTAGTAAGTATCACCACAGTAGATAACACAGCAGAAGATCCATCAGATTACACGACCACGACAGTAACAGCAACGATTCCAGCAGGACAGACCACAGTAAATGTTAGTATTCCAATCACGGATGATAATGTAGGTGAGCCAACGGAAGACTTTAATGTAAATGGAACAGTTGTAAGTGGCAACACGAGCAACCCAAGTGATAGTGGAACAGTAACGATCACGGATAACGATACCCCAGCATTTAGTGTAGGAGATGTAACAGTAGCCGAAGATGGTGGAAGTGCCAGTGTACCAGTAAGCATTGATAATCCAAGCAGTGTAGATACGGTAGTAAGTATCACCACAGTAGATAACACAGCAGAAGATCCATCAGATTACACGACCACGACAGTAACAGCAACGATTCCAGCAGGACAAACCACAGTAAATGTTAGTATTCCAATCACGGATGATAATGTAGGTGAGCCAACGGAAGACTTTAATGTAAATGGAACAGTTGTAAGTGGCAACACGAGCAACCCAAGTGATAGTGGAACAGTAACGATCACGGATAACGATACCCCAGCATTTAGTGTAGGAGATGTAACAGTAGCCGAAGATGGTGGAAGTGCCAGTGTACCAGTAAGCATTGATAATCCAAGCAGTGTAGATACGGTAGTAAGTATCACCACAGTAGATAACACAGCAGAAGATCCATCAGATTACACGACCACGACAGTAACAGCAACGATTCCAGCAGGACAGACCACAGTAAATGTTAGTATTCCAATCACGGATGATAATGTAGGTGAGCCAACGGAAGACTTTAATGTAAATGGAACAGTTGTAAGTGGCAACACAAGCAACCCAAGTGATAGTGGAACAGTAACGATCACGGATAACGATACCCCAGCATTTAGTGTAGGAGATGTAACAGTAGCCGAAGATGGTGGAAGTGCCAGTGTACCAGTAAGCATTGATAATCCAAGCAGTGTAGATACGGTAGTAAGTATCACCACAGTAGATAACACAGCAGAAGATCCATCAGATTACACGACTACGACAGTAACAGCAACAATTCCAGCAGGGCAAACCACAGTAAATGTTAGTATCCCAATCACGGATGATAATGTAGGTGAGCCAACGGAAGACTTTAATGTAAATGGAACAGTTGTAAGTGGCAACACGAGCAATCCAAGTGATAGTGGAACAGTAACGATCACGGATAACGATACCCCAGCATTTAGTGTAGGAGATGTAACAGTAGCCGAAGATGGTGGAAGTGCCAGTGTACCAGTAAGCATTGATAATCCAAGCAGTGTAGATACGGTAGTAAGTATCACCACAGTAGATAACACAGCAGAAGATCCATCAGATTACACGACTACGACAGTAACAGCAACGATTCCAGCAGGACAGACCACAGTAAATGTTAGTATTCCAATCACGGATGATAATGTAGGTGAGCCAACGGAAGACTTTAATGTAAACGGAACAGTTGTAAGTGGCAACACGAGCAACCCAAGTGATAGTGGAACAGTAACGATCTTAGATGATGACGCTATATCATTATTTATTGGAAACATTATAGTACCTGAGGATTCTGGAGTTGCTATGGTACCAGTAAGTATTACTACTCCAAGCAGTGTAGATACGGTAGTAAGTATCACCACAGTAGATAACACAGCAGAAGATCCATCAGATTACACGACTACGACAGTAATAGCAACGATCCCAGCAGGGCAAACCACAGTAAATGTTAGTATTCCAATCACGGATGATAATGTAGGTGAGCCAACGGAAGACTTTAATGTAAATGGAACAGTTGTAAGTGGCAACACGATCAACCCAAGTGATAGTGGAACAGTAACGATCACGGATAACGATACCCCAGCATTTAGTGTAGGAGATGTAACAGTAGCCGAAGATGGTGGAAGTGCCAGTGTACCAGTAAGCATTGATAATCCAAGCAGTGTAGATACGGTAGTAAGTATCACCACAGTAGATAACACAGCAGAAGATCCATCAGATTACACGACTACGACAGTAACAGCAACGATTCCAGCAGGACAAACCACAGTAAATGTTAGTATTCCAATCACGGATGATAATGTAGGTGAGCCAACGGAAGACTTTAATGTAAATGGAACAGTTGTAAGTGGCAACACGAGCAACCCAAGTGATAGTGGAACAGTAACGATCACGGATAACGATACCCCAGCATTTAGCGTAGGAGATGTAACAGTAGCCGAAGATGGTGGAAGTGCCAGTGTACCAGTAAGCATTGATAATCCAAGCAGTGTAGATACGGTAGTAAGTATCACCACAGTAGATAACACAGCAGAAGATCCATCAGATTACACGACCACGACAGTAACAGCAACGATTCCAGCAGGACAAACCACAGTAAATGTTAGTATTCCAATCACGGATGATAATGTAGGCGAGCCAACGGAAGACTTTAATGTAAATGGAACAGTTGTAAGTGGCAACACGAGCAACCCAAGTGATAGTGGAACAGTAACGATCACGGATAACGATACCCCAGCATTTAGTGTAGGAGATGTAACAGTAGCCGAAGATGGTGGAAGTGCCAGTGTACCAGTAAGCATTGATAATCCAAGCAGTGTAGATACGGTAGTAAGTATCACCACAGTAGATAACACAGCAGAAGATCCATCAGATTACACGACCACGACAGTAACAGCAACGATTCCAGCAGGGCAAACCACAGTAAATGTTAGTATTCCAATCACGGATGATAATGTAGGTGAGCCAACGGAAGACTTTAATGTAAACGGAACAGTTGTAAGTGGCAACACGAGCAATCCAAGTGATAGTGGAACAGTAACGATCACGGATAACGATACCCCAGCATTTAGTGTAGGAGATGTAACAGTAGCCGAAGATGGTGGAAGTGCCAGTGTACCAGTAAGCATTGATAATCCAAGCAGTGTAGATACGGTAGTAAGTATCACCACAGTAGATAACACAGCAGAAGATCCATCAGATTACACGACCACGACAGTAACAGCAACGATTCCAGCAGGACAAACCACAGTAAATGTTAGTATTCCAATCACGGATGATAATGTAGGTGAGCCAACGGAAGACTTTAATGTAAATGGAACAGTTGTAAGTGGCAACACAAGCAACCCAAGTGATAGTGGAACAGTAACGATCACGGATAACGATACCCCAGCATTTAGTGTAGGAGATGTAACAGTAGCCGAAGATGGTGGAAGTGCCAGTGTACCAGTAAGCATTGATAATCCAAGCAGTGTAGATACGGTAGTAAGTATCACCACAGTAGATAACACAGCAGAAGATCCATCAGATTACACGACCACGACAGTAACAGCAACGATTCCAGCAGGACAAACCACAGTAAATGTTAGTATTCCAATCACGGATGATAATGTAGGTGAGCCAACGGAAGACTTTAATGTAAATGGAACAGTTGTAAGTGGCAACACGAGCAATTCAAGTGATAGTGGAACAGTAACGATCACGGATAACGATACCCCAGCATTTAGTGTAGGAGATGTAACAGTAGCCGAAGATGGTGGAAGTGCCAGTGTACCAGTAAGCATTGATAATCCAAGCAGTGTAGATACGGTAGTAAGTATCACCACAGTAGATAACACAGCAGAAGATCCATCAGATTACACGACTACGACAGTAACAGCAACGATTCCAGCAGGACAAACCACAGTAAATGTTAGTATTCCAATCACGGATGATAATGTAGGTGAGCCAACGGAAGACTTTAATGTAAATGGAACAGTTGTAAGTGGCAACACGAGCAACCCAAGTGATAGTGGAACAGTAACGATCACGGATAACGATACCCCAGCATTTAGTGTAGGAGATGTAACAGTAGCCGAAGATGGTGGAAGTGCCAGTGTACCAGTAAGCATTGATAATCCAAGCAGTGTAGATACGGTAGTAAGTATCACCACAGTAGATAACACAGCAGAAGATCCATCAGATTACACGACCACGACAGTAACAGCAACGATTCCAGCAGGACAAACCACAGTAAATGTTAGTATTCCAATCACGGATGATAATGTAGGTGAGCCAACGGAAGACTTTAATGTAAATGGAACAGTTGTAAGTGGCAACACGAGCAATTCAAGTGATAGTGGAACAGTAACGATCACGGATAACGATACCCCAGCATTTAGTGTAGGAGATGTAACAGTAGCCGAAGATGGTGGAAGTGCCAGTGTACCAGTAAGCATTGATAATCCAAGCAGTGTAGATACGGTAGTAAATATCACCACGGTAGATAACACAGCAGAAGATCCATCAGATTACACGACCACGACAGTAACAGCAACGATTCCAGCAGGACAAACCACAGTAAATGTTAGTATTCCAATCACGGATGATAATGTAGGTGAGCCAACGGAAGACTTTAATGTAAACGGAACAGTTGTAAGTGGCAACACGAGCAATCCAAGTGATAGTGGAACAGTAACGATCACGGATAACGATACCCCAGCATTTAGTGTAGGAGATGTAACAGTAGCCGAAGATGGTGGAAGTGCCAGTGTACCAGTAAGCATTGATAATCCAAGCAGTGTAGATACGGTAGTAAGTATCACTACAGTAGATAACACAGCAGAAGATCCATCAGATTACACGACCACGACAGTAACAGCAACGATTCCAGCAGGACAAACCACAGTAAATGTTAGTATTCCAATCACGGATGATAATGTAGGTGAGCCAACGGAAGACTTTAATGTAAATGGAACAGTTGTAAGTGGCAACACAAGCAACCCAAGTGATAGTGGAACAGTAACGATCACGGATAACGATACCCCAGCATTTAGTGTAGGAGATGTAACAGTAGCCGAAGATGGTGGAAGTGCCAGTGTACCAGTAAGCATTGATAATCCAAGCAGTGTAGATACGGTAGTAAGTATCACCACAGTAGATAACACAGCAGAAGATCCATCAGATTACACGACCACGACAGTAACAGCAACGATTCCAGCAGGACAAACCACAGTAAATGTTAGTATTCCAATCACGGATGATAATGTAGGTGAGCCAACGGAAGACTTTAATGTAAATGGAACAGTTGTAAGTGGCAACACGAGCAATTCAAGTGATAGTGGAACAGTAACGATCACGGATAACGATACCCCAGCATTTAGTGTAGGAGATGTAACAGTAGCCGAAGATGGTGGAAGTGCCAGTGTACCAGTAAGCATTGATAATCCAAGCAGTGTAGATACGGTAGTAAGTATCACCACAGTAGATAACACAGCAGAAGATCCATCAGATTACACGACCACGACAGTAACAGCAACGATTCCAGCAGGACAGACCACAGTAAATGTTAGTATTCCAATCACGGATGATAATGTAGGTGAGCCAACGGAAGACTTTAATGTAAATGGAACAGTTGTAAGTGGCAACACGAGCAACCCAAGTGATAGTGGAACAGTAACGATCACGGATAACGATACCCCAGCATTTAGTGTAGGAGATGTAACAGTAGCCGAAGATGGTGGAAGTGCCAGTGTACCAGTAAGCATTGATAATCCAAGCAGTGTAGATACGGTAGTAAGTATCACCACAGTAGATAACACGGCAGAAGATCCATCAGATTACACGACCACGACAGTAACAGCAACGATTCCAGCAGGACAAACCACAGTAAATGTTAGTATTCCAATCACGGATGATAATGTAGGTGAGCCAACGGAAGACTTTAATGTAAATGGAACAGTTGTAAGTGGCAACACGAGCAATTCAAGTGATAGTGGAACAGTAACGATCACGGATAACGATACCCCAGCATTTAGTGTAGGAGATGTAACAGTAGCCGAAGATGGTGGAAGTGCCAGTGTACCAGTAAGCATTGATAATCCAAGCAGTGTAGATACGGTAGTAAGTATCACCACAGTAGATAACACAGCAGAAGATCCATCAGATTACACGACCACGACAGTAACAGCAACGATTCCAGCAGGACAAACCACAGTAAATGTTAGTATTCCAATCACGGATGATAATGTAGGTGAGCCAACGGAAGACTTTAATGTAAACGGAACAGTTGTAAGTGGCAACACGAGCAATTCAAGTGATAGTGGAACAGTAACGATCACGGATAACGATACCCCAGCATTTAGTGTAGGAGATGTAACAGTAGCCGAAGATGGTGGAAGTGCCAGTGTACCAGTAAGCATTGATAATCCAAGCAGTGTAGATACGGTAGTAAGTATCACCACAGTAGATAACACAGCAGAAGATCCATCAGATTACACGACCACGACAGTAACAGCAACGATTCCAGCAGGACAAACCACAGTAAATGTTAGTATTCCAATCACGGATGATAATGTAGGTGAGCCAACGGAAGACTTTAATGTAAACGGAACAGTTGTAAGTGGCAACACGAGCAACCCAAGTGATAGTGGAACAGTAACGATCTTAGATGATGACGCTATATCATTATTTATTGGAAACATTATAGTACCTGAGGATTCTGGAGTTGCTATGGTACCAGTAAGTATTACTACTCCAAGCAGTGTAGATACGGTAGTAAGTATCACCACAGTAGATAACACAGCAGAAGATCCATCAGATTACACGACCACGACAGTAACAGCAACGATTCCAGCAGGACAAACCACAGTAAATGTTAGTATTCCAATCACGGATGATAATGTAGGTGAGCCAACGGAAGACTTTAATGTAAATGGAACAGTTGTAAGTGGCAACACGAGCAACCCAAGTGATAGTGGAACAGTAACGATCTTAGATGATGACGCTATATCATTATTTATTGGAAACATTATAGTACCTGAGGATTCTGGAGTTGCTATGGTACCAGTAAGTATTACTACTCCAAGCAGTGTAGATACGGTAGTAAGTATCACCACAGTAGATAACACAGCAGAAGATCCATCAGATTACACGACCACGACAGTAACAGCAACGATCCCAGCAGGGCAAACCACAGTAAATGTTAGTATTCCAATCACGGATGATAATGTAGGTGAGCCAACGGAAGACTTTAATGTAAATGGAACAGTTGTAAGTGGCAACACGATCAACCCAAGTGATAGTGGAACAGTAACGATCACGGATAACGATACCCCAGCATTTAGTGTAGGAGATGTAACAGTAGCCGAAGATGGTGGAAGTGCCAGTGTACCAGTAAGCATTGATAATCCAAGCAGTGTAGATACGGTAGTAAGTATCACCACAGTAGATAACACAGCAGAAGATCCATCAGATTACACGACCACGACAGTAACAGCAACGATTCCAGCAGGACAAACCACAGTAAATGTTAGTATTCCAATCACGGATGATAATGTAGGTGAGCCAACGGAAGACTTTAATGTAAACGGAACAGTTGTAAGTGGCAACACGAGCAATTCAAGTGATAGTGGAACAGTAACGATCACGGATAACGATACCCCAGCATTTAGTGTAGGAGATGTAACAGTAGCCGAAGATGGTGGAAGTGCCAGTGTACCAGTAAGCATTGATAATCCAAGCAGTGTAGATACGGTAGTAAGTATCACCACAGTAGATAACACAGCAGAAGATCCATCAGATTACACGACCACGACAGTAACAGCAACGATTCCAGCAGGACAGACCACAGTAAATGTTAGTATTCCAATCACGGATGATAATGTAGGTGAGCCAACGGAAGACTTTAATGTAAATGGAACAGTTGTAAGTGGCAACACGAGCAACCCAAGTGATAGTGGAACAGTAACGATCACGGATAACGATACCCCAGCATTTAGTGTAGGAGATGTAACAGTAGCCGAAGATGGTGGAAGTGCCAGTGTACCAGTAAGCATTGATAATCCAAGCAGTGTAGATACGGTAGTAAGTATCACCACAGTAGATAACACAGCAGAAGATCCATCAGATTACACGACCACGACAGTAACAGCAACGATTCCAGCAGGACAAACCACAGTAAATGTTAGTATTCCAATCACGGATGATAATGTAGGTGAGCCAACGGAAGACTTTAATGTAAATGGAACAGTTGTAAGTGGCAACACGAGCAACCCAAGTGATAGTGGAACAGTAACGATCACGGATAACGATACCCCAGCATTTAGTGTAGGAGATGTAACAGTAGCCGAAGATGGTGGAAGTGCCAGTGTACCAGTAAGCATTGATAATCCAAGCAGTGTAGATACGGTAGTAAGTATCACCACAGTAGATAACACAGCAGAAGATCCATCAGATTACACGACCACGACAGTAACAGCAACGATTCCAGCAGGACAAACCACAGTAAATGTTAGTATTCCAATCACGGATGATAATGTAGGTGAGCCAACGGAAGACTTTAATGTAAATGGAACAGTTGTAAGTGGCAACACGAGCAATTCAAGTGATAGTGGAACAGTAACGATCACGGATAACGATACCCCAGCATTTAGTGTAGGAGATGTAACAGTAGCCGAAGATGGTGGAAGTGCCAGTGTACCAGTAAGCATTGATAATCCAAGCAGTGTAGATACGGTAGTAAGTATCACTACAGTAGATAACACAGCAGAAGATCCATCAGATTACACGACCACGACAGTAACAGCAACGATTCCAGCAGGACAAACCACAGTAAATGTTAGTATTCCAATCACGGATGATAATGTAGGTGAGCCAACGGAAGACTTTAATGTAAATGGAACAGTTGTAAGTGGCAACACGAGCAATCCAAGTGATAGTGGAACAGTAACGATCACGGATAACGATACCCCAGCATTTAGTGTAGGAGATGTAACAGTAGCCGAAGATGGTGGAAGTGCCAGTGTACCAGTAAGCATTGATAATCCAAGCAGTGTAGATACGGTAGTAAGTATCACCACAGTAGATAACACAGCAGAAGATCCATCAGATTACACGACCACGACAGTAACAGCAACGATTCCAGCAGGACAAACCACAGTAAATGTTAGTATTCCAATCACGGATGATAATGTAGGTGAGCCAACGGAAGACTTTAATGTAAATGGAACAGTTGTAAGTGGCAACACAAGCAACCCAAGTGATAGTGGAACAGTAACGATCACGGATAACGATACCCCAGCATTTAGTGTAGGAGATGTAACAGTAGCCGAAGATGGTGGAAGTGCCAGTGTACCAGTAAGCATTGATAATCCAAGCAGTGTAGATACGGTAGTAAGTATCACCACAGTAGATAACACAGCAGAAGATCCATCAGATTACACGACCACGACAGTAACAGCAACGATTCCAGCAGGGCAAACCACAGTAAATGTTAGTATCCCAATCACGGATGATAATGTAGGTGAGCCAACGGAAGACTTTAATGTAAATGGAACAGTTGTAAGTGGCAACACGAGCAATTCAAGTGATAGTGGAACAGTAACGATCACGGATAACGATACCCCAGCATTTAGTGTAGGAGATGTAACAGTAGCCGAAGATGGTGGAAGTGCCAGTGTACCAGTAAGTATTACTACTCCAAGCAGTGTAGATACGGTAGTAAGTATCACTACAGTAGATAACACAGCAGAAGATCCATCAGATTACACGACTACGACAGTAACAGCAACGATTCCAGCAGGGCAAACCACAGTAAATGTTAGTATTCCAATCACGGATGATAATGTAGGTGAGCCAACGGAAGACTTTAATGTAAATGGAACAGTTGTAAGTGGCAACACGAGCAACCCAAGTGATAGTGGAACAGTAACGATCACGGATAACGATACCCCAGCATTTAGTGTAGGAGATGTAACAGTAGCCGAAGATGGTGGAAGTGCCAGTGTACCAGTAAGCATTGATAATCCAAGCAGTGTAGATACGGTAGTAAGTATCACCACAGTAGATAACACAGCAGAAGATCCATCAGATTACACGACCACGACAGTAACAGCAACGATTCCAGCAGGACAAACCACAGTAAATGTTAGTATTCCAATCACGGATGATAATGTAGGTGAGCCAACGGAAGACTTTAATGTAAATGGAACAGTTGTAAGTGGCAACACGAGCAATTCAAGTGATAGTGGAACAGTAACGATCACGGATAACGTACCAGGAACAATAAGTGGAGTTGTCTACGAAGATATAAATGGAAACGGTGTACAAGATGCAGGTGAGCCAGGGATATCAGGAGTAGATGTTGTGATCACCGATTCTGCAGGAAATATGCAGACAGTAGTTACAGATGTGAATGGGGATTATACTGCCACGGTAGTAGCATCAGGAGACGCAACAGTTGATATTGATGAGACGATTTTACCGGCCGGCGCAGTTCAGACCGAAGGAACAGACCCAACGACAGTAACAGTAGTAGCTGGAGCAGACACTTTTGAGGAGAATAATGGATTCCAAGTACAGGGAAGCGTAACAGGTCATGTTTATGAAGACACAAATGGTAATGGAGTACAAGATGCAGGAGAGCCAGATTTAGTAGGCATAGATGTAGTTATCACCGATGTAAACGGTATTGTTCAGACAGTAATTACAGATGCCAATGGAGATTATACTGCAAATGTACCAGCTGGATCAACGACAGTGGATGTAGATGATACCACCTTACCATCAGGATCCGTTCTGACAGAAGGTACTGATCCTACAGTAGTGGATGTATTAGCAGGAGGAGTTAACTTCGAGGAGAATAATGGATACAATGTTCCGGTAAATGGAATAGTAACCGGTCATTTATATGATGATGTAAACGGCAATGGCGTTCAGGATGCAGGTGAGCCGGACTTATCAGGAGTATCAGTAGTTATTACGGATATGAATGGAGTTTCTCAGACAGTAGTTACAGATGTTAATGGAGATTATAGCGCAAGCGTTTTAGCAGGTACCGTAACGGTAGATGTAGATGATACTACGTTACCAACTGGAGCGGTTCAGACGGAAGGAACCGATCCAACCGTAGTAACAGTAACAGTAGGAGCAACTACGTTTGAAGAGAATAATGGATTTACGATTCCAACTAACGGAGTTGTAACAGGTCACTTGTATAATGATCTAAATGGAAACGGCATACAAGATGCAGGAGAACCAGACTTAACAGGAGTATCAGTAGTTGTTACTGATATGAATGGAGTTTCTCAAGTAGTAGTTACAGATGTTAATGGAGATTATAGTGCAAGCGTTTTAGCAGGTAGCGTAACGGTAGATGTAGATGATACTACGTTACCAACTGGATCAGTTCAGACGGAAGGAACCGATCCGACCGTAGTAACAGTAACAGTAGGTAGTAGCACATTTGAAGAAGACAATGGATTTACAGTTCCAACAGATGGAATAGTAGAAGGACATGTTTACAACGATTTAAATGGAAACGGAGTACAGGATGCTGGTGAGTTAGACCTATCAGGAGTATCAGTAGTTATTACGGATATGAATGGAGTTTCTCAGACGATTGTTACCGATATCAATGGAGATTATAGCGCAAGCGTTTTAGCAGGTGCTGTAACAGTAGACATAGATGAGACTACGTTGCCAGCGGGAGCAGTTCAGACGGAAGGAACAGATCCAACCGTAGTAACAGTAACAGTTGGTACTGTAACATTTGAGGAGAATAATGGATATCAAGTTCCGAATGAGTCAGGAACGATATCAGGACATGTATATAACGACTTGAATGGGAACGGCGTACAAGATGCTGGAGAACCAGACTTATCAGGAGTAAGTGTAATTATAACAGATACTTTCGGATTAGTTCAGACCATAGTTACAGATGCAAATGGAGATTACAGTGCTACGGTAAGAGCAGGACAGAATGCTACAGTAGATATCGATGATACTACGTTGCCAACAGGTGCAGTTCAGACCGAAGGAACAGATCCAACGACAATAACAGTAGTAGCAGGAGTAGATACCTTTGAGGAGAACAATGGATATAACGTACCAGGAACAATAAGTGGAGTTGTTTATGAAGATGTAAATGGAAACGGTGTACAAGATGCAGGTGAGCCAGGAATATCAGGAGTAGATGTTGTGATCACCGATTCTGCAGGAAATATGCAGACAGTAGTTACAGATGTGAATGGAGATTATACTGCCACGGTAGTAGCATCAGGAGACGCAACAGTTGATATTGATGAGACGATTTTACCGGCCGGCGCAGTTCAGACCGAAGGAACAGACCCAACGACAGTAACAGTAGTAGCTGGAGCAGACACTTTTGAGGAGAATAATGGATTCCAAGTACAGGGAAGCGTAACAGGTCATGTTTATGAAGACACAAATGGTAATGGAGTACAAGATGCAGGAGAGCCAGATTTAGTAGGCATAGATGTAGTTATCACCGATGTAAACGGTATTGTTCAGACAGTAATTACAGATGCCAATGGAGATTATACTGCAAATGTACCAGCTGGATCAACGACAGTGGATGTAGATGATACCACCTTACCATCAGGATCCGTTCTGACAGAAGGTACTGATCCTACAGTAGTGGATGTATTAGCAGGAGGAGTTAACTTCGAGGAGAATAATGGATACAATGTTCCGGTAAATGGAATAGTAACCGGTCATTTATATGATGATGTAAACGGCAATGGCGTTCAGGATGCAGGTGAGCCGGACTTATCAGGAGTATCAGTAGTTATTACGGATATGAATGGAGTTTCTCAGACAGTAGTTACAGATGTTAATGGAGATTATAGCGCAAGCGTTTTAGCAGGTACCGTAACGGTAGATGTAGATGATACTACGTTACCAACTGGAGCGGTTCAGACGGAAGGAACCGATCCAACCGTAGTAACAGTAACAGTAGGAGCAACTACGTTTGAAGAGAATAATGGATTTACGATTCCAACTAACGGAGTTGTAACAGGTCACTTGTATAATGATCTAAATGGAAACGGCATACAAGATGCAGGAGAACCAGACTTAACAGGAGTATCAGTAGTTGTTACTGATATGAATGGAGTTTCTCAAGTAGTAGTTACAGATGTTAATGGAGATTATAGTGCAAGCGTTTTAGCAGGTAGCGTAACGGTAGATGTAGATGATACTACGTTACCAACTGGATCAGTTCAGACGGAAGGAACCGATCCGACCGTAGTAACAGTAACAGTAGGTAGTAGCACATTTGAAGAAGACAATGGATTTACAGTTCCAACAGATGGAATAGTAGAAGGACATGTTTACAACGATTTAAATGGAAACGGAGTACAGGATGCTGGTGAGTTAGACCTATCAGGAGTATCAGTAGTTATTACGGATATGAATGGAGTTTCTCAGACGATTGTTACCGATATCAATGGAGATTATAGCGCAAGCGTTTTAGCAGGTGCTGTAACAGTAGACATAGATGAGACTACGTTGCCAGCGGGAGCAGTTCAGACGGAAGGAACAGATCCAACCGTAGTAACAGTAACAGTTGGTACTGTAACATTTGAGGAGAATAATGGATATCAAGTTCCGAATGAGTCAGGAACGATATCAGGACATGTATATAACGACTTGAATGGGAACGGCGTACAAGATGCTGGAGAACCAGACTTATCAGGAGTAAGTGTAATTATAACAGATACTTTCGGATTAGTTCAGACCATAGTTACAGATGCAAATGGAGATTACAGTGCTACGGTAAGAGCAGGACAGAATGCTACAGTAGATATCGATGATACTACGTTGCCAACAGGTGCAGTTCAGACCGAAGGAACAGATCCAACGACAATAACAGTAGTAGCAGGAGTAGATACCTTTGAGGAGAACAATGGATATAACGTACCAGGAACAATAAGTGGAGTTGTCTACGAAGATATAAATGGAAACGGTGTACAAGATGCAGGTGAGCCAGGGATATCAGGAGTAGATGTTGTGATCACCGATTCTGCAGGAAATATGCAGACAGTAGTTACAGATGTGAATGGGGATTATACTGCCACGGTAGTAGCATCAGGAGACGCAACAGTTGATATTGATGAGACGATTTTACCGGCCGGCGCAGTTCAGACCGAAGGAACAGACCCAACGACAGTAACAGTAGTAGCTGGAGCAGACACTTTTGAGGAGAATAATGGATTCCAAGTACAGGGAAGCGTAACAGGTCATGTTTATGAAGACACAAATGGTAATGGAGTACAAGATGCAGGAGAGCCAGATTTAGTAGGCATAGATGTAGTTATCACCGATGTAAACGGTATTGTTCAGACAGTAATTACAGATGCCAATGGAGATTATACTGCAAATGTACCAGCTGGATCAACGACAGTGGATGTAGATGATACCACCTTACCATCAGGATCCGTTCTGACAGAAGGTACTGATCCTACAGTAGTGGATGTATTAGCAGGAGGAGTTAACTTCGAGGAGAATAATGGATACAATGTTCCGGTAAATGGAATAGTAACCGGTCATTTATATGATGATGTAAACGGCAATGGCGTTCAGGATGCAGGTGAGCCGGACTTATCAGGAGTATCAGTAGTTATTACGGATATGAATGGAGTTTCTCAGACAGTAGTTACAGATGTTAATGGAGATTATAGCGCAAGCGTTTTAGCAGGTACCGTAACGGTAGATGTAGATGATACTACGTTACCAACTGGAGCGGTTCAGACGGAAGGAACCGATCCAACCGTAGTAACAGTAACAGTAGGAGCAACTACGTTTGAAGAGAATAATGGATTTACGATTCCAACTAACGGAGTTGTAACAGGTCACTTGTATAATGATCTAAATGGAAACGGCATACAAGATGCAGGAGAACCAGACTTAACAGGAGTATCAGTAGTTGTTACTGATATGAATGGAGTTTCTCAAGTAGTAGTTACAGATGTTAATGGAGATTATAGTGCAAGCGTTTTAGCAGGTAGCGTAACGGTAGATGTAGATGATACTACGTTACCAACTGGATCAGTTCAGACGGAAGGAACCGATCCGACCGTAGTAACAGTAACAGTAGGTAGTAGCACATTTGAAGAAGACAATGGATTTACAGTTCCAACAGATGGAATAGTAGAAGGACATGTTTACAACGATTTAAATGGAAACGGAGTACAGGATGCTGGTGAGTTAGACCTATCAGGAGTATCAGTAGTTATTACGGATATGAATGGAGTTTCTCAGACGATTGTTACCGATATCAATGGAGATTATAGCGCAAGCGTTTTAGCAGGTGCTGTAACAGTAGACATAGATGAGACTACGTTGCCAGCGGGAGCAGTTCAGACGGAAGGAACAGATCCAACCGTAGTAACAGTAACAGTTGGTACTGTAACATTTGAGGAGAATAATGGATATCAAGTTCCGAATGAGTCAGGAACGATATCAGGACATGTATATAACGACTTGAATGGGAACGGCGTACAAGATGCTGGAGAACCAGACTTATCAGGAGTAAGTGTAATTATAACAGATACTTTCGGATTAGTTCAGACCATAGTTACAGATGCAAATGGAGATTACAGTGCTACGGTAAGAGCAGGACAGAATGCTACAGTAGATATCGATGATACTACGTTGCCAACAGGTGCAGTTCAGACCGAAGGAACAGATCCAACGACAATAACAGTAGTAGCAGGAGTAGATACTTTTGAGGAGAACAATGGATATAACGTACCAGGAACAATAAGTGGAGTTGTTTATGAAGATGTAAATGGAAACGGCGTACAAGACGCAGGTGAGCCAGGGATATCAGGAGTAGACGTTGTAATCACCGATTCTGCTGGAAATATGCAGACAGTAGTTACAGATGCAAATGGAGATTATACTGCCACGGTAGTAGCTTCAGGCGATGCAACAGTTGATATTGATGAGACTACTTTACCGGCCGGCGCAGTTCAAACAGAAGGAACAGACCCAACGACAGTAACAGTCGTAGCTGGAGCAGATACTTTTGAAGAGAATAATGGTTATGTAAGTAATGGAACTCTTGAAGGATTTGTTTTTGAGGATATTGATGGTGATGGAATTTATGATCCTTCAGTAGATTTATTATTCCCAGCTGGTACAGTTGTGGTAATAACAGATTTAGCTGGTAATACTTTCAACACCACTGTAGATGCAAATGGAGACTGGTCAGTATCTGTTCCTGTAGGTGACTACACGGTAGATATAGATGAATCTACTTTACCTGTCAATTACCAACTTACAACAATTGGTTCTGATCCTGAAAACGCTACTGTAACCGGTGGTAATACAACATCTACTACAAATGATGGATATCAAGCCTTGCCAGATAACGATATGGATGGTATACCAGATGTAGATGATATTGATGATGATAATGATGGTATCTTGGATGTCTTAGAAGGTGGAGGAGATTCTGATGGGGATGGTATTCCAGATTGGTTTGATCAAGACTCCGATGGAGATGGAATTCCAGATAATGTTGAATCTCAAACATCTGCAGGTTATGTAGAGCCTAGTGGAGTTGATTCAGATGGAAATGGTCTAGATGATGCCTATGAGACTACACCAGGAAGTGGAGAAGGTATTGACCCACTAGATTTTGATGGTGATGGAGTGCCAGATTATTTAGATGACGATTCTGATAATGATGGTGTGCCAGATAGTACTGAAGGTTTTGACTTTGACAATGATGGTGTAGCTGATATTATGCCTTCTGGAAATGATGTAGATATGGACGGTATCGACGACGCATTTGACGGAGACTTGAACGGTTATGAAGATCCTAACGGTATAGTTGTAGTTAATGACCCTATATTTGATCTTAACAACACAGATCGAGATGGTGAACCAGATTACAGAGACATCGATGATGAAAATGATGGTATAGTAACAGGGCCAGATCCTATAGGTGATGACTTTGATGGAGATGGAATTCCTGATTATCTAGATGCAGACCCTAGAGTAGTAAGAGTATTTAACGCGATAACACCTGATGGTGATTCTCAAAATGATTTCTTCTTCCTTCAAGGAATTGAAAACTTTGAGAATACAGTACAAATCTTTAATAGATGGGGTGTTGAAGTTTATAATGCTGAAAACTATAACAATGCAAATAGAGCTTTCCGAGGTCTTTCTGAAGGTAGAGTAACAGTTTCTCAAGGGGAACAATTGCCGGAAGGTACTTATTTCTATGTTCTAGAGTATATTGATGATCAAAATCAGACCATCAGAAAAGCTGGGTATTTATATATTAATCGATAAAATTCGAGTTCTGCCTATTCCAGGCAGAACTTGTTTTAATAATAATCTGACATGAAGAAATTATTAACTTGTTTATTATTGTTCGCTTTCGCGAAAGCGGTAACAGCACAACAGGATCCTCAGTACAGCCAGTATGCTTACAATCCTATTGTAGTGAACCCAGCTTACGCAGGAAATCGTGGTGTTGCAAGTATTGTAGGATTGCACCGTAGTCAATGGGTAGGACTTGATGGGGCACCTCGCACGCAAACACTTTCCTTTCACACACCTATATCAAATAGTAGAGTAGGTCTAGGATTAAGTATCGTGAATGATGAAATAGGCCCGTCTGATGAAACTTATGTAGCTGCAGACTTTAGTTATACCATACCAGTAGGAGATGAAGCTCGATTAAGTTTTGGTTTAAAAGGTGGAGTTCATGTCTTGAATGTAGACTTTACTAGACTTAATATTTTCAACACGGGCGACCCAAGATTAACTGAAAATGTAGAGAATAAGTTATCACCTACTGTAGGTCTTGGATTATATTACCATACACAAAAGTTTTATCTTGGTTTGAGTAGTCCTAATCTATTGCAAACAGACCACTTTGACGATAGAAACGATTCAAGTAGCGCAACTTATATAGCTCGTGAACGTATGCATATTTTTGGTACAGCAGGATACGTCTTTGATGTGAGTGACGATATTAAATTTAAACCTGCAACTATGATAAAACTTGTTCAAGGAGCGCCTCTACAAGTCGATCTTACGGCAAGTTTCATATTCAATGAAAAACTTACAATAGGTGCAGCATATAGATGGAGTGCGGCCGTTACTGGTCTAGTTGGTTTTCAATTGAGTGATCAAATCTTGATAGGATTTGCATATGATAGAGAAACTACAGAGTTAGGGAACGCGGTTTTTAATGATGGTAGTTATGAACTATTCCTTAGATTTGAATTATTTAATAGTTACGATAGAATTATAACTCCTAGATTCTTCTAAAAAACAACTGAAAACGATGCTTAAAAAAATATCCATATTTGTGTTCCTTTTTACAGCGACTATTGTCTTTGGTCAAAAAGAGAATCTAGACAAAGGAAACAAAAAATATAAAGCCCTAGCTTTTATAGATGCTCAAAAGATTTATCTCAAACTAGCCGAGGACGGTTATGCAACTGCAGAAGTTCTTGCTAAATTAGCGGACACTTACTATTTTAATGATGAACTCAATCAAGCTCATAAGTGGTATGAAAAGCTATTTGCTCAATATGAGCAAAATGTAAAACCTGAGTACTTTTTCAGGTATGCGCAATCCCTTAAATCTGTAAATCGTTATGATGAGGCAGATCGTTTAATGGCAAAATTTAATACGTTCAAAGGATTTGACTCCAGATCTCAATTATATTCTGAAGAGCCTAATTATTTACAAATCATAGATTTTCAATCAGGAAGATTTGAAATAGCAAATACTCAAAAAATTAATACATATACCGTAGATTTCGGTCCTGCTTTTTATGCATCCCAAAATCAAGTAGTATATGCGACTTCTAGAGATTCTGGTTCTCTTGTAAATAGAAGACACTCCTGGAACGGCCAGGCATTCTTACAACTTTACACTGCAGATGCTGACGAAACTGGAAAATTGAGTAATCCTAAAAAGTTCTCGAGCCGCATAAATACAAAGTACCATGAAAGTACTCCTGCAATTAGTCCTGATGGAGAGACGATGTACTTCACACGTAATAACTACGAGAACGGTATTTATAGACAAGATATCGACGGAACTAATAAATTGAAAATTTTTAGATCCTTTAAACAAGAAGATGGCAAATGGAGCAAACCAGTGTCTCTTCCTTTTAATAATGACGAATACTCTGTTGCTCATCCAGCTTTGAGTCCAGATGGTAAATTACTATATTTTAGTAGTGATATGCCTGGGACATTAGGTTATGATATTGATGATGATTTCACAAAAGCTGATATTTGGGTGGTAGATATTTTAGAAGATGGTGGTTTTAGTGAGCCAAGAAACTTGAAAAATGTAAATACACCTGGTAGAGAAACCTTCCCATTTGTCAGCAAAAACAATACACTTTATTTTGCTTCAACCGGTCATCAGGGTTTAGGTGGATTAGATGTATTTGCCAGCTCTATTAAACCAGATGGTAGTACAAGCAAGGTAATTAACATAGGTAAACCTATTAATACTCCAGATGATGACTTTGCCTTCATAGTAAATGATGACACAAAAGTTGGTTACTTTAGCTCTAATCGTCCTGGAGGATCGGGCGATGATGATATTTATAGATTCATTCAATTAGAAGATCTTAGAGTACCATGTGAAATACTAGTGACAGGAACTGTAACAGATAGCAGATCTGGTGAGCCTATGGATCAAGCTACTGTTATGATTATGGATGCTAATAATAATAAAGTTGACGAACTTGTAACTAGTGAAAACGGTAAATATGCATTCAAAGTAGAATGTAATAAGCAATATTTTGTTAGAGCAGAAAAAGAAGATTATACCTCTGACGAGGAATTGTTCTCCACACCTAATAAATCTGATTTCATAGATTTACCTCTAGATATTGAAAATACACTTATAGCTGTTGTTGATTGTGATGATATTGCACCGCTGTTAGGTATAGAGCAAATATACTTTGACTTTGATAAATATAACATTCGTCCAGATGCAGAGTATGAGCTAGCTAAAATTAAAGCCTTTATGGAACTTTATCCTGACACAACTGTTGAGATTAGATCTCATACTGATAGTAGAGCTCCAGATGCTTATAATGTCACACTTTCTAATAATAGAGCTAATAGTACTATGAACTGGCTGGTTTCTAAAGGAATAGACGCCTCTAGATTGACGGCCAAAGGTTTTGGAGAAACACGATTAGTTAATGAATGTTCAAATGGAGTTCCTTGTACTGCAGCACAACATCAACTTAATCGTAGATCGGAGTTCATTGTTTCTGGTTTAGAAAAATTTAAAGACTGTAAATAATTATAATGTATTATTACAAAAAAGGATCTGTTCTCAATGTACAGATCCTTTTTTGTTTAGCTCAAAAGATACTTAATAGCTATCCGGACTCCATTTACTTGAGACTTGCTTCTGGTTCAAATTCAGAAATAAAGTGAAATTTAATACTTGGATATTTTTGCTGCGTCATTTGTAATGAGAAAGAAGAGTCGGCTAGAAACACCAGTTGACCTCGCTTGTCTTTGCATAAAAATTTTGATTTGACTCTTTTAAAATCAGTCATCTCTTCAGGTTTTGCAACAGATCCATCTACCCAGCATGCTTTATGAACGTTTAAATTCTCGTAAGAACAAGTAGCGCCATACTCATGCTCCAGTCGGTACTGTATTACTTCAAACTGTAAGGCACCTACTGTACCTATTACTTTGCGGCCGTTAAGTTCTAATGTGAATAATTGTGCTACACCTTCATCCATCAATTGGTCTATTCCTTTTGCAAGTTGCTTAGACTTCATAGGATCGGCATTGTTGATGTATCTAAAATGTTCTGGCGAGAAAGAAGGAATTCCTTTATAATGCAATTCTTCTCCAGATGTGAGTGTATCACCTATTTTAAAATTTCCAGTATCATGCAGTCCTACAATATCTCCTGGAAACGACTCGTCTACTATTTCCTTTTTCTCTGCAAAAAAGGCGTTAGGACTAGAGAACTTCAAATTTTTATCAAGTCTTACATGTTTATAGGCTTTATTACGCTCAAAGGTTCCACTTACGATCTTAATAAATGCAAGTCTATCTCTATGTCTAGGATCCATATTTGCATGGATTTTAAACACAAAACCACTGAAGTCTTTTTCATTAGGTTTTACCAGGCGTTCCTCAGCATTTTTTGCTCGTGGTGCTGGTGCTATTTCTATAAAACCGTCTAGAAGCTCTTTTACACCAAAATTATGTAAGGCACTACCAAAAAATACCGGTTGCAACTCACCATCAAGGTATTCTTGTCTATTGAATTCTGGATAGATTCCTGTAGCTAATTCTAATTCTTCTCTCAGAGTCTCTGCTGCTGGATCACCTATAAGTTGATTTAATTTCTCATCATTTAAATCGCTAATTGCGGTAGTACTATGAATGTCTTTTGAAGAAGCTCCAGTAAACAGGTTGACATTCTTTCTATGAATATTATAAATTCCTTTAAGATCATAACCCATCCCGATAGGGAAGCTAAGCGGTGTTACTCGCAGCTCTAGTTTTTGCTCAATTTCATCTAGTAAATCAAACGCATCTTTACCTTCACGGTCCATTTTATTTACAAAAACGATGATAGGTATTTGTCGCATCCTACAAACCTTCACCAGTTTTTCAGTTTGCTCCTCAACACCTTTTGCAACATCAATAACAACGATAACACTGTCTACTGCAGTTAAAGTTCTAAAAGTATCTTCAGCAAAATCTTTGTGACCAGGAGTATCAAGAATATTTATTTTCTTACCATCATATTCAAAGGCAAGTACAGATGTTGCGACAGAAATACCACGCTGGCGCTCTATCTCCATAAAGTCACTGGCGGCACCTTTTTTAATTTTATTACTTTTTACTGCACCAGCTTCTTGAATGGCGCCTCCATATAAAAGCAACTTTTCAGTAAGTGTTGTCTTACCAGCATCTGGGTGGGAAACGATCCCAAAAGTTCTTCTTCTTGCTATCTCGTCTGTAAACTTCATGTATATAATAAATCAGTTTGCAAAAATAGGCTAATCAAGCGTTTTATCAAGGACTTCTGTAGAACAGCTCTGTAATTGTTTTTAGAATCACGCCGAATAAAATAAATTTTTACTTTGTAAATTAATAATGATGTTCTCGCTTTCGCGAAAGCGGAATTTTTAACAAAACTAGAACAACCCTTTAAAATTTTAGGGATAGAAGAACGATTTAGTAATTAAATAGTAAATCTGCCTTATTTTTTAAGGGGTTTGTTAAATAATTATTAGTAATTCCATCATTTTATGGTTAGTACGTTTATGAAGCGTATGTTTGTTAATTCAATTTGTTTCATCCTAAAACTAGCAAATTATGATAACTCTTAAAGATCTTGCAGCAACGCTGGGTGTATCTGTTTCTACAGTTTCTAAAGCCTTGAAAGACAGTCCAGAAATAAGTAAAGACACGATAACTCGTGTAAAGGAAATCGCTAAAGAACTAAATTATAGACCTAATACTCTTGCCTTAAGTCTCAAGAACAGAAAGACTAAAACCATAGGAGTCATTATTCCAGATATTTTAAATACGTTCTTTGCTCGTATACTTTATGGAATAGAACAAGAATCTACCGCTTTAGGTTATAATATCATCACTTGCTTGTCTAATGAGACTTTTGAAAAAGAAAATAACAGTCTTCATTTATTAGCAAATGGTAGTGTAGATGGATTTATTATGTCAGTGTCTGAAGAAACGCAGTCTAAAGGAGAGGTAAAACACCTTAAAGAAACAATCAATCAAGATGTGCCTATTGTAATGTTTGATCGCGTGGCAAATGATGTCGATTGTGATAAGGTAATCATCGATGATTTTAACGCTGCTTTCAAAGCTACAGAAACCTTAATTAAGGAAGGTCGTAAAAAAATAGTTTTGGTTAATAGTTTAGGAGAATTGAGCGTTGGGAAATTGAGAGTGCTAGGATATAAAAAAGCCTTAGAAAAACATGATTCCTATACTGCCGATCCTATTGTGATTGAAGTAGACGACGATCAAGAGTTATTGAACGATCAGCTTGAAAAAATAATCACTGAACATAAAGACATGGATGGTCTTCTTTGTATTGATAATATAAGCGGTGTAATGTCAGTAAATATAGCGCAGCGATTAGGAAGAACAATTCCTAATGATTTGTCTGTAATAGGTTTTTCTTCAAATAAAATCTCGCATTTATCATATCCGCCACTTTCCACAGTAGCTCAGTATGCTGAAGAAATAGGGCAGGAGTCTGTAAAAATGCTGGTGGAACGTTTAGAAAATAAGACTAAAGGAAACACAAAAACGGTTACCATAAATTATAGTATAGAATTAAGAGGTACGACCTTGCCTGTTTCATAGTTTAAAGCATTTTGCAATTAATTATTTCAATTTTCATTTGATTTTATTGAAAAATAAATCAGTTGATCTGTAATTATAAATGGTTTTAACTACTTAATAAATGTTTAAGGAATCAGTTCATTTCCTTTTGTACTTTTGGTTTATAAATTTTAGAAATTATCGAACAAGTTATTTTAGTAAACGAGAACGACGAGCAAGTTGGTCTTATGGAAAAAATTGAGGCGCATGAAAAAGCTTTATTACATAGAGCTTTTTCTGTTTTTGTAGTAAATGATAAAAACGAAATCATGTTACAACAGCGCGCTTTGGGTAAATATCATTCTCCTGGATTATGGACTAATACTTGTTGCAGCCACCAGCGTGAAGGAGAAACAAATATTGAGGCTGGTAAACGCAGGCTCATGGAAGAAATGGGTTTTGTAACAGAGTTAGAAGAGCTGTTTCACTTTATCTACATTGCACCATTTGATAACGGGCTTACAGAGCACGAGCTTGATCATGTGATGATAGGGCAATATAACGATGCTCCTAATATTAATCCAGACGAAGTTGCTTCTTACAAATGGATGACTGCTCAAGATATCAAAGACGATATGGAGCGCCAGCCAGATATTTATACCGAATGGTTTAAAATTATTTTTGAAAAATATTATTCCCACATATCATGAGATTAACTGCCTACCGTAAAGCCCATTTTAATGCTGCGCACCGTTTACACCGAGAAGACTGGAGCGATGAAAAGAATCAGCAAATTTTTGGAAAATGCAATAACCCACATTTTCACGGGCATAATTACGACTTAGAAGTAGGAGTTACAGGAGAAGTGGACCCAGAAACAGGCTATTTAATTGATCTTAAAATTCTCAAAGATATTATCAAGGAAGAGGTAGAAGATGCCTTTGATCATAAAAATCTTAATAAGCAGGTCCCAGAATTTGCAAACCTCAATCCTACTGCAGAAAATATTGCCTTCGTTATTTACAATAAAGTAAAAGCTAAGTTAGATCCTAAATATGATTTAGAAATTAAACTTTTTGAAACAGAACGCAATTTTGTAGTTTATAGAGGAGAATAATAAGTGTAACGCTTTCGCGAAAGCGAGATACCTACCAATATTGCTATTCAATTTAGAATTATTTCTTAGCATAGAATAATTTAATCTGTATCTCTTTTATTCACTATTTTTGCAGCAAATTAAATTATTATGGCAAGTATTAGAGATCTGAAACAAGATATCAATTACGTATTAGGAGATATCATAGAGGCTGCTTTGATCACACAGGCAGCAAACCCTGAAAAAACAGAAGCTTCTGAAAAGGTAGTAGACGATTCTATAGATACATTTGACGAGTTAATCGCTCGTGTTAACGATCGTAAAGTAGAAAATCGCAAAGCACACATTAAAGCAGTACGTGCTGATTTAGAAACTAAAGGAAAAGCACTTATAGAACGCGTTAACGCTTTATAAGCTACTTTTATTCTTATCAATTAATGCAGACAATTGTTTCCCGTAAACAGTTGTCTGTATTTTTTTTGGCATTTTTTGAAATACGCTATCTAACAAAGCAGGATTTGCCTCGCTAGCTTCAGTTACTAAAATATAGGGTGCAACTTCCTTGTCCTTATGCAACTGTGCATAGTTGATGGCATACAGTACCTTTCTCTTCAGGTATTTATCGTACGCATTTTCTATAGAATCAGCTATTTCTGGAGTTCTAGTTTCATCAGTAAGTGACATACTTCTTTTTACGATGTTGGTATAGACTTTATTAAGCTTGTCATTATTCTCTTTAAAAACTTGGTAAATATCTTGATTTTTAGAACCAGTTATCACGGCATCTTTTTCAAATTGTTCAAGTGTGGAGTTGATGGTCATTAATGTGTCTTCTGCAAAAAATAGAAAACGATCATTGAACTCTCTACCATCCTTCACATCTAGATGAAGGTACAGCAACTCAGGTCCACTAATATCAGTTGTTAATGAATAATCAGAGTTGCCATTAAATTCTACAGAATCTACGTCAACTAAAACACTATCTTGGAAACGTTCTAAAAAAATCTTTCCCACCTTAACCCCATCTATCGTTCCTGAAACTGAGAAGTTGCTGGAATTAGGTTCACTGCAAGATGCTACAGCAATTATGACGATAAGAAAGAAAAGTACTTTTTTCATGGCTAAAATTTTACGGCTGCAAATATGCATTTTATCTTTTAATTTAAGAAGGTAAAATCCTTACGAAGTAGCTACGATTTGCATTAAAATGGTACATGCAATTGCTCCTATAGTTCCTACTACATAACCAAAAACGGCTAGTAAAACTCCTACACTAGTAAGTGAAGGATGAAACTCTGCTGCGACAATAGGTGCACTTGCAGCACCACCTACATTTGCTTGAGAGCCTACAGCGAGAAAGAAATAAGGTGATTTAGTAAGTTTTGCAACCAGTATCAGTAGACCAGCATGAATCGCCATCCATATAATACCCACAAGAATCAATAACGGATTTTCAACTATTTGAGTTAGATCCATTTTCATTCCTATGGTAGCTACTAAAACGTAGATAAAAATACTACCTATTTTACTTGCTCCGGTTCCTTCATAACTTTTTGCAGGAGTGAATGATAGTGTTATACCGATTAGTGTAGCAATAGAAATCATCCAGAAAAACTGGCTGGTTAGAAAGCTTAAATAAATGTTTTTTGCAATGGCATCCATACCGCTCATTGCTTCTGATAAATAATTTGCTCCAAAATGAGCAATGGCAACCGTACCAAAGCCAATTCCTAACATCACCATATTATCAGTAAATGTTGCTTCACGTTTCACACTTTCTGTATAATCAGATACACGTTTTTTGAGATCTTCAATGGCTGTACTATCGGCACCAAACCAGCGATCTATTTTTGCAGCTTTTCCTATTCCAAAAAGTAAAATACCCATCCATAAATTGGCTACAACTATATCGACAAGAACCATTCCACCATATTTAGCTTGATTAAATTGATATACTTCTAACATGGCTGTTTGATTTGCGCCGCCACCTATCCAGCTTCCAGCAAGAGTAGAAAGCCCTCGCCATACAGCATCAAAGCCTTCGCCGCCCACAGTTTCTGGAGAAAAAGAACCAACTATAAGAATAGCTATCGGGCCACCGATGACAATTCCTATGGTACCAGTCAAAAACATAATTAACGCCTTTGGTCCAAGATTAAAAACGGCTTTTAAATCTATGGAAAGTGTCATTAAAACCAAAGCTGCTGGCAACAGGTAACGCGATGCCATATAATAAAGAGAAGAACTAGCTTCTGTTACTGTTCCATCTTCTGCAACAGTTTTCCATTCTGGTGCAATAATTCCCAAAGAGCTTAAAATAGATGGTAATAAATAACACATCAAAAGTGCAGGAACTATTTTATAAAATTTAGACCAAAAACCTTCTTTCATTGAAGAAGAATAGAATACTAGAGCTAGACATATCATTAATAGTCCAAAAACTATAGTGTCATCGGTAATAAACGGTGTGGAGTCTTTTACCTTCTCTGCTACCTCTTGAAAAATCATATATTTCTATTTTGATGTGCTGCAAAATACAATTTTATATGAAGTTGTTTGTGAAAGTTTCGCTTTCGCGAAAGCGGATTTATTACAGCTTATTTTACGAAGCCCACTATAAGCTCAACAAGTCTGGTGCTTAAAGGAAAGTTGGGATTGATTTTACTTTTAGAGGCTTCTATTTCATCATCTCCTACTATTTTGAGAACATGATTCATATTTTCGATAATTTCTAAAGTTGCATTAGGAGCGGTATCTTTTAATAGTTGTGCTTCTGTGGGATTGCTCATGCGATTTCTAGAACCATTAATGATCACTACTGGGATTTGCAGTTTTTGAATTTCTTCAGCTGGATTATACTTCATCCAGGATTTCATAAACGGTTGCACTCGTGGACCGATAATAGGATATAAGTCGCGCTCAATAGCAATTACTGGCTTTTCAGATTTTTTTACTCTTTCAAAAGTTTCTGCGGCTACTTTATCGAGACCAGGTTGTTGTTTTGAAATTTGTTGTACAATCAACGCATCAATAGATTGTCCTGCGCCATTTAAAGAAATGAATCCATCGATGTGCTCATTAACGGCTAGCATTCCTACTAAAGAACCTTGTCCGTGACCGGCAATGTAGATTTTTGAAAATCGCTTATCGTTTTTGAAATAGGAAACAACTTCTTTTGCATCGATGATATAGTCACTAAATAGCGTTTTATCGCTAGGTTTGCGATTTTTCATTTGGGTAAAAATGCGCTTGTCATAACGATAAGTAGCAATTCCATTAGATAAGAGCGAGTCCGCTAGTTGTTGGTAGGCATTGCTTCTGGTTCTAGGTTCATTACCATTGCGATCTATCGCGCCTTGATCGCCTACTATAATAACTAATGGAACTGGGTTTTTCTTAGAATCTTTAGGCGTTAGAATGGTGCCTTTAATACTCTCACTGATATTTAATATCGTTAGATTTTCTACAGTTTTTTGAACCGATTGCTTAGAAAATGGATCTTGTGCGTAAGTAGCAAATGGTAAAAGAAATAAAAGTAAAAGTAACTTTTTCATGATTTGAGTTGGGTCTAAATAACAACGTTCAAATCTAGGCAATACGTATGCCATTGTAAATAATCTAGTAAAAAAAGTGAGCTTTATCTCTTGGCGATCTTATTACCTGTAGATCGCTGCATAGAACATTTAAAACGGCTCATTTCTGGATCACGTTGCGCACGGTGTTTTGTAGCACGACCTTGTACACGTTCACGCCACATTCTGAAACTGCTTTCTTTCATCTCGCTGCGCATGATCATGATCACTTCTTTTTCTGTCACACCAAATTGCGCTTCAATCGCATCAAAAGGAGTGCGATCTTCCCAACCCATTTCTATAATACGGTCTATCTGGCGATCGTTCAAATTTTCTAAAATGTCTTTTGCTCTTTTTCTAGCCATAATAGTAAAGTCGTTTACGATCGCAATAATTACAAATTTCAATTAAATAGCAACGTATTTATAAATGAATTAACAGAATGACAATTGCAGATTTTAGTTTGAACTAGCATCACCAACACCCAATTCTTATTTTCCCTCGAGGGAAAACGGTACCATGGGTGATGAACAATTTTAACGATATAGCTTTTTAGCTTGGTTTTCCCTCGAGGAAAATGTCTGCTAGGACAAAGTGTGTTTTCGATGCAGGTTTTTCTATATCAAGAATATTTCTATTATTCACTTAACCACCTTTCTAAAAGTCAAATTGATACGTAAATCTATTTCCCTTTTTGTTTTTGCAATCTGGTGTTTATAGGTATGTTGAGTTTGATCTTTCATTAATAACAAACTGCCGTTTTCTAATAAAAATTTAAATTTCCAGTCTTTATTTTCATTATGTCTTAAATGAAAAAACCGATCTTGACCTAGGCTTACAGAAGCAATAGTGGGATTTTGTCCTAACTCTGGTTCGTTGTCTGCATGCCAGCCGTTAGAATCTTGACCGGTGCGGTACTGGTTAAGTAAACAGACGTTGAACTCAGCTCCTGCTGCTTTTTCTACGTCGGCTTTGATTTGTGCTAGAGTTTCTGTCCACGGCAAAGCTTTGAATTTGATACCGCTATAACCGTAATCTAGTCCTTCGTCGCCATATAACTGTGTGAGCCTTGGTTCGTTATGTGTTTTACCAAATAGTTTGATTTCGTTTTGTCTCCATGGGGTTTCTTCTAACAAAGTGTCTTTTAAATGTTCCGCTTTCGCGAAAGCGTAAAAAGAACCATCATATTCTACAGTAGCGTCTGGTATCTTAGGAAAAGAATCTGGAAATAACTTACTATGCATGCATATCAAAATATCGTGTACTGCTAGCAATATACTATGATTGGGGCGTATCTTGCATCTAATTAAAATTTATTTATGTATACTTCTCGTATCACTGGAATGGGTAAATATGTTCCAGAAAACGTCGTTACTAATGACGATCTTTCTAAAGTAATGGATACTAACGATGCCTGGATCCAAGAACGCACCGGTATAAAAGAGCGCCGCCATATTAAAAAAGGTGATGGTAATTCTACTGCTATCATGGGAGTAAAAGCTGCCGAAATCGCTCTGGAACGAGCAAAAGTTTCTAAGGACGACATCGATATGATCGTTTTTGCGACATTATCACCAGATTATTATTTCCCTGGTTGTGGTGTGCAGGTTCAAAATCTTATGGATATTCATACTTGTCCAGCGCTTGATGTGCGTAATCAGTGTAGTGGTTTTATATATGCACTTTCTGTCGCAGACCAATTTATAAAAACTGGAATGTATAAAAACGTTCTTGTGATAGGATCAGAAAACCATAGTGGTGGACTGGATTTTTCTACTCGCGGCCGTGGTGTAACGGTAATTTTTGGGGATGGAGCAGGAGCAGCGGTAGTTTCACGATCAGAAAAAGAAGGTCACGGAATTCTTTCTACACATTTACATAGTGAAGGAGAACACGCGCTAGAATTATCATTGAAAGGACCATCAACTAATCATTGGGTTCCTCAAATTATAGAGGAGAATCCGCAAGAAGATATTCCTTATTATCCTTATATGAACGGTCAGTTTGTATTCAAAAATGCAGTACGACGTTTCAGTGAGGTAATTATGGAAGGTTTACAAACCAACCAGCTAGAAGTAAGTGATATTGATATGCTGGTGCCACATCAAGCTAACTTGCGTATTTCTCAATTTATCCAGAAGAAATTTCAATTAACAGACGATCAAGTTTACAATAATATCCAGCGATATGGTAACACTACAGCGGCTTCTATTCCTATCGCCCTTTGTGAAGCATGGGAAGATGGTAAGATAAAAGAAGGCGATACCGTTGTTTTGGCAGCCTTCGGTAGTGGGTTTACTTGGGGTAGTGCGATTATGAAGTGGTAATACGTATTCACTTTCACTTTCACAGGTGCGGACTCAAGTCCTCAACTGTGAATAATTGACATGATTGATAGAATCGGTATTTGAATAAGGAAGAATACGGATATCTAATTTTAAGGAAAAAATTGTTTGTAAGCCCTATCTTTAGGTTGCAATCAATTTTAAATAATCTAAAATAATATGGAAACTAAGTCATTTAGCCTTTTTGGTAGGAAAATAACAAAGAAGTACTTGTGGATCATCACAACTGTTTGGTTGATAGGTATATCTCTTACCGTACTTGCTGCAACAGATTTGTTTAATCAAACAATGTTTCAAAGGAAGTTTGTGCCTGTTGTTTTGTTATCGATACTTTCTACTGTAGTTGTTATTTATGCTCATATTTCGTATAATTCTAATTCTAAGAAGGTAAATTAACAATTCTTTGTAATATTCATAGGTGCGGACTTAAGTCCGCACCTATGAATATGGTATTATTTGATTATTTTTAGGAATGTCAAAGAATAATCTTCAGATTTACCTTCACATTATTTTTAGTACAAAGAGTAGAAATCATTTCATTTCTGATACAATAGAGAAAAAGTTATACCCTTTTATTTGGTCCGTTATACAGGATAATGATTGTGTGCCTATTACGATCAATGGAATGCCAGATCATGTCCATGTATTATTAAAAATGGACTCAAAAGTTTCCTTATCTGATTTGATGAGATTCATTAAAGGTAAAAGCTCTAGATTTCTCAGTGAGAATTACACATTTTTAGACGGTTTTGAATGGCAGCGTGGTTATGGAGCTTTTTCAGTAAGTCCAAAAAATGTCGATAAAGTGATAGGATATATTAAAAACCAAAAACAGCATCATAGAGAAGACTCTACTATTGAAGAGTTAGAGCTTTAAACTATTCACAGGTGCGGACTTAAGTCCGCACTGTAAATAGTAAATAGTGAATAGGAAATGACACAAAAAACAAAATCCCAAGCCTGCAAGCTTAGGATTTCTAAATCGTACAATAACACTAACCATTAATTATGAACTATACGATTATGTTTGCTGTCAGAAACTTTTAAAGGAGCCTGACAGACTTTAACCTTTTTGAATTCTTCTTTTTCATAAAAATTCACCAAATAAATCAGAAGGGTTTATCATGTCCTTCAACTAAAAGACGATCTATTTCGTATATTGTTACACAGCAAATCATAAAAAATGTCTAAAAAAACATTAGTATTAGGTGCTTCTCTTAAAGAACAACGCTATTCTAATATTGCCATCTATAGATTACGCAAATTTAATATAGAAACTGTAGCTATAGGATTGCGTGAAGGAATGGTAGATGATGTGAAGATCCATAAAGAATTGATCCCTTTTCAGGGAATTAATACCGTTACTTTATATTTAAATCCTACACGCCAAGAGCAATATTATGATTATATAATAAGTCTTCAACCAGAGCGAGTAATTTTTAATCCTGGAACTGAAAATCCCGAATTATACCAACTACTTTCTGAAAATAATATAGAAAGTGAAGTTGCCTGTACACTCGTTATGCTTGGTACAAATCAGTATTAGAATTTTGATTTGTAAAAGTAGCAGCTAGCAACAAACCTAAAAAGGTTACAAAACCGTTGAGTAATAAAATAAAGAAACCAAATTCAAATCCATAACGACTCGCTAGACTACTTATTCCAAAAGCAATAAATGGTGATAGAATCGCAATAACCGGAGTTATTTTATGGTTTACTTGAAGTTTTGTTAGAATTCCAAAACTGAACAACCCTAACAGCGGTCCATAAGTATAACCAGCAAAAACAAATAATTTATTGATCACGCTAGCATCCTTGATCAAATACTCAAAACTTACAATCACAAGTATCAATGTTAGAGAAAATCCTACATGGACTAGTTTTCTAATCCAGCGTTGCTTTTTCTCTTCATAGTTTTGCTCTAATCTCAAAATGTCTACAGAGAATGACGTTGTTAAGGAAGTCAGCGCGCTGTCTGCACTGGAATAGGCTGCTGCTACTAATCCGAGAATAAAAACCAGTCCTATCCCTATTCCTAGATTTCCATCTAAAGCGATGGCCGCAAATAATTTGTCTTTTGTGGCTGTTAATTGTTCCGCTTTCGCGAAAGCGGTAAGTAAAACACCTAATCCTAAAAATATAAGATTTACAAAGGTCAATACGATCGTAAACCAAAACATGTTTTTTTGAGCATCGCCAAGACTGCGACAAGTCAGGTTTTTTTGCATCATATCTTGATCCAGACCAGTCATTACGATAGCGATAAAAGCACCAGCAAAAAACTGTTTAAAGAAAAACTCTTTGGCTTTCCAATCATCAAAAAAGAAGATCTGGGACAATTCGCTATCAGAAATGAAACCAGTTATCTCGCCAATACCATTAAGGTTCAAACTGTCAGAAATGTAATAAATCGCTACACTTACAGCAATTAACATGAATAAAGTCTGTAAAGTATCGGTCCAGACTATGGTTTTTATTCCGGACTTGAATGTGTATAACCAAATCAGAATAACAGTAAAAGTTACCGTTTGCCAAAACTCAACGCCCATACTTTCAAAAACAAATTCTTGTAAGACACCAGCAACCAGATACAATCTAAAACTGGCACCTACCATACGAGAAAGTATAAAAAAACTAGAACCTGTAAATTGTGCAGCACTGCCATATCTGTCGTTGAGGTAAGAATAAATAGACGTCAGGTTCATTTTATAATATAGCGGTAAAAGTACCGTACCTATTACCAGGTAACCGACTATGTAACCTAGAACTACTTGAAAATAATTCATCGCTCCTTCTTCCACAGCGCCAGGAACAGAGATAAAAGTCACTCCACTAAGTGATGCTCCTATCATACCAAAGGCTACAATAAACCAAGGGGAAGATCTATTACCTCTAAAAAAAGTTGCATTATCGCTTTTGCGACCTACAATAAAAGAAATTGCTACAAGAACCGCAAAATAGCAAGCAATGGTAATGAGAATTTGGGTAGAAGTCACGTGAATTTATTATTTGCGGCTAAGGTAAGAATATGAACTTGAAATCGAATTTGAAATCGAACTTGAACTAAAATAATAAAAAAGCAAACACGAATAGGAGATGTCAGTTCGAGCGCAGCCGAGAACGATTTAGAAATCAAATTATAATATTTATTCAACCGTAAAACCTTTTTGGTTGCTCACTTGACTTCATCAAATTCATCGCCAACATGTTTCTTCCTTCAAAAAGGAATATGCTCTTGTTCTTTACGTAAATTTCAGTTTCTTGGTTGTGCGATATTCGAAACCTTTTGTGATTGATGATAGGCTTACTGCATTGGTAATCGTTTTCGACTGTCGCTCAAACTGACAAGGAATAGCATACAATTTGAAATAAGCTAATGCAGCAAATCTATGGAACCGGATCATAACCTTTACCGCCCCAAGGATGACAACTAAAAATACGTTTTAACGCTAGCCAGCCACCTTTAAAAGCGCCATGTTTGATTAGAGCTTCTTTAGAATATTGAGAACAAGTAGGAGAGTAGCGACAACTAGCAGGTGTAAATGGCGATATCACCGATTGATAAAACCTGATGAGTAATAGAAAAGGATATGCTAGTAATTTTTTCAATAGTAAACTAAAAAGGTCAATAGTATAAATTAAGGTCGATAGTAGGTGATAGCTTCTTGGTCACCCCATAAAATAAACACCTCTTTTTCATTCAATTTTATAAGCCTGCCAAAATATCTTTTGCTGTTCTTGTAAACAAATATGCTATCTTTTTTCAATTGGTATGGAAAAACTTGGTTTTTGTTATTTTCTACTTGAAAATCTTCTCTAAATATAGAGTACTCTTTTTTATTTTTCTTGCCATTTGTTAACCATTTCCCTTTAAACAAATCCATGTCAAATTCTTGTCCTGTAAACATTACTTCCTTTTCTACGGTAGATTTTGATGTTCCACAAGAGAGAAGTGTTAAAGCGACAAATAAAAGAAGATAGTTTTTCATAACATAATTTTTTAAACGTAAGCTAATCGATAGACGTTGAAGCATTCCTTGTTCATATCTCGTTGCCTTCTATTACTTCTGAGTACTCAAGTTCGCTTATTAGTTATTAATTTCAGATCTCAAAAATCCTGAACATTTAGGGCTTAGGAAAAGTTTTCGTTTTTAAATCATCGACATTTCCGTCAGACTGAAGTCTGCCGCTTAAGAATTAATTTGTCGCCTAAGGGCATTCTTTTTATTCAGCGAAATGAATTTCGCTTTTTTATTGCTAATTGAATTGAGAATTTCGATTTTTCTTAACTCTTAACTCTTAACTCTTAACTCTTAACTCTTAACTCTTAACTCTTAACTCTTAACTCTTAACTCTTAACTCTTAACTCTTAACTCTTAACTCTTAACTCTTAACTCTTAACTCTATTACTCCACACTATAACTAGTTCCGTCAACGCCATCTTTAAGGGCAATTCCGGCAGCAGCAAGTTCGTCTCTTATTTTATCACTCGTACTCCAGTCTTTATTTGCTCGTGCAGTAGCTCTTAAGTCGATAATCAATTTCATGGCGCCGTCAAGTCCTTTGTTTAAAGAACCACCAGTTTCTTCTTGAGCAATTTGAAGTCCTAGAATATCATAGAAAAATGCATCCATACTTGTAGAAAGATCATCAAGATCCTCTTTCGTAATAGTAGCATTTCCATCATTAATGGTATGAATTATTTTCACCGTGTCAAAAAGCTCTGCAACAAGAATAGGAGTATTGAAATCGTCATTCATGGCAGCATAGCATTTTGCTTTCCAAGCTGCCACATCTACGGTTGAGGTTTTAGAAACTGGTAATTGATTTATTAACTTCATCGCTTCAGTAAGACGGTTAAAACCTTTTTCGGCTGCAAGTATGGCATCGTTACTAAAATCTAAAATCGATCTATAATGAGCTTGCATCATAAAGAAGCGCACCACACTCGGGCTGAAAGCTTTTTGCATGAAATCGTTATCACCAGTAAAAAGTTCTACAGGTAAAATACTATTTCCAGTTGATTTAGACATTTTCTGACCGTTTAAGGTCAGCATATTAGCATGCATCCAGTAGTTTACTGGGCTATGGCCATGTGCTGCTTCACCTTGAGCGATTTCACACTCGTGATGGGGGAATTTAAGGTCCATTCCGCCACCGTGTATATCAAAAGTTTCACCTAGATATTTAGAACTCATTACCGTACATTCCAGGTGCCATCCAGGAAAACCATCGCCCCATGGACTAGGCCATCTCATAATATGTTCTGGACTCGCTTTTTTCCAAAGAGCAAAGTCAGCAGGATTTGATTTATCACTTTGCGCAGCTAGCTCACGAGAATTTGCCATCATATCATCCAGATTACGACCGCTTAGTTTCCCGTAGTGATGATCTTCATTAAATTTTACTACATCAAAATAAATGGAGCCATTTTTCTCATAGGCATATCCATTATCGATGATCGTTTTAATAATTTCTATTTGCTCTACAATATGGCCAGTTGCCGTAGGTTCAATACTTGGCGGGAACGCATTGAATTGCTTCATCACTGTATGAAAATCGATCGTGTATTGCTGCACGACTTCCATAGGCTCGATTTTCTCAAGCCTTGCTTTTTTTGAGATTTTGTCTTCTCCTTGATCGGCATCGTCAGTTAAATGCCCTGCATCAGTAATGTTACGCACATAACGCACTTTATATCCTAGGTGTTTTAAGTACCTAAAAATCATATCAAAACTGATGAACGTACGGCAATTTCCTAAATGTACATTGCTGTAAACCGTAGGTCCACAAACGTACATTCCTATGCGGCCTTCGGTAATCGATTGGAATACCTCTTTTTCGCCGTTCATGGAATTGTAAATCCTTAATTCATTGTCTTGATAAAGTGCCATGACTTATTTTTTGTGATGTTGATGGTGTTGATCTCGCTTTCGCGAAAGCGAAACAATCATAAATATGCTCTTCAAAAATAACAGTAATCTTTTTAAATTACTTGGGTGCAAGTTAAGGCGGAGATATTACTCGAAGATGGAGAATGATTTAAAACTTAGTGTCCATTTTAATATAATCGAGAAACTCTCTCTTAACAGCTGGGTCTTTAAATTTACCGCCAAATTCCCCTGTCACAGTGCTGCTCTCGATATCTCTTATACCACGACTGTTTACACAAAGGTGTTTTGCATCTATGATACAGGCCACATCTTCTGTATTCATGACTTGTTGTAACTCTCTTACAATCTGAATGTTAAGTCGCTCTTGAACTTGTGGTCGTTTTGCATAATAATCTACGATGCGATTCATTTTAGAAAGTCCTACCACGCTACCATTTGAGATATAAGCAACGTGTGCACGACCTACAATAGGAAGCAAGTGATGCTCGCAAGTTGAGTAAACAACGATGTCTTTTTCTACGAGCATTTCATTGTACTTGTATTTATTTTCAAAAGTACTGGCGCTAGGTTTTCTATCCGGGCGTAAGCCTCCAAAAATCTCGTTGACAAACATTTTTGCAACGCGATTAGGTGTTCCTTTTAGACTGTCATCTGTCATGTCCATACCTAGAGTCTCTAGAATGTTATGTACATCTTTTTTAATGGATGCAATTTTATCTGCATCGCTCATATCAAAGGCGTCAGGACGTAATGGGGTTTGCTCGTTAGAAGACAAATGATCATTATCTTCTATATTTTCTAGTAGATCTTCAATTTTCATACAGGAATTACTCTTAAAAGCGGTACTAATTTTTATGCAAATTTACAAATAGAATGCCTTAAAAGCATTATTTCTTAGCAATTACAGTAAAGTTTTGGCAGTAATCGTTAAGCTAGAGTTAACAAATTTTCTCATATTTGTTTATTACAAAAAAAAGCGCTCATAATTTTCTAAATTATTAATGATGAAAAGATTTCTCACTCTTTTACTGTTACTTCTCTCTTATTATTCTTATTCGCAGGCAAATATTAATATGCCGCTAGGTACTAATAATGGAAATGGCTTTAGATTTATTGGATGCAACAATTCTGCTTTTAATGATAGTGGCGGAAACGCGCCTTATGGAAACAATGAAGATAATATATCGGTATTTTGTCCTTCAATAGATACGGATAGAATGATACTAGAATTTAGAGTAGTTGATATTCTAGCTGGAGATGTATTAACTATTTACGACGGCGATTCTACTGCTGCACCTGTTCTGGCTACTATTACAAATTCAACAACACCTTTTGCTTTTCAAGCTAGCGCAACAAATCCAACAGGTTGTTTAACCGTACGGTTTGTATCAAATGGATCAGGTACTGCTACAGGCTGGAGAGCATTAAGAAGTTGTTTTAATCCATGTCAAGCTATTTCTACTGTTATCACAACAACACCAGCTACTAGTGTTGATGGTATTTTAAGGATTTGCCAAGGTGAGACCGTAACTTTTGATGGTTCTGCAAACTTTAACGTAGATGGAACTGGTGCTACTTATGAATGGGATCTTGCAAATGGTAATGGACTAAATACAGGACAAATTCAAACTGAAACGTATACGATTCCCGGTATTTACCAAACACGCTTTATAGTTACAGATAATACTGGCTGTCGTGATCGAGACGAAATAGATTTGGTAATTCATGTTTCTACTACTCCAGATTTTACAGGAACCGAGGCAGTTGACGACGAATTATGCTTTGGTGATTCCACAGATATCACAGGTGTAGTAAATACTACAGAGTTTGCTATTTCACCTTCTCCACCCATAGCAGGAACAACGTATTTAGAAGATGGAAGTGGTGTAAGTTATCAGACCTGTATTAACGTAGATTTATTTCCGACCGGTCAGGGTGTTGCTAGCGCAAGTGACTTGGTAAACATTTTTTTAAACATGGAACATTCATACTTAGGGGATTTACAAGTTACTCTAACATCGCCTAATGGAAGCTCCGTAGATTTACATGTTTTCTCAAATGGTGGCACTACCAATTTAGGGAATCCAGTTACCAATGTAGACCGTGTTCCAGGTACCGGATTTGATTATGTATTTAATGAAACTGCGGCGCAAACTTGGGCACAAGCAGCAGGTGGTGTAGCAACTATACCTGCAGGCGATTATTTACCAGTAGACCCTTTTAGTAATTTTATTGGTTCACCATTGAATGGTCTATGGTGTTTAACTGTGACTGATAACTTGGGAATAGATGATGGTTACATTTTTTCCTGGGGTCTTGATTTTAACCCAGCAATTATTCCTGCAGAGCTTTCTTTTACACCAGGAGAGACTTCAGAAATGTGGCAAACAAATCCTGATATAACGATGGTTAATGGTAATACTATAACGGTAACTCCATCTGTTGAAGGTCGAAATTGTTATGATTTCCAATTTACGGATAGTTTTGGTTGTATCTACATAGAACAAGTCTGTATAAATGTTTTAGCCGAGATTCCTTCTGAGATACCTGAGGATATAATCTTATGTAATACAACTGGTACAACAACCGTAGACCTTACTCAAAATGACTCGGTAATTTTAAATGGATTACCATCTTCAGATTATGTAATAACTTATCACAACTCACAAAGCGATGCAGAGAATGGTGTAGGTGCCATAACTAACGCAACTGCATTTCCCATCGTAATGCCTCCTATGACTGTGTTTTCTGCTATTACTTATACAACTACTAATTGTATTGTGGTAGATAGTTTTACTGTAGACGTTATAGATTTCAACAATCTGACTATTCCGGATTTTGAACAATGTGGTGCGATTACAAATTTTGATTTGGTTTCATATGTCACTACTGCCTTAAGTTCAGGAGGAAGTGGAAGTTCTTCTAGCTTTACGTTAGAGTTTTATATTAGTTTAACAGACGCACAAAATCAAACGAATCCTATTTTAAACCCAACTATGTTTGACCTGTCTGCAGGCACCGTGACTATTTACGTAAGGATTGTGAGTACAACAGATCCTGGATGTAATTCTATTAACCCTTTTAATATTACAGCAGGATTTATTCCTGTACCAACTATTCCGCCAAATATGGTTGTTTGCGACGACTTAAGTAATGATGGTCAAGAAATCTTTAATTTGAGCGATCAGGATGCAATAATATTGAATGGTCAATCAGGAATAACAGTTACCTACCATCTAACTGCAAATGACGCGGCTTCTGGTACATCACCATTAAATGCAGCTGGATATCAAAACATAAGTAATCCTCAAACAATCTATATAAGATTAGTCAATAATTCTGGATTGATGTGTGATTCAAATACTATTGCGACTTTTGACCTTGTTGTTAATAGAACTGGAATAGTAAATCCAGTTACTGATCTTATCGCTTGTGATGATGTTAATAATGGAATTGAGCAATTTGATCTTACAACTCAATTACCAGATATTCTTGGGTCACAAATACCTGCAGAAAATACGGTGACGTTCTACACATCGCAGGCAAATGCTGATGCTAGAACAAATGAGATTATTAATACTTCTATGTATACAGCTGTTTCTACTACTGGAGCAGTAACCATTTTTGTTAGAGTCGAAAATATAAATGCAACAAACTGTTATACAACAGGCTCATTTGATCTAATTATGAGTGCTACACCAGTTGCAAATCCAATAGCAGACTTTATAGTTTGTGATGATACGAGCAATGATGGATTTGAAGATTTCGTTTTAGGGAATAATGATGCGCAAATATTACTTGGTCAAGATCCATCAGTGTTTGTAGTAAGCTATTATTCCTCACAGGCAGATGCAGATGCAGGTAACAATCCTTTATCAACAACTTCATACACAAATGTTGCATCTCCCGAAACAATATTTGTACGTGTAGAAAACACATCCAATACAGATTGTTATGAAACAACTTCATTTGACATAATTGTTAACGAGTTGCCTAGGATAAGTACGGCTCCGGATATTTCGCTATGTGATGACCCAAGTGGTGATGGAGTAGAGTCATTTGATTTGACTCAAAACGATGTTGCTGTATTAAATGGTCTTGATCCTACAGAATACACAATTGAATACAGCAATGCATCAGGTGTAATTACCTCACCTTATACTAATTCTGGAAGTCCAGAAACGATTACGGTAACTGTACAGAACAATTTGACAACTTGTGTGAATACCACGACTTTTGACATTATTGTGAATCCAGTTCCTGCTATAATCACTCCTTTTACAATTGAAGAATGTGACGAAGACGGTAATGGATCGGCAGCGTTTACTTTAGGTGATCTCGATAATCAAATTTTGAATGGTCAGTCAGGAACAGTGATTACCTATCACGATTCTCAAGCAGATGCATTGTCTGACGTGAATCCGCTTGATACGGCACTTTATGAAAATACAAGCGCTATGCAAACCATTTTTTACCGATTAGAATTCAGTGGTTCGGGATGTTTTTCTATAGGTGAGTTTGTGATAGATTCAGTAGGTGCGCCGCTAGCTATTGTGCCTACACCGCTTGAAGCATGTGACGACGGAAACGGTAATGCAACCGTAGACGTGAGTCAAGCAGATGCTGAGGTAACTGCTGGTCAAACAGGTTCTACTGTTGTCTATTATTTAAATCAGTCAGATGCTGATAATGAAGTAAATGGTATAACAGGTGATTTTGATTACAGCACTAATACCACTTTAATAGCTAGAGTAGATGATGATAACACAGATTGCTTCAGTTTTACGACTTTAGATTTAATTATTAATCCATTGCCAGCACCATCATTATTAGATCAATACATCCTTTGTTTAGATGAAAATGGTAACCTAGTAAATGGTCCTGTTACTCTTGATACTGGTTTAAATGATACCGACTTTACTTTTCAATGGAGTAGGGATGGAGCTCCGATTGCGGCTTCTACGGCTTCCATTGACGTTGTAGAAGGTGGCGACTATGAAGTAAGAGCGACGAGAAATTCTACTGGTTGCGAAAATACTGCAATCACTAACGTTAGAGTTTCTAGCGTACCAGATGTTTTTGATATCGATATTACAACAGATCCGTTTAATAAAGATCATCAAGTAATTGTTACTGCTGAAGGTCCAGATCAATACTGGTTCCGTCTAGACGATGGTCCTTATGTTAATTCAGGAATTTTCAATGATGTTTCTCCTGGACCACATACGGTTACTATTGCAGAGCGCAGTGGTTGTGGGGAAATAGTAGTAGATATCTTTGTTTTCGGTTATCCTGATTATTTTACACCTAATGCTGATGGAATACATGACACATGGAATATTATAGGTGGCGATCTATTGCCAGGCACAAAATTGTACATCTTTGATAGGTACGGAAAATTCATTAAACAACTATCTCCTGACGGTATAGGTTGGGATGGTACTTATAATGGACAGCCGCTTCCTAGTAGCGACTATTGGTTCAAAATTGAATATGCATTTGATGGTCAGCAACGAGAAGCGACAGGCCATTTTGCAATGAAGCGATAGTATCAATTTTAATCTGGATACATCAATAAAATCCACAATCATTAAATAACAAGGCTCAAGAACATATTTTCTTGAGCCTTGTTATTTAATATATAAGTTAGCAGTCATAGAGCTCTCCTGAATGGAATTCTTACTATGTATATGAAACAAAAAAACCACCTTTCTTGAGGTGGCTTTAATAATTCCGCTTTCGCGAAAGCGACATCTAAAAATGTTTACAGATTGAATCCTAAAGTAAACACGATGTTATCCATTCTGTTTTGAACACCAGCTTGTGTATCTAGTCCAGTATCAAAAAGTTGTTGTGAAAAGTCTCTTTGTGAACTGTCATAAGAAATGTCTAAAATAGTTTTACCCCAAGTGTAACCGATACCTAGACTGTAACCTGTCAAATCACCCATAATTGATTCGTTTTCATAAGGAGATTCTTCCATACGATATCCGCCTCTAAGAGTCCAATTTTTAATTCTATATTCTCCACCTAATCTAATAGAAGCTGCACGTTGTAGGTTTTCGCTTGCAAATCGATTGTTATCTCTGAAAAGGATATTGTTATCGGGATTGAACCTAAGCTGGCTATAGTCACGAGAACTATAATCAATGCTTATTAAACCTTTACTACCAAAAATATATGCTAAACTACCAGTTACACTTCCTGGAGAACGTAATCGGTACGGTTCAAATAAATTGAGAATTTCAGGTCTTACTACTGCTGTTGGGCTGTTTAATCCAGATGTTGAGATGTCTTGTATTTGAGACTCCTCAACCGTGTACCAAGTAGGTGATTCATAAGTAGCTCCTACTCGTAAGCTGTTTGTTAGTTTACCTATAAGACCGAGTTGAAATGAAAACCCATTTGCATCAGTAAATAATGAGTTGTTGAATCTAACGTTGTTAATGCTTGCATCAGCATTAGAATTGTTTTCTTGGATACTTGTAAACCGCTCCATGCTTATAACGTGAGAGTTTAAATTAATTCCTAAACTCCATTTTTTATCAATTTCAAGGGCGCCGTTAAAACTTATTTTACTGTTGTAACCTAGAGTCTCTACAAAATAGTCTTGATTAAAACTTCCAGTTCCCGTATTACTCACATAACTTGTATTATCTATATCACTAGGATCAGTCGAGTCTAGAACGAAAGATTCATATCCTAAGAATCCTTGTTGCGCCCCAAACCCAAAATCTTGCCCTAAGAATTGATAGAGTCCACTTGCTGTTTCTCCTGGTCTTACCACAAAATTATCTAGAGCAATTCCATTGGCATTATTGAGAAAGTATTGAGAAACTGAAACAGGACTTACACCTCTAGCGTTTATAAAGTTGTCAAAATTTCTATTGAGATCATAATTGAGACTTATAGCAAATTTAGATATTTTACTATTTCCCGCACTTTCAAACACTAAAACTCCTCCAGCTTGATTTAAACTGATTTCATTTGAAGTTGTATTAGTATTAGTATTGAAATAATTAGTGTCATTTTCATTACCTAAGAATCCTAAAGATACTCCAGCATAATTATTGGCAAACACAACGGAGCTGGCAGGATTAGACCCTATGGCACTTAAATCTCCACCTAGTGCTCCAAAGGCACCACTTAAACCTCTGTAACGAGCTGTTCCTTGTAAATCTTGACCTGAATATAATAGTCCGTCTGCTACAGATTGAGCGTTACTAAAAAGCGCACCAGCAAATAGCGCGCTTAAAATTAAAAACTTTTTCATTTTAAATATGTTTAGTTGAATATTATCCTCTTCTACCAGATGATCTTCCTGAAGACCTGCTAGATCCTGATGATCTTGAACTAGATCCACTTGATCTCATAGTACCTGAAGAACGACCTGACGATCTTGAAGAACGCATTGTTCCAGACGATCTACTTGATGATGAGCGAGACGATCTCATTGTTCCAGAAGATCTATTAGATGACCTTGAAGACCTCATAGTCCCTGAAGATCTATTTGAAGAAGATCTACGAGTTGTAGTGCTTCTGCTCGACCTTGGGTTAGTAGATCTAACTCTTGTGGATGATCTACCATTTGTTGCAGAGGATCTTCTGTTAGCATTAGAGCTTCTTCCATAGTTGGTACTTCTGCTGTTTGTGACTGCTCTTCCTCTATTGTTATAAGATAATGCTTGTCCTCTTGCGCTTCTTCCTGTATTTTGATAAGAGTAACCCCTTATATTATTACCTCTAAAACGATTATTCCAGCCCCAACCGCCATTCCATGCATAAGGATTATTCCATCCGAATCTGTTGTTCCAGCCCCAGCCGCCATTCCATGCGTAAGGGTTATTCCAGCCCCATCCAGCGTTCCAACCGAAGCCACCGCCCCAACCAAAACCATTGTTCCATCCAAAGCCATTATTCCAGCCCCAGCCAAAGCCGCCGCCCCAACCGAATCCATTATTCCAACCAAAGCCGTTGTTCCAACCGAATCCATTATTCCATCCCCAACCGCTGTTGTAATAATTGACTACTACCTCGCTTGGATTAGTTCCCCATCCTGGTTCTCCACCACCATAACTCGCAGTATAATCAGGATTAGACTCGTCGTAGCTGCTAGAAGAATAAGATTCTACATCGGTAAAAACTTCCTCTTCTTGAAAATTATTTCCATGACTTTCTGCTCCTTGTCTAAAAAGAGTTTCATAGTAAGCTGAAGAACCATCTTCATATGTAACTTCTGCAGATTCTTGCTCTTTTTGATTATATGAATTATTGTTGTTTTCATCATCACCATAAATACCGTCATTATAAGAAACGCTTTGATACGAGCCACATGACACTGTTATTACAGCAAGAATTAGCATTGCTGAAATTTTATAGAAAAGCGATTTTTTAAGAATTATATTTTTCATGACGATTTTATTTGATAGCGTTTGATAAAAATAAGTAGTTTTGTCAAGCATTAAAAGCATTTAACAAAGTTACTAGATAGGAGCAAGTTTTATGCCAAACAAACAATTATGGGTAAAAACCTAACAAGTAGGAGTGAAGATTATTCAAAATGGTACAATGAACTGGTAGTTCACGCAGATCTAGCTGAAAATAGTGCGGTAAGAGGCTGTATGGTTATAAAGCCCTACGGATATGCTATCTGGGAAAAAATGCAAGCAGAGTTAGACCGTATGTTCAAAGAAACTGGTCATCAAAATGCTTATTTCCCTCTGTTTGTCCCTAAAAGTCTTTTTGAGGCCGAAGAAAAAAATGCAGAAGGTTTTGCTAAAGAATGTGCGGTAGTAACTCACTATAGGTTAGAGAATGATCCAGATAGACCTGGTAAATTAAGAGTTGATCCTAATGCTAAGTTAGAAGAAGAACTGGTAGTGCGACCTACTAGTGAAGCTATTATTTGGAATACATACAAAGGTTGGATTCAATCTTACAGAGATTTACCATTACTAATTAATCAATGGGCAAATGTCGTGCGTTGGGAAATGCGTACGAGGTTATTTTTACGTACTGCAGAGTTTTTATGGCAAGAAGGTCATACAGCGCACGCCACAAAGAAAGAAGCATTAATAGAGGCGGAGCAAATGAATAACATTTATGCTGAATTTGCTGAAAACTTCATGGCTATTCCAGTTATAAAAGGTCTAAAAACAGAAAGTGAGCGCTTTGCTGGTGCAGATGAAACATACTGTATTGAAGCACTAATGCAAGATGGAAAAGCTTTACAAGCAGGAACAAGTCACTTTTTAGGTCAAAATTTTGCAAAAGCCTTTGATGTAAAATTCACTTCAAAAGAAGGTAAACAAGAATATGTATGGGCGACTTCTTGGGGAGTTTCTACCAGACTTATGGGTGCATTGATCATGACTCATAGTGATGATCAAGGGCTTGTGTTACCACCTAATCTTGCTCCTAATCAAGTGGTGATCGTTCCTATTTTTAAAAATGAAGAACAACTTGACGCTATTACTAAAGTAGTTGATGGAATAGTATCAGACTTAAGGGCTTTAGGTGTTTCTGTAAAATTTGATTCTCGTGATACCTTGAGGCCAGGAGCAAAATTTGCCCAGCATGAGCTTCAAGGAGTTCCTCTTAGAATTGCAATAGGCTCCAGAGACCTGAATAATGGTACTGTGGAGTTAGCTCGTAGAGATACCTTATCAAAGGAGACTACATCCATAGAAGGGATAGCTGGCAAGGTAAAAGATTTACTTGAGGAGATTCAAAACTCTCTGCATAAAAAGGCCTTGGACTATAGAGACGGTCATATCACTGAAGTGAACAGCTTTGAGGAGTTTAAAGAGGTGCTAGAGGATAAAGGTGGTTTTATTTCGGCTCACTGGGATGGAACAACAGTGACTGAAGATAAGATTAAAGAACTTACTAAAGCAACGATAAGATGTATTCCTATGGATGCTGTGGAGGAAGCAGGTGCCTGTGTATTAACAGGTAAGCCTTCTACTAAGAGAGTGTTATTTGCAAAAGCATATTAATTTTTAAATTTTTTTAATTTCTTTGTTGCAGAATTAAAAAAAGTGTTTATTTTTGCAACCGCTTAAACGAGCAAAATTAATGGCCCGTTCGTCTATCGGCTAGGACGCATGGTTTTCATCCATGTAAGAGGGGTTCGATTCCCCTACGGGCTACAAATTAAATCGATCTTTAATTAGATCAAGTTTTATAAGATATGGCAAATCACAAAAGTGCTTTAAAAAGAATACGTAGAAACGAAGCTGCTAGAGTAAGAAATAAATACCAGCACAAAACTACGCGTAATGCAATTAAGAAATTAAAAGAAACTGAAGACAAGTCTGCAGCTGATAAGCTTCTTGTTGACATTTATTCTATGATTGATAAACTTGCAAAGAAAAACGTTATACATTCTAACAAAGCAGGTAACTTAAAATCTAAGTTAACTAAGCATGTGAATGCAATGTCTTAATTGATATTTTACCTTATAGAAAAAACCTTTCAGTTATTGAAAGGCTTTTTTTGTGGAAAGAAGTTGGATTCAGGATTCGCTTTCGCGAAAGCGTAACTTACAACCAATACTATCATAAGCACATTACTATTGTTCAGTTAAGATATGTTATACTGCAACTGATGTAGATAACTCAAAACGTAAAAAGCTCTTGATTCCTCAAGAGCTTTTATTTTAATAATAGTTTTTATATCTCTTATCTCAGGCGTATTCCAAAAGAAACATGTTTTTGCTCTAATGAAGAATTATCTAAGATATTATTCAACCCATAGGTTATAAAAAACTGAGCGTTATTCCATCCAGCATAGGCGCTTAAACCGTATTGAAACTCATTCACCACAAAATCATTTGTTAGGGTAGAAGTCACATCACGTCCTTCTCGATCAAATTTTACTTCTTGAGATGTCATGGTCACGTATCCTATATAACCGCCTATCCCAGCAACAAAAGGATCATCTCCTCCATAACGTTTAATGCCATCTTCATAATCTTTAAGGTCACGACGTCCTATCTCTATATGAAGCGGTGCGACAAAACTGAATTGTGTAAATCTAGAACGGTCTAAATCAAAAGGAGCATTAACTAAGTTAGTCACGCTGTTTTGTGTTTCAAAAACGCGATTATCATTAACTCGTAAAGTTTGAGTGCGCAAGTTTAGCCCATAGGTAAGTCTAAATAAATCATCTTCTTTATTTAATCTAGTAGAGAATTCTAGTCCTACATCAAATATTCCTGAACCCCAGAATCGGTAATCTTCTCCTATACCGTTACCATCGCCTAAAGCTTGATTGAAGCCAAAGGCCACAAATAATTTAGTATTAGTAAGAACGGTTTCTTTATCTCTTCTAGAGGAGTCAAATGCATCAAGAAAGTCATAAGGAGCTTCATAAAGTTCATTTTCTTTTTCATCTTCTTCTTGTGCAAAGGTAAATGCACTTATTAGTGCCATCGAAATGAGTAGTAGTTTTTTCATGTTGTATTATTTTGGATTAAAATTATTATTTAAATCAGTTGCATATTAGCTAGTTAACTTATTTTTAACCATGGAAAACTCTTGAACAAGTCAAGAGCTTCCCTGGCTAATCTGATATCATATTCTTATTGAATTCTTATCCCAAAAGCGACATATTGAGCATCAACAGATCCTGATTTGAACACATTGTTTAAGTTCATCCTTCCAAAGACGGTAATATCTCCTTTACCTACATAAGCATCCAGACCATAAAGAAATGTTTCATTATCAAAATTATTGACTCTAGTTTCTTTGATTTCTCTTCCATCTAGTTCGTATTTCAGCTTTAATCTGGAGGACATATTAAAACCTACAAATCCACCAATACCAAATTTCCATTCGTCATAATCTTGAAACCTTACTCGACCATCTTCATATTCCTTTCTTTCACTGCCACCTATTTCTAGATGTAATGGGAATACTAACTGGTCTTGTCTAAATTTTGCTTTGTCAGCGTTGAAACCTAAGCTTGCTATTTGTGCTTGATCTCCTTGGGTAATAAACCTGTTTCCATTTAACTCTGTTCCATGAGATTGATATTCTACTCCATATACTGCTCTAAAATTATTATTCTTGTCTAAACGTGTTTTCCATTGAAAACCAATGGAGAAGTAGTTGTTATTTGCATAACTAAAGTCATTTATGTCTAGGTTATCTCCATTCATAAAATTATAGGCAAAAGCAATGGTGAGTCCTATTTCAGTGTTTCTATATTGTTGATATTCTCTATCTTTATTCCTATTGCGGAATCGTATAAACTGCTTCGTTCCTATTTCTAACATAGCGCCACCTTCGTATGAAAACTTTCCGTTTTTTCTAACATATTCTTCTTCGAGCATGGCATACTGCTCGTAATACTTAATATTTAAGGCTGTACGTTCAGCAGCTGTTTTTTTAAGTTCTTCAGCTTTTTCTTTAGTGATTTTATTCTTTTCTAGTTTTTCATTGATTGCTTCAATGGTGTATTTTAAAGCTTCTTTTTCGTCTTTAATATTTTGTTCCTTTTCTTCAAGTAAATCTGCAATTCTTGCATTTATGGAGATGGAATCTTGCTGGATTTCACTCTGCGCGTGCACTTTTACAAATGATGTAAAACTTATTATAAAGCTTAAAGTGAGTATTAATTTTTTCATGAGAATGGATATTTAGATATAGTTTAGGCTGTCCGTTTAGGTAAACAGCTTGATTTTAATTGTTTATGATTTATTGATTATTTTCTTCCAGTTATGGTTGCGACCGCTTCTTTCTTAAGTTTACCTAATTGGTCATAAAGATAATTGTTGAAGCGATTGCGTCTATCAGCTTCGATGTCCCATTCGGTCTCTCTTACTAGTTGATCGATGTTGATGTCTTTTACAGCGTACTCTTTCGTTTCTACCTTCTTAATAGCTTCATTTAGCAATAGCTCCATTTCTTCTTCGGCAGTGAGTTTTTTAGTGCTTGCCTCAACTACTTCAACCGTTATTGCTGGATCAATAGAACTATCTTCAATAAAGGTTTTTTCTGGATGGTCAGCAAAAGATATTGCTGTGTTCTTTTTTGAATCTGGAAGGGTAACTCCGGTGTCTTCAATTTTAATATTTTCTTTGTTCTTCTGTTTTACAGTAGCTTTTGAATTATTATTATTCTCTTCGTTTGTTGCTAAAGCTTCCAGAGAGCTGTTGGTGTTTTTCAACGGATCATTCGTGGTTGGGGCGACCAGAATTTCGGTTTCTTTATTCTCGTTTGTAATATGTTCTGTTTTAGTTTGATCTATTACAACTTCATTTGACAAGTCTTCTTTAATCACGATATCAGATGATAGCATAGGATAGATGAATACACCTAAAATCAGTATGGCAGCAATAGCACCCAGCCAAAATAGTACTGGTTTCTTACTTTTCTTTTCTTCTTGATCTAATCGCGACTCCAGTTGATCCCATGCATTTGCACTAGGTTCTATCCTGCGATTTTCAAAAGAGTTTTTTATATTATTAAGCTTCATATTGTTGCTTTCTTATTCTTAAAATTTGTTCTTGCAATTGTAATCTTGCTTTACGGTATTGGGTCTTACTCGTATTTTCACTTATTTGTAGTGCTTGGGCTATTTCCTTGTGTTTAAAGCCGTCTATGGCGTACATCACAAAAACACTCTTATAACCATCAGATAAAGCATCAATACATTCTTGTATTAAGTCCAGTGGTAATTCTGACTCTTCTTCTTGTTCATCTTCACCACAGCCTACTTTTTCCTCGTTGATCTCATCTTTAAATTTAAAAGGGTCTTTTTTCCTCAAATGATCAATACATTCTCTGACCATTATTTTTCTTACCCAACCTTCAAAACTACCTTTATGAGTGTACGTATGTAATTTTGTGAATATCTTGAAAAAACCATTTAGCATAATTTCTTCGGCAGTTTCAACTGGAGAAATGTACTGTCTACAAACGCTCAGCATTTTAGGTGCATGCTTCTCAAAAAGACGCTTCTGGGCTTTTCTATCGTCCTTGGTCGCTTTTTCAATAAGCTTTTTCTCGTTAGTATAAAGTTGTATCACCTTCACAATTTACATGCTTTCTATTTATAAAGACGAGAGAGTTTGTAAAAGGTTGTCTAGAAAAGTGAAATTTTTCTAATCTTCGGTGAATACTTCTAATGCAGGAGTAGTTTTATGATCAAAATCAAACAAAGCAAGGTTTTCCCAACTGCTTCCGTTCATAAAGCTTTGATCACCTTGATCATGGGCAACCCAATCGGGAGCCCAATAACAAAAGCCTATTCCTTTGTTATCTGGTAAACCTTTAAGCATTGATTTTAATTTCATCAGGAAATCCTTTTGTCCTGAGAACGACGCAGAATAATTAGGAGCAAGTTGATTATTGAGACCTATGATGTTATTTAAATTATCATTCCAGTTTAAAGTAAATGGATAAGCAGTCTCTACAATCATAATTTTTTGCTCGATTTCTATTGCAAGTGAGTTTAAATCTGTTTCTATAGTAGACACGTTTGATCCATGCCACCATGGATAATAACTTAGGCCAGCTGTATCAAAATCGACATTGCGATTATTTAATTGCTCAAAGAAATAACGAGCATTACTTACGCCAGCATGATGAATCATTATTTGCGCTTCAGGTAGCGTAGACCGCACTGCACTTATTGCGGCATTAGTTATTTGTACATAGTTGTCAAAATCTTCATTGCCATTTTCATAAATTTTACCTAGCGGCCATAATAAACCATTGTTGGTCTCGTTGCCTATTTGAACTATGTCTGGTGCTGTTCCTTGGTTTTTTAATTCGTTAATCACCTGATTCGTATAAGTGTTTACAGCGACTGATAATTCTTGAATGGTTAAACCTTGCCAAGCAGCTGGTATATTTTGTCTTCCAGGATCTGCCCAAGTGTCTGAGTAATGAAAATCTAATAGCAAATCCATTCCAGCGGCTTTAATTTTTAAAGCTTGTGTTTTCAGATTTTGTAAATTATATTCTTGATCAAGGTGATTCTCCCATAATCTTACACGTACGAGGTTGACACCACGACTTGATAAATATGCATAATTGTCATTTATATCTTGATTATTTTCATCTTTGAAAACTACTCCTAGAGACTCATTCTCTGGTAAAAAAGAAAGATCCATCCCACGGTAGAGTGAACCTTCAGAAGGATTATTAACCAAATCATAATTTCCTTCATCCTCATTTTGAGAATCACAAGAAATAAATAGTAGTAGAATAAGGAGATAAATTAGCTTTTTCTTCATTGTATAAAAATACAATAGGAATCATATCAAATCAATGTGATTTAAAGATCATCTATATATTCAAAGCCTTGGTCTGATTTGAGCTGCGATAACTTATCAAAAAACTTATGAATCCGCTTATGATCGGCCTTTAATTTTACAAAATAATTGTCTTTATGAATACTGTATTCTTGAGCGCGACCTTTGTAAATAGTAAGTTTGTAGTACGGTATTGGAAGTGCAAATGTCTCTAGTAAAGAACGGAATCTTACAATAATACCCTTTTCCCTGATTTCTACATTGCAAGAATTGGCATTATTATCTAGGATTAATAAATTGTGAATTTGAATGCTACAAGAGGTAATAAATAATTTAGGAGAGCCTGATCCCTTCAACTTCCATCTTTCCTTTAAGGTAAGAACAGCACCTACTTCCTCGCTTATTTCACGATCAATTTTTTTATTATTATAAGAAACATTGTATAGCATACTAATTAGTTAAGGTGAAATAGGCTAGTTATTGATTGAAAATAAAGTAGGTCATCAATAATTTAAACCTAGTTAATGATTAGTTCGTTAGATTCCATAAGCCTTTCATAATACTTATCTTTGCAAGCTTAAAATTTGCAATTATGACGCTTTTTCAACAACTAGAAATCGCTACTAAAAATGCGGTAACCTCTATTTTTTCTGTAACACTGGAAAATGTAGAAATTACGCTTACGCGAAAGGATCAAAACGGAGACTTCACCATCATGGTGTTTCCTATGTTGCGTCATATCAAGGGTAATCCTGCAGTTATTGGTGAAAAAATTGGTACTTATTTAAAGGAAAACACCGATTTGATTACCGATATAGAAGTTATTAAAGGATTCTTGAATGTAAAAGTCTCCTCAAAAGCTTTCTTGGCAGATTTTAACCTCATGCTTAGTGATGAAAATTACGGTACTAAAGGGCAAGACAGTTCACAACCAGGAGTAATGGTAGAGTACAGCTCGCCTAATACCAACAAACCTCTTCACCTCGGACACGTTAGAAATAATTTATTAGGTTACTCGGTAGCTAATATTATTGAAGCAACTGGTCGTAAAGTCTACAAAACCCAAATCATAAACGATCGAGGAATTCATATTTGTAAATCTATGCTGGCATGGGAACGTTACGGCAATGGAGAAACTCCAGCGACTACTGGCTTGAAAGGTGATAAACTCGTTGGGAATTATTATGTAAAGTTTGATCAAGAGTACAAAAAAGAAATAGCACAACTCATAGCAGAGGGAAAAACAGAAGATGAAGCAAAAAAGCAAGCTCCTTCACTAATTGCTGCTCAACAAATGCTTCAAAAATGGGAGCAAGGAGATGAAGAAGTAGTAGCGCTTTGGAAAAAAATGAATGGTTGGGTTTATGATGGTTTTGACATTACTTATAAAAATTTAGGAGTCAATTTTGACAGCCTATATTATGAGAGTAATACTTATCTATTAGGAAAAGATGTAGTTCAACAAGGATTAGACAAAGGTGTTTTTGAAAAAGATCCTGATGGTTCTGTATGGATAGATCTTACAGAAGATGGACTAGATCGCAAAATTGTATTGCGTAGTGATGGAACAGCTGTATATATGACGCAAGATATAGGAACAGCTATACAGCGAGTAAAAGATCATCATATTAACTCTATGGTATATACAGTAGGAAATGAGCAAGACTACCACTTTAAAGTATTGTTTTTGATTCTTAAAAAATTAGGGTTTGATTGGGCAGAAAACTTATACCACCTAAGTTATGGTATGGTAGAATTGCCATCAGGTAAAATGAAATCTCGAGAAGGAACAGTCGTAGATGCAGATGAGTTGATGGAAGAGATGACAGCAACCGCTAAAGAAATTGCACAAGAACAAGGAAAACTAGAAGGACTTTCTGACTCAGAAAAAGAAAATCTGTATAAGATGATAGGTCTAGGAGCTTTAAAATACTTTATGCTTAAAGTAGATCCTAAAAAAAGCATGATGTTTGATCCAGAAGAGTCGGTAGATTTTCAAGGGAATACAGGACCATTTATTCAATACACGCACGCCCGTATAAAATCTATTCTCAAAAAATCAGGGTTTGATACTAATGCACTTAAAAGCGCTGTGAATTTAGATTTGACCGATAAGGATATTGCGGTAATCAAGTCATTACAACAATTTCCTGATGTGATTCAAACTGCTGCAGATAAATACAGTCCAGCACTTGTTGCAAACTATGTTTACGAACTAGTAAAAGAATTCAACTCCTTTTATCAAAACGTTCCAAAAATTGTAGAAGAAGAAAATGCCGATTTAAAACAGTTCCGTTTGTTGTTATGTTACAAGACAGCTGCAGTAGTAAAAAGTGCTTGTTCTTTAATGGGAATTGAGGTTCCCGAACAGATGTAGAGCGGATTTTAACTAATGTGGTCATCCCAGAAAATATGGCTCGAGAAATTTTAAATCTTCAATATAGTTTGTCCAAAACTTATTAGGTATCTCTTAATCAGGAAGCAATTTGTAATGTTTGACTATTCATAGATGCGGACTTAAGTCCGCACCTATGAATGTTACATATCTATCTCAAGGCATCCATTTTTTTACCTATCTCATCGGCCTTTGCAAATGCAGCATCACTCGCGGCGCGATCTGTAGTGGAAAGTCTGTGGTAATCTTTCATTAGTTTCTCGTATTGCTCTTGCAACTTTTCTAACTCTGTTTTCTTTTTAAATAATCCGAACATGGTATATGGTTTTTTAGGTAGTCGTTATTGAAAAGCTAACTTTCTCCATAAGAAAAAGATTAAGACTTATTTAGGTTTCTATCAAATAGGAATTGCTTCTATCTGCTAAATTGAGCTTATGATGCTCAAAAAAGTAATTTTTGAATCAAAAATCAGGTAGTTCATTCTAAGAAATTTAATTTTTCCTCATTACTAATTCAAATATTATTTCTAGAAATACTCACCGCGTTTGCAAACCATTGAAAGGCAAAAAAGCTTACTAAGAAAGCGGTTACAAAAACATTAGAAATATCACCAGTTGTAAAGGTGAGATACAAGGCGACTGCTGCAATTATAGTCATCACTCCAGCGGCTAGTGGCATCATAAATTTAGGTTTGGTTTCATTATAAAACATACTCCATGGAATCATTAAAATTAATCCAGCAATTCCTATCATGAGATACCTAAAATCGTCCAAAATCAAATAAGCGGTTACTCCAGTAAGACCTATGAGAACGCAAATTCCAGTAAATAGAACAGAACGTTTTTCTTTCTCATCTAGAAGAAATTTAGCATACTTATTAAAACTGAAAAGCAATTGCGATAATGGTGCTATAACCCATGTGCTCAATGCAATAAGAGCTAGTAAAATTACTACTGGTGTCAAGAATGGAGAGAGAGCAGGAACATTATCTGCAACATAGCTCAATCCTTGCATTCCTAAATAAAAACCAATGATAAAATACCATTGATATTTTGCTCCCATGTTCCCTAACCAAAACTGATACTTTAAAAACCACCTGTACACAAAATATCGCGCTTGTAAGGCTTGCATCATTCCGGCTTGAGCGTAGGAATTATTAGGATTATATCGCAACGATTCCTTGAAATGTTCTAAGGCCGCTTTATGATCGCCCATTTCTAACTTGTTCCAGCCATAGTTAGAATGCGTGTAAGAATCCTCTGGATTTTCTCCCAGCGCTCCTTTAAGAGTTTCCTCAGATTCCCTTTTTTTATTCTGTTTCAGTTGTGCCGTACTTTTCACATTTAAAGCAAGCAAATTTGCAGGATCTAGAGATAAAGCTTTTTCTGCCAGTTGTTCTGATTCCTTATACCGCTTTCGCGAAAGCGAGATATGAGCCAGCATCGCATAATATGAGGCTTCTTGCGCATTGAGTTGAATGGCTTGTTTTAATAGTTCCTCTGCATCATCATACTTTTCTACGTTAAGCATCACTTTTGCCTTGGTGGCAAATAAAGCGTCCATGTGCGGCGCTAGTCCTATGGCGATGTCTATAAAGTGTTTTGCCTTTTTAGGATCGTCTTGCGCTAGGTTTACCTCGGCGAGCAAGTGCAAACAATATATATTATTTGGGTCTTGAGTAAGTGCTTGATTGAGCAAGTCCTCAGCCTGAGCATATCTATTTTGCTGGTAGAGTAGGTAGGCTCTATCGTAAATGGCGTCTATCATTATTTTTTCAATTTCAAATAATGAAGTATATCATCATAAAGCCCAGACTCATTTGCATAAACAGCAAAATTCTTAGCCGTAGTAAACCATTCTTTAGTACTAGGTTTGTGCTGTTTAAGCGATCTCAAAAGGTCTTTTGTAGTAAGAGGTTGAGGCATTCCAGACTTTATAGCCTCTTCTAGTTTATTTTCGATTGCAATATCGATAACCGCTTCAATGTCAGCGCCAGAGTATTCGGGAGCCTTTTTTGCCAATGCTCTCGTGTCAATATCTTTAGTAGGCTTTTCTTCTAGTTTTAAATCAAAAATAGCCTCACGGGCAGGAGCATCTGGTGGCGGCACAAAAAGTATGCGATCAAATCTACCTGGACGACGGAAAGCCGTATCGAGATGCCACGGCATGTTAGTCGCGCCTAAAATCAATAAACCTTCATTATCATTAGAAATACCATCCAGCTCTTGAAGAAACTGATTGATCAAATTTTTACCAGCGCTTTGTTTCATATAACTACGACTTGCGCCTAATGCATCGATCTCATCTATGAATAAAACGCAAGGTGTATTATTTCTAGCTACTTCAAATATGCGGTGCAAATTCTTTTCAGAATTCCCGATCCACATATCAAGAATATCGTTGAGACTTAAGGAAATAAATTTGGCATTGATTTGTCCAGCGGTAGCCTTAGCAATATAAGTTTTACCACATCCTGGTGGACCATAAAGTAAAATTCCACCACCTATTTTCTTACCATAAGCTTTATAAATCTCTGGATGGAGTAGTGGTTGTACGATTTTTAAATCGATCTCGCGCTTCACGTTTTCCATGCCGCCCACATCTTTAAAGTCCATTTCTGGTTTTTCTATAAAGACACTAGACTCATTGTAGCCATCATCATAATCATCATCATAATCGTCTTCATCTTCCTCATAAACATCTGGAGCGTTAGAAGGCATTCTCAGTTCTTTATCCAGTTCACTATCGCTAAAGTCTGGATGGTGTTTCAATAAATCTTGATAGGCATCTATCGCTTGATCTGTATCGTTTGATCTGACTAGAGCTCGTGTGTAAAATAAATGCGTATCCAGGTCTTTATTTCCTTCCTGAATCAAACTTTCTAAAATAACGATTGCTTTGGAATAGTTTTTCTGCTTGTAAGAGATGAGAGCGAGACCTATTCTTGCTTTTGGCTCTGCTTTATATTGTAAAATAATCTCGTATTCTTCCTCAGCTTCTTCCAGCATATTAGCCAGACGTAGCGACTCTGCAAGATGTAATCTCAATGGAATATTATCTGGAGAAAACTCCAGCGCTTCTCTTAAATTTTGAATTGTTTTATCGTCCATTTAACTTCTTTAATTTTGTCCTTCTCCCATTTACAAAGAATCTATTTTATTATTTCAGGTATAAGTTTTTCTTCAATAATTTCTCCATCTTTTTCGTAAACGTAATATGAAAAAGATTTAGCGTCTGTGGATAAGCTTTTAATAGCTTTTCCATTAATAAAAAGTATACCAGAGTTGTCATCACAAGCATATCCGTTTGTTAGTTTTTTTTCTAAAATATTCTTGTGGTATAAAGGCTTTCTAGTTTTTTCTGAACTATAATGAGGGCAATGACTAAATTCTAAGAAACCAAGACCTTTAACAATCGATAGCTTTTTAGGTCTTGAGTCTGTGGTGCCAGCATTGAACCAACAAAGTGAGCCTGCACTTCCACCGGCTATCACTATTCCTTTGTCATAGGCTTTTCTTAGCGCTATATCTATTTTTTGCGCTTTCCAAATAGCAAGCATATTTAATGTGTTTCCACCACCTACGATTATTGCATCCATTTTTAGAAGCTTTTCTTCAAAAGATTCATTCTGACTTGATGAATTAATCCAGACCTCCATTACTTTAGGCTCTATTTTTAAGCCAGAACATATTTCGTACCAGTAATTTATGTAGTAAGGGCTGTCACCTGAGGCTGTAGGTAAAAAACAGATTTTAGGATTTTCTTTGCCCGTTAGTTTTGCAGTATATGCAATGAAATCCTTATTCACTTGCCCTCCGTAAATAAATAATTTTTTGTCAATTTCTCCAAGCGCCACATTGAAAGAAAAAAATAGCAGCAATAATAAAATTCTATTCATAAATCTATTTTAAAGAATTGTCCTTCATGATAAACATTTAATTCAAAAGTATTCCTAATCTAGCTTTTTAATCTCCAAGCTACAAATCTAGACTCCTTATTTCCAGTAGTCATTTCTACGACTCTGGTTTCGGCACCTAATTTTTCTAGTTGTTTCAATGGCTTTTTTAGGTTTTGCTTTCGCGAAAGCAAACACGTAAACCATCCTACTTGACTTTTAAAAGCTACAGATTCTTTAATCATTCTTTTTATGAATAAGGCTTCTCCACCATTGCACCAAAGTTCGTGCGCGTGACCAGCAAAATTACGACGCTCTTCATAAGTGCCTAATTTTCTTTGTTTATTCATATTAGCCTTTACTGCTTCTTCTTCACTACCATAAAACGGCGGATTACACATCGTGAAATCAAAGCTCTCGCCTTCACGTATCACATTTTTGAACAAATTTCTTTTATCTATTTGATGGCGTATTTCTATCGCGTCATTTTTTGAAGTGTTCTTTTTTGCAAACGCAACGCTTTCATCTGCGACGTCACAGCCTACCATTTTCCAGTCGTAAATGTTATTTCCTAAGATAGGATAAATGGCGCTTGCACCACAACCTATATCAAGTCCGTTTTTTTCACCTTTACCTACTAGATCAGAAATATGATGAATATAATCTGCCCGTCCTGGAATAGGTGGATACAGAGAACCTTCCGGTAATCGCCAGTATTTAACTTTATAGTGGTGTTTTAATAAAGCAGTATTAAATTCAAGAATAGAAGCCGCGTCACCAAAGTCTATTGTCACAGATCCTGTTGGACTGTTGATAAGGTATTTTTCTAATTCTGGATGTGTAGCGGTCAGTTTCTCAAAGTCATAACCGTACCTGTGTATGTTTCTTAAATGCATGGTGCAAAGATACCGTTAAGTAAAATCTTATTTTTAAACTTAAACTTAAACTTAAACTTAAACTTAAACTTAAACTTAAACTTAAAAGTAAAAGTAAAAGTAAAAAGGGCAGCTCTCTTTCTTCACATTTACACCTAAGTTTATGGATGCCTTCGGTTATTTTAAAAAGGTATCTTTGCAAAAAATTTATAGTATGAAACCTTTTGCAGATCTGAATCTTAAAACACCGTTGAGAAATGGTATTGAGGAGTTAGGTTTTGAAACCATGACTCCTATACAAGAAGAGGCTTTTCCAGTTATTCTTTCTGGTCGTGATATGATAGGTATTGCGCAAACAGGAACTGGTAAAACATTAGGTTACATGCTACCGTTACTTCATGAGCTTAAATATGCAAAGGTCGATGACCCTAGAGTTCTTTTGCTGGTTCCTACTCGTGAGCTTGTGGTGCAAGTTACTCAAAATATTGAAGAGTATTCTAAGTACATGAACTTAAGAGTGCTGGGTATTTATGGTGGAACTAACATCAATACGCAAAAAAAGGCCTATGCAGAAGGTGTAGATATCCTAGTTGCAACTCCAGGAAGATTGTATGATTTAATCATAAGCAATACCGTTAGTTTTAAAAACTGCAAGAAAGTAGTGATAGATGAGGTAGATGTGATGCTTGATCTAGGTTTTAGATTCCAGCTTACTAATATTTTTGATCACTTACCTAGAAAGAGACAAAACATCATGTTTTCGGCAACGATGACTGATCAAATTGAAGATTTCATAAAAGCTTATTTCTATAATCCAGATAAGATCTCTATTGCTGTTTCAGGAACAAGATTAGAAAATATCGATCAGACTTGTTATCAAGTAGAGAACTTTTACACTAAGGCTAATTTGCTGATGCATTTATTGAGTGATGCATCTACTTTTCACAAAGTACTAGTTTTTGTAGGTAATAAAAAAAGTGCCGATAGACTACAAGAAGTTATGAGTCCTCATTACGGTAATGAAATCTCTGTGATTCACTCTAACAAAACTCAAAATTATCGTTTACGCTCTATCGAACTATTTGATAGTGGAGCCAGTCGCATTCTAGTTTCTACAGATGTTATGGCACGTGGACTAGATCTTGATAAAATATCTCACGTTATCAACATCGATGTTCCTGCTTTTCCAGAAAACTACATGCACCGTATAGGAAGAACAGGTCGTGCCGAGGAAAAAGGAAAATCGATTTTATTTTACACAGATAACGAAAAAGACAGTAAGGAGCGTATAGAAGAGTTGATGGATTATAAAATTCCGGAACTTGACTTTCCTGAAGAGGTAGAAACTTCCAAAAGAAAAACACCAGAAGAGAAAACGGTAGTTAAAGAAATTTTCAATCCGCATAAGGTGATTGAAGAGGAGCGAGGAGACGCATTTCATGAGAAAAGCGAGAAAAACTCCAAGACTAATCAAGGAGGAAGTTACAGACGTATTATCGCAAAGAAATACAAAAAACCTAAAACGCGAGGAGACAAAGGTGCAAACCGTCGCAGGAAATAACAACAACAAAAAAGCCGTTTGAAACTTTTATCTTCAAACGGCTTTTTAATTAAAATTTAAATGAATTAAAAGGCTTACTCAATAACTGTGGTAGTTTTAGTCTCCATGGTTATTTTCATTTCTTGAGGCATCATTTCAGATTTCTCAATGGTCATAGATCCATCAAGTTCTTGTTCAATCTTTCCTTTCTTTATCCATCCTGTTTTCCTATCTAAGGTATAAGTCGCTGCGAGAGGTCCTGCAAGGTCTACTTTAGCCTTCAAACCCATCATATCCATTTCAGAATCTTCAGGACTTTGAATATTTGCTTGCGCAGTAATTATGTAATAATCATCAGTTACACTGTCTAATTCATAAGTAGTATTAGTATCAAATTTAACAACTGAATTAATAGTGGCCTCACTTTCCCAAATATCACCTAATTTAACCGCGTTATCAGGAAGTATTTTAGTTAGTAAATTGTAATTGACTATTTGATTTTCTGGGTTCATAGACTCTTTCATGGCAGCTTCAATTTGAGCAAGTTGTAATTCGGGCATATCTATTCCTTCCGTCATGTTTTCCAGTTGAGCGCTGTTGTCAAATGTCAATATCTCTCCTTTATTGTTCATAGTAATTTTGATAGGATCTTTTATCATGTTACTAAAAAGCTTGTTCATAGGATTTGATGCCGCACCTTCAGAATCCATAACTTGTTCTCCCATAGGAGTCTTAGTGGTGTTTGACATGCTGTTTACCATAATCTCTATGTGATAAACTCCTTCTACAATATCAATTACTTTATAGTCAGAGTTAGTCGCAACAATCGTAGTAACATCCTGTGGTGCACCGTTAATTACTTGAGACTGTTCACTAGTTACCACTTGATTTTGTGGGTAAGTTTTTCCTTTTTCTAAATTGTAAGTGATTTGGAATTGAGCGGTGGCTAGAATACTGCTACAAAAGGCAATAAGTAGTAATAGGTTTTTCATAGTTTTATTTTTGAATTAAATATAATGATTGACATTAGGAATAGATTTGTATTTAACGATAATGTAACTTTTGATAAAAGCTCAAAATTTTGAAAATCTTATTTTTACAAAAATTTAAGAGATTGAAACATCTATTCCTTTGGCTTCTTTTGGTTATGGGTTCCGCTTTCGCGAAAGCGCAATCAGTAAACACAGCTTACCTATGCCTTGCAAATGGAGATGTTGTCCTGGCCGATTTGAGCACGTGTAGCTCTACAGTAGTTGCTACAAATAATCAATCGATGTTTGATATTGCCGAAGGTGATACTGCAGACACTCTTTATGGAATTCGTAATCAAGACTTGTATTTAATTGATTTGAACACTGGTAATTTTTCATTGTTGGGAAATCTAACCATATTGGGTTATTCTGGTAATTTTAGAGTTGACTCTCTAGTAAAAGAGCAAAATGGTATCTTATTAGGTGTAAATAACGAGATCGGTGGAGAGTTATTTAGAATTGATGTCTCTGCTTTAACAGCTACAGGTTTAGGGTCTACAGGATTTAGAAGCGCAGGAGATTTGAGTTTTTTTCAAGGAGATTTATATCTAAGTGCTAGAAATAGTGAGCTAGTCAATATTAATATTAATAATCCACCAGCGTCCTTTTTAGTAGGAAGTATGGCAAGCGGTGGTTTTTCAAGCGTTTTTGGAGTAGTAACTATTATTACTGCGAATGCCTGTGCAACTAACCCTACGATCGAACTGGTAGCGACTGGTGGGCGCACTACAAAATTTGTAAATACAGCAAATGGTGCAACCTCCAATAACTGTACTAATCTTACTAATTCTGATATTTTTGGCGCAGCTGAGGTCACCTCAGACATTATTTGCCCAATCGATCTCGAGATATTTGATGATAATCAAATGACTCCTGATCCTACTCCTTATTGTATTCAAGCAAACACGTTACTTAACGCAAATCCTGATCCTATAACTCCGCAGAACAATTATCTTTATGAATGGAGAGTCTTAGGTAATCCTACTATTATTGCAACAAGTAGCACATTACCTTTAATGATCAACTCTACGACAACTTATGAATGTACGGTAATCGATACTGGTATAGCAGCGCCAAATAACTTTGCGGTAGATCAAATCACTATTACGGTAAATCCTGCTCCCGTATGGACTCCTTTAGCTCCAGTGTTTGCCTATCAATCCTACACATTGCCTTCCATTTCTGGATCTAATATTCCTGTAAATAGTGCTTATTATACTGGTCCAAGAGGTGCTGGAATGCAGTTTAATCCTGGAGATATTGTTACCGAAGCAGATTTTACTTCAAATCCTGTGACTCTTTTTGTTTATGGTGATGAGACTAATGGTTGTGAAGTCGTTGGTCAATTTGATTTAGAATTTATTGATGTTCAAGTGACTATCAATCCAGGTGGTATTCAGGAAATTTGTGAAGGCGATACATTAACGCTTACCGCAACACCTAATCCGTCAATGCCTATAGGTACTTATACTTATAATTGGACTGATTCTCAAAATACGGTATATCCCGATACTGCATCCATAACATTTACCGCAACTGTGGATACGACACTTTCAGTTACCGTAAATGATTCTGGTGTTGAAAATGGAACTGATATGGGCTTTGATATGACAGACTTTATTGTCTTGAGGCCTGTAGATTTGGCTGGTTTAGTAAATCAGAATGCAACTAGCACATATACATTTCCATCTATTTTTGGTACTGGATTGACAGGAGGCGAGCGATATTATACCCAGCCTAATGGAATGGGAACTGCGTATGATCCAGGAGATATTGTTAGTCCGGCAGACTTTAGTTCATTACCAGTTCAGCTATATACTTATGATAACAATGGCAGCTGTGATGACGAACAAAGCTTTTTTCTTGATTTTGATATACCTGTGGCACCTACATTAAATGTTTCTAGCTCTACAAATATCATTTGTGCTGGAGAAACAGTACTGATGACTGCGACTGCTATTCCATCCACACCTACAGGCAGTTATACATATGAATGGCGAGAAGTAGGAACTACTGCTGTTTTATCGGTAACTAATCAGTTGAGTATCGCACCGACAAGTTCAACATCATATGAATGTACCGTCACAGATACAGGACTGACGTCAAATAATACAGCAGCAGCTTCAATAACTATTACAGTAGAAGCACAACCACTAATTGATCCACTTGTAGATCAAATAGCCTTTGGTACTTTTACATTTCCAGTTATAACAGGTACAGATCTTACTGGTGCAGAAAGTTATTATACACAACCTGCAGGAATGGGAACCTCTTATAATGCTGGTGATACTGTGACCGCAGCAAGTTTTACAACTCTACCAGTATTTATATTTATCTATGATTCTAATGGTAATTGTAATGAGCAAGAAGGTTTTTTATTAGACTTTGATACACCACCGCCTTTATCATTAACTCTTAGAGCTCAGCCGCAAACGATTTGTGAAAGAGAGAATACGACTTTAACAGCAACTCCTAATCCTGCAATTCCTCAAGGTTCTTATACTTTTGAATGGATAGAACAAGCAACGGGAATTTTTATATCTAATTCTGATACAGTACAAGTTAATCCATCTGTAACTTCTACTTATGAATGTACAGTTACAGATACTGGCATATCTACCGGTAATACTGTTACAGCAAGCATAATAATTACAGTAGAAACAGCACCGCAGCTAGCACCAATTGCAGATCAAAGCATTTTCAATTCCTTTACTTTTCCGACTATTATTGGTACTAATTTGAGTGGTAATGAGAGGTACTATACAGTACCAGATGGTCAAGGAACTTCTTTTAATGCAGGTGATAATATACTTTTTTCAGACTTTGATTCTTATCCTATCACAATTTATGTTTACGATGTGAATGCGATAGGATGTCAAGATCAAGTAAGTTTTAACCTCACGATAGAAGAGCTTGAATTATTTATTATTCCTCAATATACGACGCCTAATAGTGATGGTTTTCATGATTTTTGGCAAATTGAGGTGCTTCACCCAGATGTGCTTATTGAAAACATATTCATATTTGATCGTTATGGTAAATTGTTAAAGCAACTTTCTATAGAAGGCCCAGGATGGGATGCCACCTATAATAATCAGCCGTTACCATCTTCAACCTATTGGTATAGTTTTGAATATTCATTCAATGGCAACCGATTTGAGGAGAAAGGTTTTTTTGCCGTGAAAAGGTAAAATATTTTAGAAGAAATTTAGGATTTCGCTTTCGCGAAAGCGAGATAAACATCATCATAACATTAATTAACACTTATAAGCCCAAAAGTGGCTCAATAGTTGAAAAGTGAACCATGAAAATGTCCAAAAGTGTAACTGGACTTAACTATATTGCACACTTTAATTTAAACAGAAAATGAAAAAATTATTATTAGTATTATTTCTAGCAGCAGGAACAGCAATGGGGCAAACAGCTTATGTAGCCTCAGAAGCATTATTACAATCTATGCCAGAATATCAAGTAGCCCAACAAGAAATTCAAAAATTAGCAGCATCTCTTCAAGCTGATGATAAAAAGGCAGAGTCCAACGCTAGAGAAAAAATGGCTATCATTCAAAAGAGAGTACAAGAACTTTCTAAAACAGCAGCAGATCAAGCAGCGTTTGACAAAGATATAAAACCACTTGAAGATCAGGCTAAAGCGATTGAAACAGAATTAGTGAATAGTAAGAAAAATGCTGAAAAAAGGCTTGTTGAAATGCAGCAAAAATTTATGGGGCCTATTACCATGAAATTAAATAAAGCCATAGAAAAAGTTTCCATTGCCAAAGGTTTTAAAATGGTTATAGACATTTCTGCAGTTGCTTATGCTACCGAAGATATCAACATAAGTAAAGATGTAGCATTAGAATTAGGTATTCCACTTGATCCTGAAGGAGAGTAGTAATATATTCTACATTAATATAAAAAAAAGAGCTTTCACAGAAGCTCTTTTTTTATATCCTTATTTTAAATAAAATGTTTAAATTGCTTGCATAGATAAATTAGTTTTATAGATATCATTAGACTAGTTTATGATTTTTGAAAAGAACTTGATATTGTATGATTAGTAAATTAAATCAGAATATTTTATTTACCTGTACGAGTGTTTTATTTTTAAGTGTATTCCTTATGTGTCAACCGCTGATTGAAACATGCTTAAAATTTGATGATACCGTTTCATTTGTTGAATTAGATGTTGATATTGAGAATGAAGTGAAAGACAAAAGTCTTCAAGAATTTGAAAAAGTTTCAAGTTTAAGAAAGGTATTTTCTATAGAATCAATTGATAGAGAAAGCAGTTTAAATAGCGCAAATATTTGTATTAAATATTATTGGATTAATCAATCTCAAGATATACTCACTCATCCTCCAAAATTAATATCTTAATAGTTACATTATAAATATTGAGATATCAAATCTCACTTTTTTTCATTTCCTGACTTTCAAAGTCGGTAACAAAAGTTCTTTTAAAGGGACAGCAACAATTTATGAATTCTTCAAATCCATTTAAAAATTTAAAAAAAGATATACCGGCTAGTATTGTCGTTTTCTTTGTGGCACTACCTTTATGTTTAGGTATAGCTCTAGCAAGTGGTGCGCCACCATTTTCAGGTCTTATAGCTGGAATAATCGGAGGTATCGTAGTAGGCTCACTTAGTAATTCTCAATTAGGAGTAAGTGGTCCTGCAGCTGGTCTTGCTGCCATAGTCGCCATAGCCATAACAGATTTGGGAGGCTTTGAAATTTTCCTTGTTTCTGTAGTTATTGCTGGTGTTGTTCAAATTGTTTTTGGATTTATGAAGTTAGGAATAATAGGTTACTATTTTCCGTCTTCGGTAATTAAAGGAATGCTTACGGGAATAGGTATCATTATATTCTTAAAGCAAATCCCACATTTTTTTGGATTAGATAAGGATCCAGAAGGGGACTGGGACTTTTTTCAAGTGGATGGTGAAACCACTTTTAGTGAAATTTTAAACATAGGTGAGTTTATAAGTCCAGGAGCGACTCTTATAGGTTGTGTTGCCTTAGCTATTTTACTAATCTGGAGTAATATATTAAGTGGAAGGTCTAAGTTATTTGAAATTATTCAAGGTCCACTAGTAGCTGTTGTAATAGGTATTTTATATTATGTTTTTACAATGAATTCGGATTACTGGAGTATTTCTGGTGAGCATTTAGTTAATGTACCTATTCCAGAGAATATTGATATGTTTATAGGTCAATTTTCTTTTCCCGATTTTAGTCAGATAGGTAATATAGATGTAGTAATAACTGGTTTTACAATTGCTATTGTAGCTGCTTTAGAAACATTGTTATGTGTCGAGGCAACAGATAAATTAGATCCGCTCAAAAGGGTAACACCTACAAATAGAGAGTTAGTTGCTCAAGGAGTGGGGAATGTAGCTTCAGGAATGATAGGAGGACTTCCTATCACGCAAGTAATTGTAAGAAGTAGTGCAAATATACAGTCAGGTGGTAGAACTAAAATGAGTGCTATTCTACATGGTTTTTTATTATTGGCCTCTATTATCCTTATTCCCACTCTTATGAATAAAATACCACTATCTGTGCTAGCGGCTATTCTTCTAATAGTAGGATATAAACTAGCAAAACCATCTCTTTTCAAAGAGATGTGGCAAGCTGGATGGCGACAGTTTGTACCATTTATTGTGACTGTTTTATTATTGCAGATAAATTTTTTACTTGGAGTTGGAGTTGGTCTCGCTATAGGAATTGTCATCACTCTATTCCAAAGTTACCAAAATTCACATTTTTTGCACGCGGTTGAAAGTGATGATTCTGGAAGACACGAAGTTAAAATGGTTCTCGCAGAGGAAGTAACCTTCTTTAACAAAGCGACTATACTCAAAGAGTTAGATAACCTGCCTAGAAACACCTATCTTGAACTAGATGTAAGAAAAACAACTTACCTAGATCACGATGTGATCGAAATTCTGGATGATTTCAGAGAAAAAGCAATCAATAGAGAAATCAATATTAAATTAATTTCAACTAGAGGAACTGTAGAGAATCCTGATAGTTTTGTAGATTTCTTCAAATTAAGACCGCAAGAAGATGTATTCAAATTTTAAATAGTAACAAATGAAAGCACATACTAAAGAATCACAATCTACCATGACACCTAAAAAAGCCTTAGCTTTTTTAGAAGAAGGAAATGAGAGGTTTCAAAATAATTTAAAAGCTAACAGAAATTTATTACAACAAATTAACGATACTCGAGATGGGCAATTTCCCTTTGCAACTATCCTAAGTTGTATCGATTCTAGAGTGTCTGCAGAGTTAGTTTTTGATCAAGGATTAGGAGATATATTCAGTGTGCGTATTGCAGGAAACTTTGTTAACGAGGATATTTTAGGAAGCATGGAGTTTGCTTGTAAACTAGCAGGCACAAAACTCATCGTTGTTTTAGGTCATACCAGTTGTGGAGCCATAAAAGGAGCTTGCGATCATGCACGATTGGGTAACCTAACTAAATTAATTGAAAAAATTGAGCCTGCAGTCTATGCTGTTGAAGAACCCAAGGATGAAGCTGTACGTAATTCAAAAAATCTGGAATTTGTAGATGCTGTATCTTCAAAAAACGTCGAGCTTACTATACAAAGAATACGAAGAGAAAGCCCAGTTCTTAAAGAGCTTGAAGATGACGGAGAAATTAAAATAGTAGGAGCAATGTATGATATTTCAAATGGCTCAGTTCATTTTTACGAATAAAACAGATACCTTTATAGTACTTGTTTCAAAATCTCTGATTGATCAATTGCTTTCAAAGCGGTTTCATAGCCTATTTTAAAAATATCTTTTAATCCTTTAAAACTAAACAGGCCATAATCATATAACTCTGGTTCTATCAATACGTCACACTGGTGAAACTTAATTTTATCTTGGTGATACTGGTTAATAGCATAAGCTCTTCCTGCTACATCATAAGAATGTTTAAGCTTGCGACTTTTAAAATCTACCTTATTAGTATAACTACCTATTTTAATATCACAATTATCTAATAAGTCTACAGGAAAATTATTAATTACTCCACCATCTACATACGTATTATTTTCAATTTCTACAGGAGTAAAAATACCAGGAAATGCCGCGCTAGCCAGAATAGGTAAATACAATTCACCTGTTTTAAAAATTTTTAGTTCTCCAGAATTAAGATCAGTAGCGGTAACCGTTAATGGAATGTGGAGAGATTCAAAACTATTGTCTGGAATAAAGAGAGAAATATGATCTGTAAATACCGAAGAGTTTATAAAACCAGCTTGTCTAAAAGCAAATTTTTTAGGGTGAAATAAATTTGACTTTTCAAAAAAATCAAAAATCTCTTCCACACTTATACCTTTAGCAAATAAAGCACCTACCAGTGCTCCGGCACTAGTTCCAGAAACCTGATGGATCTGTATACCGTTTTCTTGCAAGGCTTCAATAACTCCTGCATGAGCTATACCTCTTGCGCCACCGCCAGAAAGTGCTAACCCTACTTTCATTTATTTGTCTTTCTTCAATGGAACTGTTGGTTCTGGTTTCTTCAAAAATAAATAATATCCATTCACCACTAAAATTCCAACATTAGTAATTATAATAGGTAGGTTTGGGGAATCAAATAAGAATCCATAAATTATAAATAATGCACAGCCTAAGGAATTAACCGTTCTTAGAGTATTGATGCTTTTCATAAAAAATGAGAGCAATACTATAAAACTAGCTGCATATCCTACAAGATCTATCGTTTCAGTACCGAATTCCATTGCTATTTTTTAATTTGCAATATTAAAGTTTATAACTTACAAACGATTAGTTATTGCTACATATCGTTAAATTTGTGAATCTAATTAAGTCCTTGTCAATATGTACGAATACATAAAGTCTCTACATCTCATTTTTGTCGTTACATGGTTTGCTGGGCTTTTTTATATCCCTAGATTATTTGTGTATCAAATTGAGGCTCACGATAAGCCAGAACCAGAGAAGAGTATTTTACTAAAACAACTCAAAATAATGACCAGCAGGTTATGGTACATCATCACCTGGCCTAGTGCGATACTTGCTACAGCATTTGCTATATGGTTACTCATTCTAAATCCATACTGGTTACAGGCTTCATGGATGCATGTGAAATTAGGATTTGTTGCTTTGCTATTTATATATCAAGTAAAAACACAATTCATTTATAAAGAACTTCAAAACAATGTAGTAAAATGGACCTCAAATAGCATGCGTATATACAATGAAGGAGCTACGCTCATATTATTTGCAGTCGTGTTTCTCGTTATTCTCAAAAGTGCCATTAATTGGGTTTATGGCGTTGTTGGTCTTCTGGTTTTTGCTATCATATTAATGTTGCTATTTAAACTCTATAAAAGAGTGAGAGAAAAGAATAAGGATTAGTTTTAATAGTGTTCTCGCTTTCGCGAAAGCGTAACTAAAAAAAAACAGTAGAAAACAATACTGATAAAAAACTTATTCTTACCGCAGTTAAACATTAGTTGTTTTCTCCTACATTTACGTTTTTCAAATTTCTGTAGATGTACAAATCCTTTTCCAGCTTTTTTAGTTCCGTTTTTTTTCTGTTTTTATTTATTTCTCTTAACGCTCAGGAAAGAGAAAATTATTCTCTTTTGTGGGAAGTTCAAAACCCAAATACTAAAGAAATATCCTATGTATTTGGAACCATGCACTTGTCAGACGCTCGTGTATTTGAGTTTAGTGATGCCGTATTTCCTGCAATTCAAAGTACCGAGGCTTTTGCACTGGAGATTGCTCCAGATTCTTTAGAGGCAGGATTAGAAAAATATATGCTAGTCAAGAAAGATCTGTCTAGATATAAAAAAGTATTAGGAAAAGAAAAATATAAAGAGCTCGACTCAAAAATTCAAGGTGTTATCGGTATTTCTTTAGATAGTTTACAATACAATTCATTAGAATTTCTATCATCTATTCTAATACCAGATTTAACTAAAGAAAATGATGAAGAAACATTTCTAGATTTGTTTTTATACAACGTTGCCTTAAATGAAAATAAAGAGATAAGAGGACTGGAAAAAGTCGAAGATCAAATTATAGATATGGATTTATTATCTGATCAAGAACTTAAAGAATCACTTTTAGAGCTTCTAGAAGATCAAGAAGGTTTCTTTAGAAAAGAGCTGGATAATATGGTAGAGATTTATCATGGCGGCAATATAGAAGAAGTTTATTCTAAATTAAAAGAGTTTGAAACCGAAGAAGATTATGATCTTATCGCTCGCAATCAAGTGATGGCTTCTTCTATTGAGCAAATTACAAATCAGCGTACGTTATTTACAGCAATAGGTGTTGCGCATCTTCCAGGAAAGTACGGAGTTCTAGAATTATTGAAAAATAAAGGATTTAGAGTTAAAAAGTCTAAGGCTACTTTTAATAATCCCAACATGGACCTCATTGCACAAAGTAGTTTTGAATCATGGGAATCATACAGCTATGATAAGGAAGGTTATGAGTTAATTGCTCCACGTAAGTCTAATACTATAAAGACATCTTTGTCTCAAATCTCCTCTACAGGTACAGGAACAGATCTTATCAATGGTGTTGAAATCGTGCATTTGTCAATAAAGATTCCTGAAGATAAACTTACGGCTGCAGAAGAGATGATCATTTTAATGACAGACCGTTACAAAACCACTAAGGAAGGTTATGAATTTCAAGAACTCGATTCCTATAGTAAGAATGGTGTGGAGTACAATAGTATTTTAGCAACTAAAGAAAATAGGTTAAGTCGTTTAGATCTTTATCTAAGAAATGGAAGGGCTTATATTTTTACAGCCGATTTTAAAAATACTGCTAATTCTCAAAAAACAGCGAAACGTTTTTTTGATAGCATCCGTCTTTTTGAGCAAAAAGAAAAGGCTTTTGAATGGTCTGTTTTAGAACCAGAAAAAGCTGCGTTTAAAGTAGATTTCCCAGTTGACTTCAAAACTATGGAAAAGCAAATAGCAAATCCACAAGAAGAAAATGGAGATCCTTACAAGCTTACTATTTTTCATGCCGTAAATGCAGAAAAAAAAGAGCAATATCTCGTACGATACAATGATTATCCTTTAGGTTATTATCTTGAAGATATAGAAGGTGCGACCCAAGAGTATATAGAGCTTATTAAAACTAAAGGATTTAAAATACTAGAAAAAAACAAAACTACTCATCTAGGAGCTGTTGCTTATGACCTAGAAATAAAAATACTTGATACCATTCACGGTAGGATGAGAATATTCTATAGAGGTAATAGACTGTACTTACTTTTAATTCAAAGTTATGATGTAGATAAAGAAATCTCGATGAAAAACAGGCTCTTTGATACGTTTACTTTTAAAGATTACGTACCTGCAATTTATGATGAGATTGCTTTAGATGAAGGATACCGTTTTAAATTCCCTAAGTCAAATGTAGTAGCAGTAGATTCTAGTGATTATAATCAAGCAGATCTTCTTTTCTCAAGATTCTATCAAGGCTACGATGAGAATTCTGGAAATGCTTTTTCAGTATCGCAAACTAGATTTGGTAAATATTTCAGAACTAATGATAAGGACGTGTACTTCAAAGAATATGAAGATGAGCTTTTTGAAAATGATTCTATTGTTAAAAAAACGCCATTTACTTATAATAACATTTCTGGAATAGAATATTTGATAAATATTCCTTCCTCAAATATACAGCAGCGATATAGACTTTTTTACAAAGGCCAAAATGTATTTTTATTAGGTACGCATCAAGATAGATCAAATATTTATAGTGCAAATACAGAAGAGTTTTTTAATGGTTTTGAAACCTCAAATGAAGAAGTTTTTGATATGGAGGCCAGTAAGTCTAAAACATTACTTACTGATTTACTTTCTAATAATGAAGAAACCTATAATGATGCTCATAATGCCCTAGATTATTATGATTTTGAAAAGAATGATGCAAAAGATCTACTCACTTTTATAAAGAAAGATTACCCAAAAGACTCTCTTTATTACGGCACTAAAAATATGCTCATCTATAGTTTAGCTTTAGTAAAAGATCCCGCCTATTTAGATGAGTTTAAAAAGATTTATTTAAGTACAGGATCTGAATACACAAAGGCAATTATTATTCAATCATTACCTCTTTTTGAATCAGAAAAAGCAATTGAACTGCAAATGAGTTTATTGCAAAACAATGATATACCAAAACTTGAAGATTACAGTCTAACTTTTTTAGAGTCTGAAAATGACAGTCTCATAGATTTAACAAAGTATGGGAATCAGATTTGGGACTTACAAAAGAAATCAGGTTTAAGAGATCTCACTCTCAATTATTTCAATCGCAAGATAACTACTGACGAGAAAACCTTACCGTTTTTAAAAGAAAGGAAACAGGAGCTTGCAACCTTATTTCAAGAAGATGCGAGTGCCGTTGCTTCTGGTCTTGATGATTATACAAAACACCTTTCACCTTATGAGCTGAGTTCTTATTTTAAGTTACTCGATACACTTGAGGTAAAAGATCAGCAGACCATGAAATATATAAAAGAACTTGTGGCAGTTGAAGTTGATCGAGCTTACGTACATTTAAATGCACTAGAGCATTATTTAAAATATGAACCTAAAGTTGATAAAAAGCTAGTAAGAGGTTTTATTGAAGACTTATATTTTCGTTTTGAAGGCATGGAACTAATAGCAAAAAATGGTTACTCTAAGATGATTCCTAAATCATATTTTAAGGATGAAGAATTTGCCAAACTTTCTGTATATAATGCTCTTTACGACTATGACGAGAATATGTTGATAAAGCATCTAGGCGAGATTGAGGAAAACGAAGCTACTTACATTGTATACCAATTTAATTATACCACTTATGAAGACGATACCAACTACATAGCATTAGCTCGTAAACATAAAATTGATAAAAATAAACCAGAGCAATTTGAAGTGTGGCTTAGCGGTGATGGGTTTGTGAATAATCAATGGCAAGTAATAGCTCAAAGCTTGATCGAAGAATGGCAGGCAGAAGAAGTAGATGAAGAATAGATTTCTAAAATAGAATCATTTACCGATTTCATGTAGAAATGAAATTATAGAAAAAGCTAGAAAATTACTTTCTAGCTTTTTTTAGATCCTCTCATAAACATCATTTGATCGTTACGGGAGTAACATCAAGATAGCCATAAGAATCATAATAGCGTTTTCTATAAAAGTGGCTTCTGTCATTGGTAATTTAAGAGCAGTTCCTAAACACGCACATTGAATAGACTTCTTATCAAGTAATGTTTTAGTAACTCCTAAGGTCGTGATTCCCAAAATCACAAGAGTAGCAATTAACGCAATTTCTATTTCAAAACGCATCAAAAACATCAACCCTAGAGCCGTCTCGAGAAAAGGATACAGCCACCCATAAATAGGTAAAACCTTAGCCAGCGGATCGTACATTCTGAACGATTCGGGAAAACCTTTTAAATCCAACATTTTGAAAAAGCTGAATACGATGTAAAACATTCCCATAAAGTCCAGCATAGCTTCATCCCAATATTCACGCTGATAGTTCAATAAAATGGTGGCCACAACGATGTACCCCAGTATTAAAAACAATGGTTTTAACTGTTCTAGCTTAGATTTTTTAGGTTCCGCTTTCGCGAAAGCGGAATTATCAAAAACATTCTTTTTTTCTTGAATATCGTACTTGTCTGGCAACGCTTTTTGAAAGGTTTCTATTGCGATATGAGAGTTCATAGAAATCACCGCTTGCTCGTTTTCTAAAGTAACTGTTGCTTTCAAGACATCTGGAACTGCCTGAAGCCTTTTCTCCACATCAGTGCGACAACCGTTGCACGTCATTCCAGATATAGTATAAGTTTGTTTCATTAATTTTTAGGTAAATAAAGTTCTAGTTGATTCCCAAATACATTCTCACCAAAAATAGCATCTACATGTCCAGCGATTCCATCTTTAAAATCGGTTTTAAAATGCATATGTAGAAAGGTAGTATGATGTGTAAAAACAGCTTTATGCTTCTCTGAATAAAAGCCTATAATTTCTACTTCTTCATTCTCAAAAGTACCATGTGGTCCAGATTCTTGGTGTTTTTTATGATTATGCACCATGTCGCCATCTTTCCAATCGATCACATGCCATTTTAACAAAGAAGGTTTTCCTTTAATTAAAAATGGAAAAGGTTTTTCTACGTCCTTACCTTGCGCGATAGCTGCCGTTTTGATTTGCTTCTCTAGTTGTGAATTTGTGGTAAATTCATTTAATGATATCGCATCACTCCATTCAGGAACCTGAGCATAAACCAGTAAAGAAGCGTTATGATCATACGTAGGCGCTATTTTGACTTTATTAAACACTTCTTTTTTACTCACAAATGATGCGCCGTCAAAGATTTGAATTTCACCTTTAAGATTTTCTAATGCTCCTAATGCATAAAGATGAGGTAATGTCTGTAAAGAATCTAGAGACGCTGTCGCCTCTAGATTTCCTGACATAAGATTCATTAAAGCACCGCTATGGGATACTTCATGCTGTTTTACTTGATTATTTTGGCAAGAGAAGAGCACACTCAATGGTATTATATAAAGCAATAATTTCTTTTTCATATTATAAAGTAATTTATAATTAAACCTCCAGATAACCAGAAGAAGCATGCAAATGCAGTGTATTTCATAATCGATTCTAGGAGCTTGCTTTTCGGAGCCATTTCACTCATTGAATTTTCAATATTTTTCTTTTTAAAGAAACCTATATAAATTAGATACAATGAGAATAAAATAAAGGCCATATTTAAATAAAAGGTGTAATCCAATTTAAAGTATTCTTTATTCTTTACTATGACTTGAGATGGATCTGGTATTATTTCTAATAAATTAAATCCATAGTGTAAGAGTAGTGATGTCCCTATTAAAGCGGTAAATAATAAAAAGAGAATGAATAATGACATCTTCCACCCATAGTATTTTGCATTAATTCTCAATACTGGAAAAACTACAAGATCGCTAAATATAAAGGCCATGACGCCAGCAAAACTAACTCCTTTTCCAAAAAGTAATGCTGCTAATGGTATATTACCCATGGAGCCTATAAATGTAAGAAATGCAGCTATGGGTCCTATAATAACGTGTTGTAGAATTTCCCAAAAACTGAAATCTGTATTGCCTGAACCGCTATTTATAAAAAGTGTTTCAAAAAATGAATCAGGCACAAATGACGCAACAATTCCTGCAATAGTAAAGCCTACGGTGACATCTTTCCACACCATTTGCCATTCCATCTTGTATTTTTTTGACACTCGAGCCCAACTATCTTCATTTAGGATCTTTTCTTTCCAACTTTCAGAACCGTTCTTATTGTGATCACTGCTATCGTCATCTAAATTTTTTCGAGCCTTTTTGATTAATTTTTTTGGATTTATGAATCGAACTAGCGCCCAACTAATGAGTATCAATAGAACACCACCTACATATTCACCCACCACAAACTGCCAGCCTAAGAAAATTGAAATAATTATTCCTAATTCAATTACAAGGTTGGTGGAGGCTAGTAAAAAAGCTATAGAACTTATGAAACTGGCACCTTTTTTTAAAATAGATTTGGTAGAAGCTAGTGCAGAAAAACTACATGAACTACTTATAAACCCAAAAAATGTTCCAAGTAGGACTCCTTTAAATTCAGATCCACCCATAATTTTTTGCATCCTACTCTGAGTTACAAAAACTTGAATCATACTACTCAAAATATACCCTAGGATAAAAGCCCATAACGCCATCCAGAAAAACCCTAATGACGTATATGCAGCTTCACCCCAACTTTTTAAAAAAGTGTTCATTGTGATCAATTTTTCTTAATGATCGTGATCATCATGATGGTGATCTTCTTTTGTATTGCTTTTATCAACAGCTGTTGTATCACCTAATTTAAAAATTACAAGCTCACCTTTACGATAATTTGTAATTAACAACTGTTGGTCCATTACAATTACGTCGGTAGGCTTATGAATGTTAGTTTCAAGTATTTGCTTAACATTATAATCTAAACCAAAGACTACTATACGATTGTTTTCAAAATCGGTTAAGAATATCTCGTTGTCTGAAACAAAAATTCCAGTTGCGGCATTAAAATTATCATCTTGACCAAACTGTTCCAAAACTTTTCCAGATTTATCAAAAACTTGTCCTCGATTATTATACGCATCTGCAACATAAATTTTATCAGAGGTTATTTGCACATCAGTAGGATAATAAAAATCACCTAAAGCCTTACCTTCTTTACCAAAGCTTATCCATTCCTTACCATTATAATAAAGGATTCTGTTGGTATAGAAATCGGCAATAGCAATTTCATTTTTATATACACTTATTCCCGCAGGAGCGTCAAGCGAGTCATTAATTATAAGATAATCACGTTTATTATCTCTCATTACAGCAATGGAATCGCGTCCATACTCTGGAATAAAAAGCGCTCTTTCCTTGAGGATTGAGGTAGAAACCTTGTCGGTTATCTCCATATCTGCCTCGCCGAAATCAATATGCATAGGTCGTTCAAAATCTTCCATGGAAAATAGAATTTCTCCATCTAAGTTTACTTTAACGACGCGATTGTGATCACCATCACTTAAGAAAACATCATTTCCGTCGAGCGCGATACCTATAGGGTTAATACCATCAAGTTGAACTACTTTTTTAAATTGCCATTCTTGTGACACAGTCTCTTTCTCTTCACAAGAAATGATCCCGATAACTATCGGGATCAAGTATAAAAACTTCTTCATTATATCGCTCTTTTGTAGTGACAACATGCTGGTAAGGCATCATAGGTAGCATCGTCAGACTTTACCGTTGCGGTATCGTGTCCAGCATTTGCTACTGCTTTTGCTACTGCTTTTTTAGTCGTTAAACTTGTATCATGATCTAGAGTAAGCATACCGGTTTTCACGTCCCATGTAGCACTTGCTACTCCTGGTAAATCACTTACCGTTTTCTCGATACGTGCTTTACACATACCACATTTACCGTTTACATAAAGTTCTGAAGTCATTAGATTCTCTTGCTCTACCGCCGCGGTTTCTTTAGCGTTAGTTTCTACCGTACCATTTGCTCTTGTTATGGTAGCGAGATTAGGCGTGTAACCAGCTTTTTTAACTTGCTCAACAACTGCGTCCATAGTTAAGTTTTTACTCGCAGGATAGCTGAAAGAGAAATCCCCAGTTTCAATATCAATAGCTACATTTTTGATCCCTTTAAATTCTTTGAACTTTTTTTCTAATCCGTAGGCACAAAAAGGACATCCTAATCCATCCACTTGAACCTCAAATTGATCCATATCTTTATTTTTCTGTGCATCGGCTTTTACAATTGCAAATAATCCAATTACTATACTTAAAATTATTGTTACTTGTTTCATTTTGTCTTTAATAGTGCGCATTATATGCGCTGTTATTTTTATTTTTAAAAGGTGTATCTAGTTCCTAAAAACACGGAGTAATTCAAGGCACGATCAGCATCGATTTCTTGAACTAAAGGTAGTTGTACGGCAAGATCAAACGTAATGTTTTTAAGCGCGTATTGTACTCCTTGCGAATACAACAACTGGTACCAGTCACGTTCATGCAACCAGACACTATTATACTCAAAGTAAAGGTTGAGCTGTTTATTAGGATATTGCGGTTTTAAAAGCGGTAACCCAAAACCTAATTTAGCTCTAAACTCGTCAAGAGTTCCATTAGGCATTTCGTTATAACCTATTTCTCCAGAAATACCGTATTTGAGGGTTTCCAGTCCAGCTACTACACCGTAGTATCCAGCATATTTACCTGTAGATATATCCATTACATCAATCTCGTCTCCTGTGGGAAGAGTTAGCAGGGTTTTTGCCACCATACGGAATGTTTTACCAGTTCCATCTTTACGATAAAACTGATATTTCCCCATGATTTTAATATCGGCTAGACCACTGCCATCTACATCGCTTAGATTGTAGCTAGTATATGGAATATGTAAGGCTAATAGTATATTATTAGTAGGTAAATAGTGCAGCATGACAGGAGTGTAAACGATCGTTCCACGTTCTGTGTTTCTGATTTCAGTTAATGTTTTCATTGTGAAGCTTCCGCCTCCTAGCATGATAGGTTTATCTGCTGTTATGGGTGGTCCTTGTGAGTACGCTTTCGCGAAAGCGAAAACAATACCAACCACAGTAATTAAATATTTCATTGTTGTGTAAATTGAAGTTGCGCACTGTTTGCGCATATAATAATGATGTAATTGAACGCTTTAATAGCGTTGATACCGCGCAATTAATGCGCATAAAATCAATTTACTTAGATAAGAAAAGACTGGTGCAATACTGGTATGTCCCGTACGACCAGAGGTGGCGAGTAGGTTGTATAAGATGGGTCTTCTAAATGATTGCCAGAAAATAGAGAGACATAAGAATAAGTAAAGGCAATTAAAAATTGTTGCTGATCGATATCAAAATTAGAAAGAGACAGTTTTAAATCTTCCTGACCTTTTACTAATTCTACGATGTCATTACAACAGCTATTTTCAATGGATATTTTACAGAGGTCTTTAGGATTATTTGTTTCCATACCACACCCATGAGAAGGAACGATAACAGAAACATCTTTTAAAAACGGCCCGCAAAAATGTTTATGTACACTAAAAGATAGGGTAGAGCATAGCACAATTGCTGCCATGATCGTAATACCTATATTTTTTAACGCTTTAAACATATCGCAAAGATAAGAAACAGTTAGTACTTCATGTTTTTAAGGGTAAAATCTTAACATAAAATAGCAATCACAAATTTTAATCCACTTCTTCATTAGAGCCTAAATCTGGTCGGTCTTCATAGAAATCTTTGAAGGTCTTGTCTGTGGTGTAGTCGTCTTTGAGAACTTTGTAAACGGTTACTACTAGGAGCGCTTGTCCTGCAACAGTTAAATAAAATACCCAACTGAAGGATAGATTAATCGTTGCAAAAATAGTTACAGTAATTAATATTAAAGTGGTCATTGCAAGCCACTGCATGGCTGTAATTTTCATAGGAAATAATTTTTGTTTATAAATTTACTTAAAAAGTTAAACAAAAATACTAATGAAATCACAATATAAATTACCTTAGAACCATTGCATTACACTCTTGAACAGGCTGTGAAAGAAGGAATGGTTAAATTACAATCGAGCAATAAGTCTTAGGTTAAAAACTCGTGGTGTTAAACGCACAGGAACTGCATATTGAGCGCTAGAAGCTACGTCTCTTACCCAAAGATTTGAAATTTGATTTTGACGATCAAAGATGTTGAAAATTTGAGCTCCTATGGACAACTCTTCAAAATTTTCTAGCCAGCTGCCTGCTCTTGCTTTTTTCTTATCGTCCACAAGAACATACTGAATACCTAGGTCTGACCTGAAATAGTCTGATAATCTAAACTGAAAGTCATAAGGGTCTGCATAGCTAGGAGAGCCACCAGGCAATCCAGAGCTGTAAACCATATTGATGTAAGCTTTTAAATTAGGAATATTAGGAACATAATCCTGAAACAAGAAAGCAACTTTTAATCGTTGATCTGTAGGGCGTGCTATAAAACCACGATCATCAAGGTTTTCTTCTGTTCTTAAATAACCTAATGAAATCCAGCTTTCTGTACCTTTTATAAATTCTCCTGCGAGTCGCACATCGAGCCCATAGGCAAAGGCTTCGGCATTGTTATTTGCTCGATACCTAATTCTTACATTCTCTAAGGTATAGGTATTTACATCAGTTAAATCTTTGTAGTAAGCCTCACTAGTCAATTTAAACGGTCTTTTTTCACCATCTTTTGTGGTCCAGTTAAAACTCCAGTCGTTACCTAGCACAAAATGAACAGATTTCTGTGCCTTGACATCTGGTATAACCGTTCCTTGCTGGTTTCTCAACTCACGATAGAGTGGTGGCTGGTAATACAGTCCTGTGGAGAATCTAAAGAGCATATTAGTATTCTTCCAGTAAGGCTTTATCGCCACTTGTCCACGTGGTGAAAACACCGTTTGTGTGGTGCTTTGAATATCTTTTCCATCCACATTCCACGTGTGAGAACGCACACCTGCATTCCAGTACACTTCATGATCACCTAAATATCCACGACTGCTGTATTGAGCAAAAGCTTGCAATCTCGTTACTTGAACATCATTATCCGCTCTAGCAGATTCAAAGGATTCTAAAGGAGCAACATAAGAAAAATAAGGCTGGTCATTTGCAGGTACAGATGGTGGTCTTACATTAAAACCTGCGCTGTCTATAACCGTATATTCTCTCAAGCGATCTCGTATATCTTCTGAGTTAAACTTGATGCCCCAGTCCAACTGATCGTTTTCTTTTTTGTCTAGATTTAATTCTAAAGTTCCTTTATGTTCTAGACTTACAATTAATGCATCGAGATCATTACGACCATGGTCTAACTCACTTCCTATTCCACGAGTAAAATCAACTTCACCTAGATCATCACCACCTATATTTGTGTTAGGTCGTCCTATTCTATAACGTCCCAAAATATCAAAATGCTCCTGCTCTTTAGTGTGGTAAACGCTTGAAATGAATCTCAAATTCAATGCTTCATTTACATCGTAGCTCGCTTTTACAGCTCCAAAGTAGGTTTCATATTGATCGTCTTCTCCACCGTCGTAATTAATAATTAGTGCTTGTGCATCGTCTACGGTACCAAAGTTAGTTTGTGAGGTAAGTGGTTCAAATTCGTAACTGTTGATGGCAATATTTCCTAAGAAACTTAATTCAAATTTTGGACTTACTTCATAGGTTAAATAGGTTTGAGCATCTACAAATACTGGTCTTGTGATCGCCTCTGTCTCTCTAGAATTTACAAATAAACTGTTGTTTCTGTATCGCACACCTAGTATTCCTGTTGCGGCTTTCGCGAAAGCGGTACCTTCTACAAATGCGTTAACACCTAAAAAGCTTGCGTCTACTCCTGCGCCAAATTCTGTAGGACGACGGTAATTGATATCTAAAACAGAGCTCAATTTATCTCCATATTTAGATTGAAATCCACCAGCACTGAAATCAACACTGCGCACCAGATCTGAATTTACAATACTCAATCCTTCTTGCTGACCGCTGCGTATGAGAAATGGTCTATACACTTCGATTTCATTGATGTAAACTAGGTTTTCGTCAAAATTACCACCGCGCACGGTGTATTGAGTACTCAATTCATTGTTAGAAGAAACGCCAGGAAGTGATTTTAATAAATTCTCTACTCCAGGTTGGGCGCCAGGTATAGTCTTTATGACCGTAGGGCTGATATTAATAATTCCTGCAAACTCTCTTGTTTTAGTGTTGCTGATGTAAACCTCTACTATTTGCTCAATTACTGTACTTAAGACTGGATTAAATTCAAAAATGGCTCTACCGTCTAATTCAAAGTTTTGTCTCGCTGTTTTATAAGAAATGGAACTAAAAACAATAGTAATTTTTTGATTTGCTGGCACTACTAGTCTGTAAAATCCAGTGTCATCTGTTGCGGTTCCTATAGTTGTTCCAGCAACCTTTATACTCGCGTTAGGTATAGGTTGATTATTTTCATTTAAAATAATTCCTTGAATGACAGCATTTTGTGCGTGTAAGAATCCGGTTATAAGTAACGCGATGAAAAGTAAGAAGTTCTTCAAATTGTAGTATTAGCTTTTACGAAAAAATGTAGCTTCAAATGTAGTACTATTTCCTACGTTATCGGTAACGATTACTTTGAGCTCATTTTCTGTATCAGTAACGACTCCATCGTCAAAATCGTGTGTAAGTATTCCAGTTTTATAATCGTATTCCATTAAAATGAATTTACCGTTCACTGTTGCTCGATATGCATCAACTCCAGTATCAGCATCTGCTATTTTGAGTTTTAGTGTTTTATTTTTAGAAATCCACTGTTTGTTCTTGAAATTAATAGGTTTTATCGTAGGATCAACATCGTCTTTACTGATGGCATAAGTGCCTAATGTACGAGTGCTCGCGCTGAGAATGTTTCCTTTTCTTCTCGTATTGACATGATAAACCGCGCCCCAATCTGTCACGCGACCTATGTAGTATTGTTTTAAATTGTCGTCCTTTTTTGCACTGGCGTCGTAAGTTATGATCATATTCTTATGTAAAGGAACAATATCACTATGAACTTTTATAGTATCTGAGCTTTGCTGCAAATCCAAAAAGACACTTTCATACAAAGCTCCTTTAGGAATCATTAAAGTGTAAGGACCACTACTATTTCTATAAGTCATGTTATGGTCTACAAAGGTAAGCTGGTCGCCTTGATTAAGAACTATTGAGTCTGGTGCAGCATCGTTCTTAATACTCATATTAATTTGCACTTTATTTTCTTTATAGTCAGCTATTTCAATACGATATAAATGTGTTGTACCAGGATCAACTATCTGTAATACTCCATTATTCACATGGTCTTCATAAAGACTAAGCGGGCTATTATTAGGGATATAAAGTCTAGAAATACGACTTTTAGTTTTCTTGAAATGTTCATAATCGATCAATTGATTGATATGTCTGGATTCACTGAAAGCGTATCGATCAAAGGTCATTTCAAAGTTTTTAGTCCCGTTAAAAAAGCTAGCAATATGAAAAGTTCCATTTTGATTATTGGCACCGTTTTGTTGATCACTTGTATTCACGCCTATTCCTATGTCACCATAAGCACTAAATTCTTCTACTTTGAATTTCCCACCTTTTAAAGGGATAAGACGTAGTAACTGGGCTTCATGTTTACCGTTTATCGTGGAAGTTTTGCTTAGTGGAAATGCTTTAATTTGTTTTACCAGAGGTCTCTTAGTATCTGGGATTTCAATTCCCATCATCATAGGGTTTAAAGGTCTTGCAGCACTATCTCTTATTTCAAAATGTAAATGCGGTCCACCGCTACCACCAGAATTACCACTATAAGCAACCACCTCACCTTGATCGACTCTTAATTCTAGATCTGTAGGGTAGAGCTGGATGGAGTAACTTTCTTTTGCGTATTGTTTTTTCTTTAAATAAGCCTCTATGCGAGGGGAGAACTTTTTTAAATGGGCATAAACAGTCGTGTAGCCGTTAGGATGCGTAATGTAAAGCGCTTTCCCGTACCCATATCTTTCAATTTTTATACGGCTCACATAACCAGAAGCACTGGCATAAACTTTTGCACCTGTGCGCTGATTTGTTTTAATATCTAGACCACTGTGAAAATGATTAGACCTTAATTCTCCAAAAGTACCACTCAATTTCAAATCTATATCAAGCGGATTAACAAAGTAATCTTGAGGAAGATTTTTAATAGTTTGGCTTTCGCCAAAGCGAGAAATCAATAAAAAAAACGCCAGAAAACAAAATAAGTGTCTTATCATAGGATAAATATATAGAACTCGTTTGAACTTTTTGAATTTAAGCGAAAATTAAGGATTTTGTGATGTGTTGAAGTCATATTTTGCTTGCATAGCATCGTTACGGAAGTAAAATATGGCAAAGACATAGTGCAAAAAACGAATTTTTTAGCAAATTGAAAAAATTTAAAGGAGTTCATTATGTGAAAGTTATTTAAACGAATTAAATAAAGCTTTTCAAACTTTGTTCCATAAATATTTGAATTGTCACAAGGTAATCCTAGATTTGTAGTTACAGCATTTAATTAGTACGTATGCCTACATTATCTTCTCAGATTTCTGAAATAGAACTAAAGATCAAGACTTTAATATCTGAGAACAATAGATTAAAGGCTCAGATGAGTGATAAGGATCAACGCATTTTTGAACTTGAAAAAGAGAATAATGCGCTTATTACTGCGTTTAAGGAAAGTGAAGATAGAAATGTAGCGCTTAAAACAGCTAATGCGATGCTAGGTAGTGATGATTACAAAACAAAAACAAAGCTCAAAATAAATGCACTCATTAGAGAAATCGACCAGTGTATTGCACAATTGACTTAAAACAGTGGATAAACTTAAAATTAAAATATCAGTAGCTGATAGAGTTTATCCTCTTACTATCGATCCTTCTCGTGAAGAAGGTTTGCGTAAAGCAGCAAAAAGTATAGAAGCCATGATAAAGCAACTAGAACAAAGTTACGCGGTAAGAGATAAACAAGATCTTCTTGCCATGTGTGCTTTACAGTTTGCCGCAAAGTCTGAGCAAATAGTTATAGATGATAGTGCTGATGTAGAACAAGCTAGAGAACAATTACAGGTTCTTAATATGTTGCTAGATAAGCAATTGTCATAATCGTTCTTTAAATAAAAACAATTACTACCTACACTTGTTTCATTTTTTGGTGAACTCAACACATAATTCTTTAAAAAAGGTGAGTCGTGGTTGTAAAAGCAAGCCGAACGTATGAGTCGGATCCTTGATCAGCCAGTTAGCCTTAAACTTTATTTAAGGAGTTCATACAAAACCCAAACTCGTGTAGGTTTTTTTATATACAATAACCAATGGAATCAATGACAATTATAGCCGCAGTAGTGGCGCTCATAATAGGTCTAGCAATAGGCTTTTTTATAGCAAAATCAATAGTAGAAAAAGGAAAAGCGTCCAGCCTTATTGCAAACGCAAAGAAAGAAGCAGAGAGCATTCTCAAAGAAGCCGAAGTCAAAGGAGATAAAATTACCAGCGAGAAGCTTTATAGAGGTAAGGAAAAGTTTATGGATCTTAAATCTAAGCATGAGAAAGAAATCATGGCTAGAGAACAAAAAATGAAAGATTCTGAGAAACGAACAAAAGATAAAGAATCTGCTGTATCTAATGAGCTTTCAAAAAACAAAAAATTATCGCAATCTTTAGAGAGCAAACTTAAAGACGTAGAAGGGAAAAGAGAATCTGTCTACAAACGTATGGAAGAAGTGGACAAGCTACATGAATCCCAAGTAAAACAGCTTGAAGTCATAAGTGGTATGTCTGGTGAAGATGCAAAAAAGCAACTGGTAGAATCTTTAAAAGATAAAGCCAAAACAGAGGCAATGGGAATTATTCAAACGACCATTGAAGAAGCAAAACTTACAGCCCAACAAGAAGCCCGCAAAGTAATTATCAATACGATCCAGCGTATAGGAACAGAAGAAGCAGTAGAAAACTGTGTATCTGTATTTAATCTAGAAAGCGATGATGTTAAAGGTAGAATTATAGGTCGTGAAGGACGTAATATTAGGGCTATTGAAGCTGCCACAGGCGTAGAGATTATTGTGGACGATACTCCAGATGCAATTATTCTTTCTTGTTTTGATAGTGTGCGTAGAGAAGTAGCGCGTTTATCATTACATAAATTAGTTACTGACGGTCGTATTCACCCAGCACGTATTGAAGAAGTTGTAGCCAAAACTAGAAAGCAAATCGATCAAGAAATTGCAGAGGTAGGAAAGCGCACTGTTATCGATTTAGGAATTCATGGTTTACATCCAGAATTGATTAAAATGGTAGGTCGTATGAAATACCGTTCTTCTTATGGACAGAATTTATTACAGCACAGTAGAGAAGTAGCAAAGCTTTGTGGAACAATGGCTTCTGAGTTAGGACTTAATCCTAAGTTAGCAAAAAGGGCAGGACTACTCCACGATATTGGTAAAGTACCAGAAACGGAAGATGAAACGCCGCACGCAATACTAGGTATGAAGCTGGCTGAAAAGCACGGTGAAAAACCAGAAGTATGTAATGCAATAGGAGCACACCACGACGAGATAGAAATGACCTCTTTACTATCTCCTATCATACAGGTTTGTGATGCGATAAGCGGTGCACGTCCAGGAGCAAGAAGACAAGTACTCGATTCATATATTCAGCGATTAAAAGATTTAGAAGATATCGCTTTTGGATTTAAAGGAGTAGAAAAGGCATATGCGATACAAGCAGGTCGTGAGTTGCGTGTCATGGTAGAAAGTGAAAAGATTAATGATGATCGTGCTGCACAATTATCATTTGAGATTTCACAAAAAATACAAACAGATATGACCTATCCTGGTCAAGTGAAAGTTACCGTAATTAGAGAAACACGAGCGGTTAATATTGCTAAGTAATAGCATCCTAAATACAATTTACAAACGCTCCTTTAAACATTTTGTTTAAGGGAGTTTTTCTTTTACGCAATTTTTAGTAAAAGAAATACAACCTGCTTTGCTATTACATTTACTAGCGATTAGGATTAAATAATTTTAGTTTTAATAATTATCTTTCTGTTTTTTATAGAGTTAGCTTTCGCGAAAGCGAATAAAGCAATAACTTTACCTAACCTTATCATTTCCCCCTTAATAAAACAA